>JBHHWH010000076.1:0-11304 GCA_046756405.1 Acidimicrobiia bacterium | reverse complement strand
CTACGGACCGTTTTGGCCTGAAAACCCGCACAGAAAGTTATCCACAACCCTTCTGTGCGGGTTTGCGGACCGTTTTGGCCTGAAGACCCGCACAGAAAGTTAGGGGCGGACGGCCTCCACCCGGTCGAGGAGGTGTTCTCCGAGGCCTTTGAGGATGGAGCGGGCCTCGGAAGAGGGGAGCGATTCCAGCAAGGAGTCCGCCCGGGCGAGGCGGTCCTTGGCGTCGGAGAGGACGGCTTCGATGAAGCCCCCGGCCCGCACCAGGGCGATGACCTCCTCCACCGCGTCGTCGTCGTAGGGGAGGTCGCCCTCCAGCAGAGACCGGATGCGGGGGCCGTCAGGTCCGTCGGCGCCGAGGAGGACCGGCGCGGTGAAGGTGCCCTCCCGGATGTCGGAGCCAGCGGGCTTGCCGAGGGTCGCCTCGTCGGCCACCAGGTCGAGGGCGTCGTCGGCGATCTGGAAGACCATCCCCAGCTCCCATGCCCAGGTGGAGAGGGCTTCGATCACCTCTGGGGTGGCGTCGGCAGCCACGGCGCCCAGTCGGGCGGACGTCCGGATCAGAGAGGCGGTCTTGCCTCCGATGACCTCGTGGTAGTCGCCGATGGAGTGATTGAGGTCACCGCTGAGCTGAAGCTCCCGGGTCTGCCCCTGGACCAGTTCGGCATAGGTGGTCGCCAGGAGGCGCACCGACTCCTGGCTGAGATGGGTCGCTGCCACTTCAGAGGCCCGGGCCATGAGGAAGTCGCCGGCGAGGATGGCGAGGGTGTTGGTCCAGTTGGCGTTGACGGAGGCCGCGCCGCGGCGAGTGTCGGCTTCGTCGATGACGTCGTCGTGGTAGAGGGAGCCCACGTGGATCAGCTCCACGGCGACCGCCGCTTCGATAGGTCGACGGTCGACTGGGTTGCCGAACTCGGCGGCGAGGAGGGTCAGAAGGGGCCGGAAACGCTTACCTCCGGCCAGCAAAAGGTGCTGCGCTATCTTGGTCAGATAGGCGTCCTCAGCAGCCGAAGCTTCGAGCAGACGCTCCTCCACCCGCTCCAAACCCTCCCAGATGTGGGGAATAGGAATGAGGGTTTGGAGGTCTTTCATAGGTGACGATGCTATACCGAGACCGAGGGCTGGGAGCCTCCGCGGAGTCGAAGGCCCGGCCAATGATAGAATTGCCTATGCCAGGCTCAGGAGACAGGAATGTTTGAGCGGTTCACAGATCGAGCTCGACGAGTAGTTGTTCTTGCCCAGGAAGAAGCGCGATACCTGAATCACAACTACATCGGGACCGAGCACATACTGCTCGGACTGCTCAACGAGGGTGAGGGCATCGCCGCCCAAGCCCTGGAGTCCATGGGCATCGACCTCAACTCGGTCCGGGATGAGGTCGTCAAGATCATCGGTCAGGGCCAACAGTCCCCTTCTGGTCACATTCCCTTCACCCCGAGGGCCAAGAAGGTGCTCGAACTGTCGCTACGTGAGGCCCTCCAGCTCGGCCACAACTACATCGGGACCGAGCACATACTGCTCGGACTGATCCGGGAGGGTGAGGGGGTGGCAGCCCAGGTTCTCCAGCAGCTCGGGGCCGAGCTCCAGAAGGTCCGCCAGACCGTTATCCAGCTCCTCTCCGGCCCGGGAAGCGCCGAAGAGCAGCAGCCGAAACCCGCCGGCGCCGGGGGCAGAGAGACCGCCTCCACCGGCTCGACGATCCTCGACCAGTTCGGCCGCAACCTCACCCAGGCAGCCCGGGAGGGCGCCCTCGACCCGGTGATCGGGCGCACTCGGGAGATCGAGCGGGTGATGCAGATCCTGTCCCGGCGCACCAAGAACAATCCGGTGCTCATCGGTGAGCCGGGGGTGGGCAAGACGGCCATCGTCGAAGGCCTCGCCCAGCGCATCGTCTCCGGTGACGTTCCCGAGAACCTTCAGGGGAAGAACCTCTACACCCTCGACCTGGGCGCCCTCGTCGCCGGATCTCGCTACCGGGGTGATTTCGAGGAGCGCCTGAAGAAGGTGCTGAAGGAGATCAAGAGCCGGGGCGACATCATCCTGTTCATCGACGAGATCCACACCCTGGTGGGCGCCGGTGCTGCCGAAGGGGCTATCGACGCCGCCTCGATCCTCAAGCCGATGCTCGCCCGGGGTGAGCTACAGACCGTCGGGGCGACCACCCTCGAGGAGTACCGCAAGTACCTGGAGAAGGACTCGGCCCTGGAGCGGCGGTTCCAACCGGTCCAGGTCGACGAGCCTTCAGTGGCCGACACGATCGACATTCTGCGGGGCTTGAAGGACCGCTACGAGGCTCACCATTCGGTGCGCTTCACCGACCAGGCCATCGTCTCGGCCGCCAATCTCGCCGACCGTTACCTCTCCGACCGGTTCCTTCCCGATAAGGCGATCGACCTCATCGACGAAGCCGGGAGCCGGATGCGGATCCATCGCTCCAGCGACGTGCCCGAGATCATGGAGATCGACGAGAAGCTGGTCAAGGTCCGCGAGAGCAAGGCCGACGCCGTGGCCGGGGAGAACTACGAGCGGGCCGCCCAGCTTCGGGACGAGGAGCGCACCCTGCTCTCCGAGCGTGCCACCAAGGAGGCCGAAGTCGAAGGTGACGGCTGGGTGATCGACGAGGCCGAGATCGCCGAAGTCCTCGCCCAGTGGACAGGGATCCCCGTGCACCGGCTCACCGAAGAGGAGACAGCTCGTCTGGTTCGCATGGAAGAGGAGCTGCACAAGAGGATCGTGGGCCAGCACGATGCCATCACGGCCGTCTCCCGGGCGATCCGCCGCACCCGAGCCGGGCTCAAAGACCCGCGTCGTCCGGCGGGGTCGTTCATCTTCCTCGGGCCGTCCGGTGTGGGCAAGACCGAGACCGCCAAGGCCCTCGCCGAGTTCCTCTTCGGTGACGAGGACGCCCTCATCCAACTCGACATGTCCGAGTACATGGAGAAACACACCGTGAGTCGCCTGGTGGGCTCGCCTCCTGGCTACGTGGGCTACGACGAGGGCGGCCAGCTCACCGAGGCAGTGCGACGCAAGCCCTTCTCAGTGGTGCTGTTCGACGAGATCGAAAAGGCTCACCCCGACGTGTTCAACACCCTCCTCCAGATCCTCGAAGAGGGGCGGCTCACCGACGCCCAGGGTCGCAGCGTCGATTTCAAGAACACCGTCATCATCATGACCTCCAACCTCGGGACCCGCGATCTTCACAAGAAGGCGGTGGGCTTCCACGTCGAAGACGAGGAAGTGAGTTACGAGTTCATGAAGGAGAAGGTCACCGAGGAGCTGAAGAAGCAGTTCCGCCCCGAGTTCATCAACCGTCTCGACGAGATCATTGTCTTCCACGAGCTGTCAATGGAGGAGATCAAGCAGATCGTCGACCTGATGCTGGAGCGGGTCCGGGACCAGCTCTCCAGCCAGCACCTCGACCTAGCCCTCACCGACGAGGCCAAGGAGTTCCTGGGCAAGGAGGGCTACGACCCCGAGCTTGGCGCCCGGCCGTTGCGGCGCGCCATCCAGCGTCTGTTGGAGGATCCGCTGTCGGAGCGGGTGCTGCTCGGTGAGTTCAAGGCCGGCACTACGATCCTCGTCGGCTTCGACGAGGAAGACCAGGAACTGACCTTTGAGGGGATCGCTTCCCCCGACACTCCACCGGTGGAGATGGCCGGCAGCGACGAGCGCTAACCTTTCCCGGCTAGCCCTACTCACCTACAGTTCGCTATCGTTCCCAGGTCGACAGGTCCCCACCTGTCCCCTGCTCAATACCACCTACGGAGGAGAATCAAAAGTGAAACGCAATCTGCGGTACTTCGCGGTTCTCGTCGGTCTGGCGGTGGTGGCTGCTGCTTGCAGCCCGGCCGCGACCGAGGAACCCGAGCCCACCCAGGCTCCCCCAGCCACGGAGGCCCCGGCGACAACGCACGCCGATGACCACGGCGACGACCATGACGAGACCACCACCACCGAGGCTGCCGAGACCATGATCGGAGAGGGTGTTCTCGTCGGTATGGCCTTCGACGTGGGTGGACGCGGTGACCTGTCCTTCAACGACCTGGCCGCCAAGGCCTGGGACGAAGGCAAAGTCAAGTACGGCTACGACGGCCAGGAGCTGGCCCCCGACGCCGGAGGTGAGAACCGGGAGGAGAACCTTCGCCTCCTCGCCGAGACCGGACACAGCCTGATCATCGCCAACGGATTTGCCTTCGCTCAGAACGTGTGGAGAGTGGGTACCGAGTTCCCTGAGGTGATGTTCGCCATCACCGACTCCTGCCCGCAGGACGACTCCTTCGCCACGGTGGACATGCCCAACGTCCGCTGCATGCTCTTCGCCGAGCATGAGGGCTCGTTCCTGGTGGGCGCCGCCGCGGCCCTCAAGTCGCAGA
The DNA here is from genome assembly GCA_046756405.1 of Acidimicrobiia bacterium. Classification (GTDB taxonomy): domain Bacteria; phylum Actinomycetota; class Acidimicrobiia; order Spongiisociales; family ZC4RG35; genus JBHHWH01. Next base: position 6,934 of record JBHHWH010000076.1, on the reverse strand, counting down.
CGAACAAGATCGGGTTCATTGGTGGAGTCCAGATCGGCCTGATCGAGAAGTTCCAGGCTGGATTCGAGGCCGGGGCTCGTTACATCAACCCCGACGTCGAGATTCTCGTGGACTACCTCACCCAGCCGCCGGACTTCAGCGGGTTCGGTGACCCAGTGAAGGGCAAGGAGTCCGCCCTGGCCATGTACGCCCAGGGCGCCGACGTGGTCTACCACGCCGCCGGTGGCTCCGGCCTGGGTCTGTTCCAGGCGGCCGCCGAGGCCTCGACCGACGATCAGTTCCTGTGGGCCATCGGTGTGGATGCCGACCAGTACAACACCGTGGGTGACCCCGCTCTCCAGGAGCACATCCTGACGTCGATGCTGAAGCGGGTCGACGTGGCTGTGGGGAACACCATCGAGGACTTCCTGATGGGTGAGTTCACCTCCGGACCGGTCGTCTTCGACCTTGCCGCTGAGGGGGTGGGCTACTCCACTACCGGCGGGTTCGTCGACGACATCGTCGACCAGCTCGAGGACATCAAGGCCAAGATCATCTCCGGGGAGATCGAAGTGCCGGACGCTCTCGGTTAAAGAGCCGTTGAGGCTGCTAGTTTGCGCCGGGCTCAGGGACTCCCTGGGCCCGGCGTTTTATATGGACTGAGATGGCCCAGGCACCCGCGATACATCTAACCGGCATCACCAAGCACTACCCGGGCGTGGTCGCTAACCGCAACGTGGAATTGGAGGTGATCCGCGGCGAGGTCCATGCGGTAGTAGGGGAGAACGGGGCGGGCAAGTCGACTCTGATGAAGATCATCTACGGCATGGTCCAGCCTGACGAGGGGACCATCGAGGTCGACGGCCAGCGGGTCCATTTCCGATCTCCTCGGGATGCCATAGAGGCTGGAATCGGCATGGTTCACCAGCACTTCATGCTGGCCGACAACCTCACCGTGTTGGAGAACGTGATCCTCGGCTCAGAGCCCAGGCGAGGGGTGGAGATAGATTTCTCGGGCGCCAAGGAACGCCTGGTGGAGCTGGGAGAGACCTACGGTCTCAGCATCGACCCCTCCCGCAAGGTGGAGACTCTTTCGGTGGGGGAGCGTCAGCGGGTGGAGATTCTCAAAGTCCTCTATCGCGGCGCCCAGATCCTGATCCTCGATGAGCCCACCGCGGTGCTGGTCCCTCAGGAGGTGGAGGAGCTGTTCGACTCCATCCGAGACCTCAAAGCCAAGGGGGTCACGGTGATTTTCATTTCCCACAAGCTGGATGAAGTGCTGTCCATCGCCGACCGGATCACGGTGATGCGAGCGGGAAGGACCGTAGGAACGACTACCCCGCAACAGGTGGATGCTCGACAGCTCGCCGAGATGATGATCGGGTCGGAGCTGCCCACGCCGGAGACACGGGAGTCCACCGTACAGGATGAGGTACTGCTCGAGGCCGAGGGGCTGTCGCTCGTATCGGAGGAAGGCCGGAAGATTCTCGTTGACATCAACTTCGTGGTGCGCAGCGGTGAGATAGTGGGGATAGCCGGGGTGGAGGGAAACGGTCAGGCACCCCTGGTCGACTCCCTGCTGGGTCTGGAGCCGAATGCCTCGGGCAGCATCAGGCTCAAGGATCGGGAGCTACTGGGGATGGAGACAAGGGAGCGGAGGGCAGAGGGCCTGGGTTTGATTCCTGAGGACCGGCAGCGTCAAGGACTACTCCTCCCGTCACCGCTCTGGGAGAACGCCGCTCTCGGCCATCAGTACGAGCCTCCCTTTGCCAAGGGAATCTGGATCGACCGCCGCGGAGCCAGACAGAGGACGGTGGAGATCGTCCGCCGCTTCGCGGTAAAGACGCCCAGCGTCGACGTTCCTGCCACTGCCCTTTCCGGGGGCAACCAGCAGAAGCTGGTGGTGGGCAGGGAGATCATGGCCGAGCCGGTGGTTCTGATCGCTGCCCAGCCCACCAGGGGCATCGACGTGGGCGCCCAGGCGGCGGTGTGGGAGGAGCTGAAGAAGGCAAGGGCCGCGGGGACGGGGATCCTCCTCATCTCCGCCGACCTCGAAGAGCTGATCGGCCTCTCCGACACCATTCATGTGCTCTTCGAAGGGCGTCTGGTGGCCAAGCTCGACCCGCACGAGGTCACCCCCGAGCTGTTGGGCTCCTACATGACCGGTGCCCGCAGGGAGGCATCATGAGAGGGGGCCGGTTCCTCACTTCGGTTGTTGCTCCGGCCGTGGCTCTCGTCATCGCCTTCGGCATAGCGGCCTTCGCCCTCCTCCTGGTGGACATCAACCCCCTCGACGCCTACGCCGAGATGTGGAAGTTCGGCACCAGCGTCGAATCCCTGATCTCGATGACCAACCGGGCCATCCCGCTGTTCGTCTCTGCCCTGGCGGTGGCGGTGGGCTTCAAGATGGGATTGTTCAACATCGGAGTGGAGGGGGCCTACCTCCTGGCTGCGCTCATAGCCGCCTACGTCGGTGCCCTCTTCGTCCTCCCTCCCGTACTCCACGTGTTCGCCATCCTCTTGGTCGGTGTGATCGTGGGGGCGGCTTGGAACGGCTTCGCCGGATGGCTCAAGGTCAAGCGGGGGGTCCACGAGGTCATCTCGACAATCATGCTCAACTTTGTCGCTTTCAGCGTCAGTGCCTATCTGTTCCTCGAATACTTCAAAGCGGAGACTTCGGGACTGACCACGGCCACCGACCTGATACCGGAGAGCGGCTGGATTCCCTCTCTCAATCCGATCATCGAGCTGTTCGGGGTGGAGCCTCGAGCCGGATCCCAGCTCCGGGGGTTCCTGGTGATTGCCATCCTACTGGGCATCTTCTACCACTACCTGGTGACCCGAAGCCGTTTCGGGTACGACCTGAGGGCTGCGGGGATCAACCCTCCGGCGGCCTACGCCAGCGGCGTGAACGCCAACCGCATGGTCGTCAACACGATGATCATCTCAGGAGGCCTGGCGGGGCTGGTCGGGATGTCGGACCTGCTCGGGTTTCACCATCAGTACGTCCAGGACTTCCCCCGTCTGTTCGGGTTCAACGGGATCGCGGTTGCCCTGTTGGGACGGAACCATCCGGTGGGCATGGCCTTCGGCGCGCTCCTTTTCGGGTTCATGGAACGCTCTGCCCTCATCCTCGACTTCAGTGGTGTTCCCAGGGAGATAGTCACCATCATCCAGGGTGTCGTGGTGCTGACCGTGGTGATCGTCTATGAGGTGATCGCTCGCTATGTCCAGCGGCGCACCGTGGCGGCGGCGGCGAGAGCCGCCGAAGAAACCGAACTCCAGGAGGTGGCGGCTTGACCGGTCTCACCAATCGGCTGCTCCCGGAGAACCGGGTCCTTCGTTACACGCTGATCGCCCTGGTTGCGGTGCTGATCCTCACCGTGGCCGAGGCGGTGACCGGGACCGAGGAGCTGACCGCTCGCGGCACCGCCAGCGCCGCTCTCCGACTTTCCGTGCCGATCCTCCTCGCCGGCCTCGGTGGTCTGTACTCGGAGCGGGCCGGGGTGGTCAACATCGGTTTGGAGGGGATGATGATCGCCGGGACCTGGTTCGCCGCCTGGGGGAGTTGGACTTACGGTCCGTGGCGCGGCGTAGTTCTTGGCATCCTCGGTGGTGCGCTTTTCGGTCTCCTCCACGCCATCGCCACGGTGACGTTCAACGTGGACCACATCGTCTCCGGTGTGGCCATCAACATCCTGGGGCTGGGGGCGATGCGTTTCCTCTCCTCGATCGTCTACACCCCCGAGACCGGAGGCAGCGTGGTGCAGAGCCCCTCCGTGCAGGGCCTGACCAACGTGAACCTTCCGTTCCTCGCTGGTGGGACCGTGTTCGGATGGAAGAGCCCTGATCTCCTCGGGAGCCTCGAGCGAGTCGACTGGTTCCTGGTTTCAGATTTGGCTGGGATCCTTCGGGGCCTGGTGGGGGATATCAACTATCTGACCATCATCGCCTTTGTCACCGTGCCTGTCACCGCCTGGCTGCTGTGGCGAACCGCATGGGGGCTGCGCCTGCGATCCTGCGGGGAAGACCCCTGGGCAGCCGAATCGCTGGGAGTCCCGGTTCTCAGGATGAAGTACTACGCCGTCGTCATCTCGGGGGCTCTGGCCGGATTGGGCGGTGCGTTCCTCGTCCTGGTCCAGGCGGGTATCTACCGCGAGGGGATGACGGCGGGTCGGGGTTTCATCGGACTGGGTGCTCTCATCTTCGGCAACTGGATGCCGGCCGGGGTGCTCAGCGGTGCCCTTGTCTTCGGTTTCGGCGACTCGCTCCAGTTCCGGGGAGGGCCTGTGGTGCAGTCCTTCATGCTGGCGATAGCCATCTCGCTGATCGCCTTCGCCATCGTCTCGGTGCTCAAGGACAAAGCACGTCGGGCGGTGATCATGGGGGTGCTGGGAGCGGGCTTTCTTGCCATCTACTTGCTAGTAGAGGAGGTGCCTCCTCAGCTCATCAACGCCACCCCCTATGTGATCACGCTGCTGGTTCTGGCCGTGGCCACCCAGCGGCTTCGGATGCCAGCCGCCGACGGTGCCCGATACGCCAAGGGCGAGGCTCACTGATCCCTCCCTAGAGTCCGGTGGCAGCCATGTTCGACGCCTACGACCCCGAGTTTCTAGACAACCCATATCCCGTGTACGCCCGCCTCCGTCGGGAGTCGCCGGTCTTCTACGACGAAACCTGGGGGTTGGTGTTCGTGGCGTCGCACGCCCTGGTGTCACAAGTCCTAAAGGACCGTCAGCGATTCGGTCGCGACTTCCGCCACAGGATGGGCGTCGACGCGGTGGACCCGGAGCTGTATCGCCGCATCTACCCGCCGCAGTGGCCCACCTGGACGGCGTACATCCGGGAGTCCTTCATCGACCTGGAACCCCCCCGACACACCCGGCTCCGACGTCTGGTGTCCAAGGCCTTCACCCGGCGGTCGTCGGAGGCCTTCCGTCCCCGCATGGAACAGGTCGCCGACTCCATCCTCGACCGGGCCTTGGATCGTGGGGAGATGGAAGCCATCGAAGAGTTCGCTACTCCCATCCCGGTGTCGATGATCGCTGAACTGATGGGCGTACCGGCCGAGGATCATCCCCGTCTCCTCGAGTGGAGCCACGCCATCGTCAAGGTATTCGACGAGAGGGTGATCGAAGAGGAGGGCGCTGCCGCCGAGCAGGCGACCAAGGACTTCGTCGCCTATCTCGAAGGTCTCGTCGAGGAGCGGCGCCGTTCACCGGGGGACGATCTGCTGTCGGCGATGCTCGATGTGGAGGAGTACGGGGAGACCCTCAGCGACGACGAGGTGGTGGCGACGGCGATTCTGACCCTCAACGCCGGGCATGAAGCCACGGTGCACGCCATCGGAAACGCCCTACTGGCTCTGGCCCGGAGCCCTGACTCCTACCGCTTCCTCCGTACAGAGGCCGATCTCGCCACCGCGGTAGAAGAGCTGCTCCGTTTCGACTCGCCCCTCCAGATGTTCGAGCGCTGGGTTCTGGAGGACACCGAGGTCGGTGGCCTGCCTCTCCGCAAGGGCACCAAGGTCGGCCTGCTCTTCGGAGCTGCCAACCACGACGAGAGTGTGTTCGACGACCCCGAGGTATTGGACCTTGCCCGGGACCCCAACCCCCATATCTCCTTCGGGGCCGGAGTCCATCATTGTGTCGGCGCCCCCCTGGCCCGGGTGGAGCTCGAAGCTGCTCTGGGCAGGTTTGCCGCCAGGGTTGGTGGACTGGAGCTACATAGAGCCGACCACCGCATCGAAAGCCTCATCTTTCGGGGGGTTCAGCGTCTCGAAGTTGGCGTCACCGCCGCCTGAGGAGGTACTGGAGCTTAGCCGCCTTCGGTGGTGGGGATGGCAGGTCGGCCGATCACGGTGATCTCATCGATGGCCAGCTCCCGGAAGACCTGGTTGTTGACCACTTCGGCCTGGAAAGCGCTCTGGATGGTGATCTCTATCCAGTTGGCGTTCACTGCGGCGTAGTCGATGGCCTGGGTTCCCGGGATGTCCTCGAGTTCGAAGGGCACTTCTGTCAGTGATCCCTGGGCGTCGATCCGAAGTCCCCGAGCTCGATAGTTCTGGGCGAACCGGACGGGATCCTCGATGTTCTTCCACAGGATCTGGGTGACGACCATTGGCTGGCTGAAGAACAGTTTGATCTTGACGGTGTCGCCCTCGGCTAGCTCCTCCCACCTGATCTGATATTCGGCCGAACTACCCGAGAAGAGGTTCGAACAGGCGAACGAGCCCAACCCGGGGGGCGTGCACTCTGCCTTCAGGATCGCGATGGCTTCGTTTTCGAGCACCTCCGGCGCCGTGGTGGGGGCCACCGCTGTGGTGGAGGCGGCGACCTCCTCGTTGTCACCGAAGGCGTTGAAGAGCAAGGCAACTACAACGACGATGAACAGCAGCCCGCTGATCGCCAGGGCGGCGCGCACCCCCGCAGTGGCCTGGACGGCAGGGCGGGGCGCCGTGGGCAGAGGCTCCTGGTTGAGACGGGCTCCACATTCCTGACAGTGCCGGTTGGCGATCGGGTTCACCGCTCCACAGGAGGGGCAGGGTCGACCCCCGTCGGCCAAATCCTCCGCGGATGCCCCTTGCGGCTGGGGTTCGAGGGAGAACTCCTCGTAGTTGCCGTCCGAGGTGACGCTGATGACGTTCCCAGGGGGAGGGGCGGCCGGTGCAGGGCCTGGGGCCGCCATGGGGTCGATGAACGTGCCGCACTCCGGGCAGAACTGCTCGTCGGCAGCAACCTCGGCACCGCATTGTCTACATGTCTGGGAGTCCACGTCCCTCCTTCGGCGGTATTGTGCCACGGGAATGGGCGTTTTCGCCGTCAGAACCTATGAGCCCTGGACGATCGGCTCCGCTCTTGCGGGTTTGCTTCTCCTGGCGGTGTTCGTGGCGCTGTTGATTCTCGCGCTCTCGAGGCGCAACCGGTAACGGAGAAGGAGGGCACGGTCGGTGTAC
>JBHHWH010000075.1:0-11345 GCA_046756405.1 Acidimicrobiia bacterium | reverse complement strand
ACCAGAGCCGACATCGCGGACTTGAGGGAGGCCACCAGGACCGACATCGCGGACTCGAGGGCAGACCTCGCTGGACTGCGCCAGGCCACCAGGACCGACATCGCGGACTTGAGGGAGGCCACCAGAGCCGATATTGCAGACTTGAGAGAGACAACCAAGGCCGAATTCGCTCGTGTTGATGCGGACATGAGAGACATGAAACTCGAGATAAGAGAGCTTCGCACAGATATGAACACCGGGTTTGCCGCAGTAAACGAACGCTTCGACCGCATGTATCTGATGCTCACCGCCGGCCTCTTCGTCATCGTGGCCGCGATAGCCGGGGTGTTCATCAATACTCTGTGAGGTCTTGAGCACCCACGCCATTGCCTTCGACTACCCCGCCCGTGTCCGGCGTCTCCAAGACTCCATGGGTGATCATGACGTGGACGTCGCTCTCCTCTCCGTAGGAGCCGACCTCCCCTATTTCACCGGCTACGAGGCGATGGCCACCGAACGTCTCACCGTGCTTGTCGTCCGTCGTGACAGAGACCCTGTCCTGGTGATCCCCGAGTTGGAGGCCCCCAGGGTGGAGCCGGGCTCCTTCGAGGTTCGCCCCTGGGGCGAGACAGAAGACCCGGTCGTCCTGGCCGCCGGCATTGCTGGGTCTCCGGCCCGGGTGGCGGTGGGGGACCGGATGTGGTCGGTCTTTCTCCTCGGTTTCCAGAAGTCCTGGACCGGCACCGACTGGCTTCCCGCTTCGGAGCTGACCGCCCCGCTGCGGATGCGCAAGGACCCCTACGAGGTCGAAGCTCTACGTACGGTGGCTCATGCCATCGACCGGGTGATGGCCCGTCTTCCCCGGGAGGTGCGTTTCGCCGGCCGGACCGAGCGGAAGGTGGCCCGGGAGGCCGCCGAGCTGATCCTGGCCGAAGGCCACGAGGTGGCCGAGTTCACCATCATCGCCTCCGGTCCCAACGGGGCCTCACCCCACCACGAGCCCGGAGAGAGGGTGATCGAGGAGGGAGACATGGTGGTCTGCGACCTGGGAGGACGCATCGCCGGCTACTTCTCCGACTCCACCCGCACCTTCGTTGTAGGCGAGCCCACCGAACGGCAGCGGGAGGTGCACGCAGTGGTGATGGCCGCCAACGCCGCCGGACGGGAAGCGGTGGCTCCTGGGATCCCCTGCGAGGAGGTCGACCGGGCGGCGCGGTCGGTGATCGACGAAGCCGGATATGGAGAGTTCTTCATCCACCGCACCGGTCACGGCATCGGCCTTGAGGTCCACGAACACCCCTACATGGTGGAGGGCAACTCCCGGCCTCTGGAGGCGGGGATGACTTTCTCCGTGGAGCCGGGCATCTACCTGCCCGGGGAGTTCGGAGTGCGGATCGAGGACATCGTCGCCTGCACCACCGACGGCGCCGACACCCTCAACCTCTCCGACCGCCGCCTGAGGGTGGCGGGCTAGGTGTTCTTGCGTGTGCAGGAGAGCCGCCAGGGGCGGCTCTCCTGCACACGCTTCACGGCTCCACGGCGAACAGGTCGATCACCTCGGGCACGGTGTTGATCACGGTCACGATCAGACGTCCCTCGCTCTGCCTCATCACCAGGAAGTGGTGCTGTTCGGCGGAGGCCACCCGGGGCGGATGGCCCTCGGGACAGTCCTTGACCCCGTAGAGGCCCCTACCTCCGCCTCCGGTAACCACGTAGGTCACGCCGTTGTCCTCGAAACGCTGGTAGTTGTGGTCATGGCCCGAAAGCACCAGCACCACGTCCTCGTCGAAGCGGGGAACCCACTTCTTCTTTACGACCCTGGTGTCCCCGTGGCTCGAGCAGCTCAAGGCGGGATGATGGAAGACGACTATCGTCGGCCGCTCCGAGTTCTCCATGACCCGTTCCAGGAAGGCGAGCTGGCCCCGGTCTGTCACCTGGTTGGAGTCGAGGATCACCACGTCGTAGTCGCCCCAGCGGTACACCGTCCAGCGGGGCGGGTTGTCGAACACCTGGTTCACCAGGTCGATACGACGCTTCTTCTCCACGTCGTGGTTGCCCCAGGCGATCCAGAAGTCGATTTCTCCCACCGCCCAGTCGAAGGGTCCCATGAGCTTGCGAACGTTGTTGGTGTAGAAGTTGTCCCCTGTGGTGAGGATCGCCTCCACCGGCAGGTCCCCCGCCACCGCCTCCATTGCATCGGCTACCTGCTGCTGCTGGTCGGTCTCCGCGCCCCAGTCACCCAACACCAGCAGAGCGTCCGGACCGTCCTCGGGCACACCGACGGCCACGGTGGTCGTTGAGAGTGTCCCCCCGGAAGATGTCGATTCTGTGGGCGCCGGCCTCTCCTCGCCCTGGGCGCAGGCGGCCAAGGCAAGGGCCGCCACGAAGACCAGGAAGGCTCCTTTCACCGTGTTGATGGTAGGGGACCTGGACCATCTCGAGAAGGCTCTTAAGGATGCCCCTGACCTCTGCCGATCTCCGTTACCGTGGCCCCGATGACCCCGGCTCTCGAATGGCTTTCCGCAACGTCGGTAGGGCGTCTTCGAAGACTCAAGCCTCTTGCGGGAACTCTGCTGGCCCTGGCGATGGTCCTTGCCTTGCCCGCCTTCCCCGCGGTGGCAGCCTCCTCCACCGCCGGCGACACCACCCCCAATTTCACCGAGTCCAGCCGCTGCGGCACCTCTGGGCTTCGGGGTCCCCTCGGCCCCACCTACTCCCTGGGTGAGCGCCTTTACGGTCCCTTCGCCGACTTCTTCGGCCGCTCCAAAACCCAGGTGGAGTCGTCTCTCGTCTTCTGGACCGAACCCTCCGGCTGGACCTTCCAGGTCCACTCCCGGACCCTCCCCGCCTTCCAGGACGCCTATACCAACATTGTCGCCGCCGGTACTGGCTACCGAGTCTGGAGCGGTGCCGCCTGGGTGTGGCGCAACATCGGAGGCAGGAAGCAGATGTCCCAGCACGCCGTCGGCAACTCCCTGGACATCAACCCACCCACCAACCCCTACACCACTCACACCTTGATCACCGACATGCCCCCCGCCTACGTCCAGGCCTGGCGGGACGCCGGGTTCTGCTGGGGCGGGGACTGGCGTTTCTCCAAGGATCCGATGCACTACTCCTGGCGGGGCCCCGCCTTCTACCGCGGCGCCTACCCCCGTCTCGCCCCCTACACCCCCCTCACCGCCTCCGCTCCCTTCACCACCAGGGCCCTCGACGCCGCAGTCGCGGTCCCTTCCGGAGCCGACCTCTACGCCATGGCCGACCGGCGCGGCAACGGCGCCGACGACCTTTACGCCCTGGTGGACAAGGGCAGCAAATGGCAGGTCGAAGTGGCCGGCGCCGACTCGGATTTCGGGGTGATCGGGGTTCGCCGCGACACCAAGGCGACTCCCGGCGGGGTTCCCCTCTTCGCCGACGCCGACGGCGACGGGAGAGCCGACCTGTGGGTGTTCAACACTTCAGGGACCATCTCCGCCGACATCTACCTCGACGCCGACCGTTTCCGCAAGGTCGGCATGACAGTCACCTCCGGCGCCACCTGGACGGCCGACACCGAAGTTGGTCTGGCCGCCCTCGACGGCGACGATTGGCTCCCCGACCTCTATGTGATCCGGCGTGACACCGGAGCCGTCGAGGTTTACACCTCCGCCGGGGGCTACAAGACCCGCATCCTCTCCTCGACGCTTCCCGTCGCCGTGGGTTCCGACGCCATCGTCCTCGCCGACCGGGATGTGGACGGCTTCCCCGACATCTGGCTGGTCGGAACCGGAAGCTCCGCTCAGATACGGGTCATCCGTTACTCCACCACCACCGGGTACTCCGGTCCCGCCGAGACCATCAACACCGCCATGACGGTCCCTTCAGGGGCCGCGGTCCTTCCCGGCGACTATGACGGCGACGGCAGGATCGACCTCTACGTGGTCGACGGAGGTCGGATCTCGGTGTGGCTGGGCGGAGTTCCCGACCGGGCCCTCTCCGACCTCGATGTCTGGTTCACCCCTGAAGGACCGACCACCTTCGACGCCGGGCCGGTCTGTACGGGGACCTGCGACACCATCGGCTACATGGAGCCGTCGGCCAACTGGCGTCTGGCCCACAAACCCGAGTGGGCTCCCGAAGAGACCAACTTCTACTACGGCAACCCGGGAGACGTTCCCTTCATGGGGGACTGGGACTGCGACGGTGTCGACACTCCCGGTCTCTACCGGCAGTCCGACGGTTACGTCTACCTGCGTAACTCCAACACCCAAGGGGTCGCCGACATCCGCTTCTACTTCGGCAACCCGGGAGACATCCCCCTCGCCGGTGACTTCGACGGTGACGGCTGCGACACCGTCTCGATCTACCGTCCTTCTGAGGGACGCTTCTACATCATCAACAAGCTCGGCTCCGGCGACAACGGCCTCGGCGCTGCCGAGTTCTCCTTCCTCTTCGGCGACCTGGGAGACAAGCCCTTCGTCGGCGACTTCGACGGTGACGGCCTCGACGAGGTGGGCCTGCACCGGGAGTCCACCGGCCGGGTCTACTTCCGTCTCACCCTCACCACCGGCGTCGCCGACCTCGACTTCATCTTCGGCAATCCCGGTGACCTTCTCGTCGCCGGGGACTGGAACGGCGACGGGATCGACACCCCGGCCATCTTCCGTCCCTCCGACGGCAACTGGTATCTCCGTCTTTCCAACAGCTCTGGGGTGGCCGACCATGTCATCCCCTTCGGCCTCTCCGACCGCGGTTACCTGCCGGTGGCAGGGAAGATGGGCCTCGACTGAGGCCGCACCCGACCGAGGACAGAAACGTGCACCGCCTCATCGGAAAACTGCCCCCGGGGCTGAGGAAGCTCCTCAAGTCGCTCCCCGGAGCCACCCGGCTCCGCGATTTCATCTACGCCACCGCCTCCGGGCCCGCGCCCGCCCCCGGTTCGCTGCGTCCCGTCGTCTACCTGCCCACCTGGCTGGAGTGGGACGAGATGAAACAGCGTCCCCAATATCTGCTGGAGGCCTTCGCCCGGGCCGGACATGAGGTGTGGTTCGTCGACCCCCGGCTGAAAACGCCCCGCACCACCACCTCGGGGGTGCATCTGGTGCCTTCGCTGCGTCCCACCCCCAGATCCGATGTCATCGTCTACACCCACTTCGCTCCCACCCGCACTCTGTTAGCCAACTACCCGCGGGCGGCGGTGGTCTACGACCTGTTGGACGACCTGTCCATCTACGACCCCGATGAGACCCACCTTCCCCAACACCGGCGGGTCCGCTACCACCACCGTGACCTGGTGGCCGACGCCGACGTGGTCATCGTCTCCAGCCCGGTGCTGGCGGAACGTCACCGGGCCGAGCGGGAAGACCTGATCCTGGTGGAGAACGGCGTCGACCTGTACCTGTTCACCCCCGAAGGCCCCCGGCCCGCCGAGCTCGGCCCGGGTCCGGTGGTCGGCGATGCCATCGTGGCCCACCCGGGCACGCACGGCCGAGGTGGCGAGTCGTAGACCCGAGCTGAACTTCGTCCTGGTCGGCCCTGTCGACGACCGGGTCGCCGACGAAGCCGCCGCCCTGGGCCGGCTCTCCAACGTGACCCTCCACCCCGCCCAGCCGGCGGAGAAGGTGGCCTCCTTCGTGCGCGGCTTCGATGTGGGGCTCATCCCCTTCGTCGTCGACGAGATGACCCGAGGGGTCACACCGCTGAAGATGTTCGAATACCTGGCCTCCGGGGTCCCGGTGGTGGCCACCCCGCTACCGGCCTGCGTCGACCACCCGGCGGTGGAGACCGCCTCCGAGCCAGGGTCCTTCGCCGCCCTGATCGCCGCCGCCGTGAAGATGGTTCCCGAGCAGCGTTCCAGTCTCCGCCATGCCGCCGAAGACGCCTCCTGGGAGCGGCGTCTCCAGCCCCTCCTCGACCGTCTCGACGCCTTAGGCCTGCGCCGGGTCTAGCCCTTCTCGGGCCTCAGCGCCGGCCAGGCCAGGGTGAGGGTGAACACCGCCACCAGGTAGAGGGGGTAGGCGTAGCGGAACTCCTGGCTGGGGGAGGTGGCGGCCACGTTGATCAGGTGGGCGACGAACAGCGTCGAAGGCACCAGGTAGAGCCGCTTCCTGCGGAAGAGGACGAAGAACACCACCAGCGCGAGGGCGGGAAGGACCACGATGGCCGGTCGCCAGGTGAGCCACAGCCGGCTCTCGGGCTCCGCCCAGCGCCAGACACGGTCGGTGAGGGCGAAGGCCCGGTCGCTGATCGGATCCCGAACCAGCCCCACGTCGTTTTCGGGAATCTCATAGGGGGGACGGTGGAAGTAGACGCCCTCCGGCTGGAAGGGGGAGTAGACGAAGTTGGCGGAACAGGCCCGATGCGCTGCCACCGAGGCCAAATCCCGGCGCAGCACCGCCAGCTCCAGACGGCGGTAGTCGTCGGGGTTGGCCCGCACCGGACGGTGGTCGAAAGCCGGGTCGAAGAGCAGGGGAGTGGAGTCGTAGCAGTCGTAGCGCCCGGTCCACAGCTCCAGCGGGGCGACCGCCTCCAGCAGTTCTAGGTCCTCGGGGGTGAAGGTCTCCGGTCTGGCCACGTAGGAGGCGGCCACGTCGGGGAGGAAAACTTCGGCCGGTTCGATCCCTGACCCTTGAACGCCCAGGTAGCCGTAGAGGGGGCCCACCATCGCGATGACGACCACGGCCACCGACCCGATCAGCGCCGCCACCGTGGCCAGCTCCCTGCGGTAGACCCAGACCACCACCACAACCACCAGCAGCACCGTGATCGGCCCGTTGCCCCGGAACAGCCACATCCCCGCCAGGGCGATCCCGAGCCGGACTGGGAGCCACTGACGCTGATCCGGGTCCTTCTTGGTGGCCAGGCCCACCAGCTCGATCCACGCCCACAGCAAGAACAGCCCGAAGGGGACGTCCTTCCACAACGCCAGGGTGGTGGGGGCGACGGCGGGGGAGAGGCCCAGACCCCAGGCTGCCACCACGGTCAACCACCCGGGAACTCCGGCGTCTGCCAGTCTCCGGGCGGCGTAGGCGAACAGGACCCCCAGGGCGACCAGTTGGAATAGGGTCACCAGGCCGGGACGCAGACCCCCCTGGCTGAGGAGGTCCAAGTAGAAGGTGTGGACCGCCGGGTGGAAGTTGTGGTAGGCGCCGGTCTTGACCTGGTTGAACTGGTCCAGGGTGTCGGAGCTGGCGAAGCCCGGGTACCAGCCCAACCACCACACGAAGACGGGCAGCACCGCGGCACCGGCCAGGATCGGGTATAAGCGGGCTCTGGAGGACATCAGCGAGAGAGGTTACGGAGCCATGATGGCTAGCCCTGGTGTCCTGGCGTCCGCAACAGGGCCACGGTCTCGTTGTGCACGAAGAATCTCCCCACCCAGGCGGGTGCAGGAAAGGAGTAGATCCGCTCCACGGTGAGCCCGGTGACTCTGGCGAGATGGGCGATCTCTTCGGCTCCCACCGGGGCGATGTGGGTGGGGTCGGAGCGAAAACCCGCCGCCTGGGGAACGATCACGACCACCCGGCCTTCCGTCTTCAGATAGCCGAGGTAGAACGTAACCAGCTCCGTGGCCTCTTCGAGGTTCATGTGCTCCAGCACATGGGCGAAGAGGAGCGTGTCGTAACGCCGTCGCGCCGCAGGGCTGTCGGGGAAGTCCGCGGAGGTATAGGCTTCGAGTCCCCGGCGGCGGGCGGCCTCCACCGAGTGGGGATTGATGTCCACTCCCACGCCCCTCCCCCCCAGATGTTCCAGGTTGCGACCGATGCCGCAGCCCACGTCGAGGACCTCGCCCTCCACTAGGCGACGGATGTGAAGGCGGTAAGGGATCTGGGCCCCGATCAGGCGTTTCCATCTGGCTCCGGTCAAGGCTTCGAGCCGGGCGGTGTAACTGGAGTCGTCGCTGGCGGCTTCCGGCGGCATGGCCGCCAAGCTAGCCGACGTGCCGATTGGCCCCGAAGATGCCTGGATTCGGTGTAGAAACAGGCCGATGACCGACCGCCCCGCCGTCTCAGTGATCCTCGCTGTCCTCGACGAGGCCGACCACATCGACGATGTCATGGCCGACCTCTTAGGCCAGGACTATGTCGGTCCTCTGGAGGTGGTGGTCGCTGACGGAGGGTCTGGGGACGGCACCCTGGAACTGCTGGAGGAGTGGCAGCGCCGCGACCCCCGACTCCGGGTAGTGCACAACCCGGAGCGCCGTCAGGGTCCGGGCCTCAACCTGGCCGCCGCCGAAGCCTCGGGGTCGGTCCTCGTCCGCGCCGACGGCCACACCCGCTACGCCCCCGACTACGTCTCTGCCTCGGTACGGGCGCTTGGCGAGCTGGGCGGGGCGGTGGGAGGGAGGATCAACCCCGAAGCCTCCACCCGGTTCGGCCGGGCGGTCGCCGCGGCCATGAGGAGCCCCCTCACCATGGGGCCGGGAAAGTTCCACCATGCCGACGCCCGCACCGAAGCCGACACCACCTACCTGGGCGCCTTCAGAAAGGACAACTTCCACGCTGTGGGGGGTTATCGCTCCTTCCCTTCGGGCACCTCCGAGGACGCCGACCTCTACTTCCGCTGGCGCCGCTCCGGGCGGAGGGTGTTCATCGACCCGACCATACGCTCCACCTACACCCCTCGGCAGAGGCCGGGGGAGTTGTGGCGCCAGTACTGGCGTTACGGCCAGGGGAAAGCGGAGATGCTGTGGGCCAACGGCCAGTTCCCCTCCTGGCGTCCCCTGGCCCCCCTGGCCCTGGTGCTGGGTGTGGCCGCCCTTGTGGTGCTCGGCGTCGCTTCGGGGGTGTGGTGGCCTTTGGGGCTTGTCCTCGCCGCCTGGGTGCTGCTGCTCCTAGGCGTCGGTGTCGCCAGCGGGGTGTCGCCGCCGGCAGTTGCCGCCGCGGCGGGCATCATGCACCTCGCCTACGGGCTCGGCCTGTTGTACGGGCTGGTCCGCGGACCCGGCCCGGTGCGTCGCCTCAGGGAGTAGTGCCCTCGTGGGGAGTGTGGTACCAACCGGAGACCCGGGAGGAGACGATGCGGATGGGGATCCACAGGGCGGCGAGGAGCACCAGCAGCGGGTAGCGGACCAGCCGCCGGGGCTCCACTCCATCCCGGGCCAGGAACGGGATCGGCTCCAGAACCTGTATCGCGGTGAGCACGCCCCACACCTCCCAGCCGATAAGCCAGGAGGAACCGGTGACGGCGGCGACGACCGTGAGGACCCCGGAGAGGAGAGCCACGAAGGTGCGGCCCGGCTGGACCAGCCGTACCGCCATGTCCCAGGCCGCCGGTGTGCCCTGACGGAGCAGACGGCCCAGGTACGCCCGCCTCACACTCCGTTTGCCCGCCATCCACCGGGCCCGCTGCCGCACCGTGGAGGCCAGGCCGGCGGGTTTCTCATCCCGGATCCTCACGTCGTGGAGCCACCCCACCGGATGGCCGGCGAGGAGCAGCCTGAGCCCCAGCTCCTGGTCTTCGGTGAGAGAGTCGCCGAAACCGCCGCCGTCGGCCAGGGCCCTGGCGGTGATGGCCATCCCCGTACCTCCCAGATCGGCCGACCATCCCAGCCTCGCCCGTGCCAGTTGAACCATCCGGTTCGACGCCCAGTAGGAGAGGGCCGCCGCCTCGGCCAGGGAGGAGCGGTCGGGGTTGGTGACGTCCAGATAGCACTGGAGGACCTGGGCTCCAGCGTCCAGTTCGTCGGCGATCCGCCCCAGGGTCCCTGCCGGGATACGGTTGTCGGCGTCGAAGACCACCAGGGTCTCGTTGGCGTCCAGGGGGTGCTGGCTCAGATACCAGCCGAGGGCGGCCCCCTTGCCCGGGGGACCGTCGGAGCGCTCCGCCACCTCCACACCCGCGGCACGGGCCACCGTTGCGGTGCCGTCGGTGCAGCGGTCGGCCAGCACCCACACCTCCACCAGCTCCGCCGGGTAATCCTGTCGCGCCAGGTCGGCCACCAGGCCGGCGACCACCTTCTCCTCGTTGTGGGCCGGGACCACCACCCGGAACCGTCTCCGCCTCGCTCCCTTCGGTGCGTGCTTCGGCTGCGGCCACCCCCACAGGGCGGTCACCGCGTTGTAGACGACGAGAAGGATCAGCAGTGTCTGGGCGATGTAGCCCACTAGCCGTAGCATGCCGTCCGGAGGCTAGAGCCATGACAGACCCCAACCTCGATTTGGAGCCCCGCTCGGTGGCCGTTGTCCTCGGGACCCGACCCGAGATAATCAAGCTCGCCCATGTGATCCGCCTTCTCGGCCCGGCCGCCCGGGTGGTCCACACCGGCCAGCACTACGACGTCGGCCTGTCCGACTCTTTCTTCGACACCTTCGGAATCGCCGAACCCGACGTCTACCTGGGGGTGGGCGGCAAGACCCGGGGAGTCCAGATCGGCAACGCCGTCTCCGCTCTCGACGACTACTTCGCCGACCATCCGCCCCGGGCCATCGTCGTCCAGGGCGACACCAACGCCACCCTGGCCGGGGCCCTGGCGGCCAATTCCCGGGAGATCCCCCTCGCCCATGTCGAAGCTGGCCTCCGCAGCCGGGACCGCCGCATGCCCGAAGAGCACAACCGGGTGCTCACCGACCACCTCGCCGACTTCTGCTTCGCCCCCACCTCGGTGGCCGAAGCCAACCTCCTCGGCGAAGGCATAGGTGAGGAGCGGATCACCGTCACCGGCAACACTGTCGTCGAAGCCGTCACCGGGATCCTCCCGAACGCCGAGCGGCGAGCGGAGCTGGTCGCTCGTTACGGCGTGGAGGCCAACGGTTTCATCCTCTCCACCTTCCACCGGCCGGAGAACGTCGACGATCCGGAACGTTTCGCCCTGGTCATCAAACAGCTCGCTGCCCTGCCCCTGCCGGTGCTGCTGCCCCTCCACCCCCGTTCTCAAGCCAGAGCCGCTGAGTTCGGCCTCACCGACCAGCTCGGCCGGATCCAGGTGGTCGACCCCATCGGCTACGAGGACTTCCTGGGGCTCTCCGCCGAGTCCGCCTTTCTGGTCTCCGACTCCGGCGGCGTCCAGGAGGAGGCCTCCATCTACAAGCGTCCCGTGGTGGTGGTCCGCCGCAGCACCGAACGCCCCGAAGTGTTGGGCACCTTCGCCCGGCTGACCGAACCCGACGGGATCCTCGCCGTGGTCGAGGACTGGCTCTCCGACATCGAAGCCGTCCACGCCCAACTCGCTGGCCTTCCTTCCCCCTACGGCGACGGGCTGGCCTCCCAACGGTCGGTGCAGACCCTCGCGGAGCGGGTTTTCGGTGGCTGAGCTGTTCCGCCGCCTCCGCGGCGATCGCCCAGGACGGGAGCCGCACCTCTCCTTCGGAGACTGGGACCGTCTCGAAGCCGGTGCTGTGGTTCAGGTCTGTCACCCCGACTGGCGGGGGATTCGCACCGTCGCCTAC
>JBHHWH010000074.1:0-11739 GCA_046756405.1 Acidimicrobiia bacterium | reverse complement strand
CCTACCGTCCCGCCACTCCCCCCAGCCATCCACATCCTGGATCTCGGCGGTAGTCAGCGATCCGAAGCCCTCCGCCACCAGATTCTCGATGGGAGTGGAGTGGGTGCGCTGGGCAAGGGCGTTGCCCAGAGCCTCGGCGGGCCGGTAGAGGGAATCCCCCTCTCCCGGGTACATGTCAACGTAGGTGTGGGGATATTCATCCTGGACCCCCGAGAACCCAGCGACGATGTCCGCCTGCCACACCGCCTTCCAGTGCCAAATGTTCACCGGGACACCCGGTCCGCCCATGGTGAACGGGGTGTCGGCGTCGGTCACCGGAAACTGGAGGGCCGCGGCGTCGGAGAAGTCGGTGACTCTCCCCACACCGTCTTCTATCGAGGAGTCCTCCCACTCCAAGAGCAGGTAAAGACGTCCGGCGTCGTGGAGGGCGCGCACATCGAGCAACGGGACCGAGCCTCCCCCGAAGGGCGCCACCATGTTCTGGGGCGATAGCACCACCGTCGCCGGCTCCACCCTGTCCCACAGGCTGTTCCAAGGGTCGTCGACCGGTACCGAGACGGAGACCTCGAGCGCGGTGATCCGCTGAGTCTGGGACCACACTGGCACAACTCCGGTCAGCCCCAGCGCCACCACCGCGGCAACCACCGTAAGCGTCAGCAGCCGGGTCTTACTGAGGGACATGCTCACCTCCCGACCCGAGAGCGCCCATCATCTCCAGGAACGGACCCTCTAGCGGACAGGTCAGGTCCTCAGGTTCGTCGGCGATGATCACCGGCTCGTCCCGGTAGGGCTCGATCCGGCCGAGACGAAGAAAGCGCTCGTCCCAATCGAGGAAGGCTGCCAGCAGCCGGGCTGCCCTCTCGTAGACCGTGTCCGGCCCCACCATGGCGATCCTCCCCGCGATGAGCCTTCCCCAGCGAGCCAGGTGGTCCCTCATGAACGAGCGAGCAGCAGCCCTGGTCACCGCCAGGTGTTCCTGGTCCCCCTTCTGTCGGGCCCTGGCCTCCTTGAGCGCCAGCAGGTAGGCGAACTCCAACTCCGTGGCCAGATGGTCGGGGCGCTCCCCACTGCCTACCACACCGAAGGCACGATAGAAGCCAGCGATGTCGGCCTGATGCTGGGTCTGCTGGAAGAGGTGGCTCGCCGAGAAGGCAGTTTCGTACAGTGGGCATTCGGCAGAGAAGGTGAGGGTAAACAGCTTCTGGTACTGGCTCTCCAGTGCCTGCGGCGAGGTGAGAGCAAGCTCCGCGGCCAGGCTGCTCACCGCAGCCTCCACTGAGGATCCGAGGACCTGGGCTCCCACCTTGGCCACCTCGGTGGCGGGAGCAAGCGAAGAGACCACCTCCCGATCCGGATAGGAGAACATGAGACTGAGCAGTCGGTAGAGCGAAGACCGGGCCAAGGCCCGTTCCTCACCGGTGATCCTGAGGGTGGTACGCATCAGATCGTGTTCAAGTACTGGGCGGGCCGTTCCACGACCTGCTCCTGGACGTCTACTCGAACGACCTCCTCGCCGTCCTTGCCGTAACCGACGACGGTGTCGTTGAACACCTCAAGGGGCTCGTCGCCGATCGTGATCTCGAAGATCTTCTCGCCTTTGATGACCTCGAAGTTGAAGACGATGAACTGACTGGCTCGGAACAGCTGGAGCACCGCCTGAGCGGTCCGGGAAGGTCGCCGATAGGCATCGATGGCGGCGTCCACACCGGGACCGAACATCTGCCTGAGATATCTGCGGGGCACCCAGCGGGGTGGGATGTAATAAACGTTGGGCTCGGTGCCGAACTGGGGGTAGAGGGGAAGGGCCATCTTCTCCTCCCTGATCAGGTAGTAAAGGGGGTTGGTTGGATCAGCCTTCCAGGTCCCGTCGGAGTTGAGCGGAACCAGACCCTGGAGACGGATCTGGCCCGGGCAGACAGCCATACAGCGGGTCTCCATGGGCTTTCCCTCCGAAAGGGGATCCGAACCTTCCACCCTCGGGTAGCAGGCAATGCACTTCTCCGAGGTGCGCGTGTCGGGTCGGTACATCGGCTTCTTGTAGGGACACTGCTCGACGCACTTGCGATAGCCGCGGCAACGCTTCTGGTCAATGAGCACGATCCCGTCCTCGGGACGTTTGTAGATGGCATTGCGGGGACAGGCCGCCACACACGCGGGGTAGGAGCAGTGGTTGCAGATGCGCTGGAGGTAGAAGAACCAGGTCTGGTGCTCAGGGAGGGTCGTCCCCTCGCTGAGGGCCGCTTTGGCCGCCGGTGAGTCCTCGTGGATGTTGGGCGAGGTCCACTCCCAGTCCTCGGGGGTATACCCAACGGCCTGCTGGCCCGAGCCCGAGGCCTGGGCCGCCTCAAAGATGGTGGCTCCGTCGTAGCGCCCGTAGGGCGCCTCGGGGCCGATGGAGGATGCGTCCCAGGTCTGCCCGCCAGGGTTGGCCTCCTCGAGGAGTTTGAGGGTCTTGACATCCCAGTGTTGGGGGTAGCCGCCGTACGGCTTGGTCTCAACGTTGTTCCACCACATGGCTTCCTGGCCCTCGGAGAAGGTCCATGTGGCCTTACAGGCCATGGTGCAGGTCTGACAGGCCAGGCAACGGTTGATGTTGAAGATCGCAGCGAACTGCCACTCCGGGGTGGCGCCCTCGAACCGGTAGGCCATCTCCCGTCCGAGCTGCCAGTTGTGGACCCTGGCCATTACCCCTCCTCCCCCGATCCCAGGACCTCGTCCAGTAGCTCCTCGACAAAGTGAGCTCCGCGCACCCGATACACCGCGTTGGCCGCCGCATAGCGGGGACTCCGAAACATGCTGGCGATCCTGCGGCGATCCCAGCCCATGAGGGAGAACTCCTCGACGAAGACCCGGGCCATCTCCGCAAGGCCGTCGTGACCTGGAGTGTCCAGGACGGTGAACACCGCCTCGTAGGGATCGGTGGGCTCTACAGCCTTCTTCGACCCGTGGTTGGTGATCAGACGCACCGGCACCGGCTCGGTCATGAGACGAAGCCTCCTTCCATGTAGCGACGCATGGCCTCGTCCTCGGCAGCCGGGGACATACCCGTAGTCGCTGGCAGCCAGATGCCTTCCCCGCCAAGGCCCCCTGGCTCGGCCTTGGTCAGGCGGACCAGGGTCTCTTTGGGAACCGTGTTGACGGCGTGGTTGTCGGCCTCGCCGCCGAACATAAACGCCGTGGCGATCTTCGCCTTGTGGAACAGGGTGTCGGTCTGGTGCATGGGCATCGACCAGTCCCGGGTGACACTCTGATGGGAACCGTATCGGTAGCTGGACTGGTAGCCGGTGTCCTCGGAGACCGCCCTCCCGTCGGGCCGGGTCTCGTGGGCGTTGACCGTCTTGGGAGTGGCCAGCCAGTAGCCGTGCTTGGCCATGAGCACTCCGTACGGGTAGGCCGGGTTGTATTTGACCCGCAGCATCAGCCGGGCCACCTTGGTGTAGGGGTCGGAATCGTCGTCGGGGTCGTAGCCGGGATAAGGCCGGTCCAATGGGTTGGCATCCACCCACACATAGTCACCGTCCTCGAGACCCAGGTCCCGGGCGGCTTCGGGGTTGATGTGGACCTCCCGGTCACCGACATGGGGCATCCGGGTGTCGGTGCGGTAGGGATCACCGAAGTTCGAGCCCCAGATAACCGCCCAGTCGGTCACCGCCCAGGAGGAGTGAACGGTATGGCGGGTCTTCGGGGTGAGGAAGTAGAAGCGGAAACCCTGCTCCCACAGGGGGTTGGTCGTGTTCTTCACCTCGGACCAAGCCAACTTGACATTGCGCACCGTCCGCAGGTCCGGGTCCATCTCGTCTGGAGGGATGCCGTAGTCCTCAGGGCGAATCAACGGGTTGGAGGAGACGATCACGTTGGGCAGGTAGGGGGTCGCCTCGGGGCCTTCGCGGTGGACCACGAAGTTCTCTCCATATTCGATTGCCTCGGGGATGTCCACGTAGGAGTGGAGCCGTCCGGTCTCGGTCCAGAAGGGGATGCCATCGTGGATCTGCTCCCAGAAGGGGATACGGGGGTAGGTGCGGAACATCATCAGCGCCGCTCCTGGCTCCCCGTACTTGCCTGCCTGGATATCAGACAGCTTGTAGCCCCTAGTAGTGGCAGAGGCGTCCAATAGACGCTGAAGGTAGACCTCCGGCTTGCCTTCGAGGACAAACTTCCAGTATTCGGCGAAGCGAGAGTCGCCAAAGATCTCGCCGAGACGCTTCGACACCAGGCCGTAGATAGTGACGTCGTCCTGAGTGTCGTATAGAGGTTTGACGCCGTCCCGGCCCCAGATCTGGAGGAACGGGTTGGAGCAGGACGCGGTGACCTCCGAGACCTGGAACTCCACCCAGGAGTTAGCGGGAAGGATGATGTCGGACAGCTCGCAGGAGGCGGTCATCTCGATGTCCTGGGTGACGATCATGTCCACCTTCGGGTTGACGTCGTGGATCACCAAGTAGGCGTGCTTGGCGTTGTTGATCAGGTTGACGTTGGTGGTCCAGATCACCTTCGTGGGAGTAGGCATGTGGGTCTTGCCGGTGAAATTCCGCCGCCCGTATTTGGGAGTCTCGACGATCAGGGCCTGGTCGCCATGGTCCCAATAGGCCGGCTCTTCGTCCTTGGCGTAGTTGTGGACTTTGATGTCCTTGCCGTCGGCTTCGGCGTCGAGGGTGGGGTTGAAGGGGTCTTCGGCCACCCACCCTTTGAACCCGGGGCCGGACTCCGGGGTGGCCTGGAAGAGGGCAGCCTTGTAGTTACCTGCCCAGGTGTGGCTCCCCGCCCCGGGGCGACCGATGTTTCCGGTGAGCATGAGGGGCAGGTAGGTGGCCCGGTTGTGGAGAGTGGCGTGGAACCAGTGGTTGATCCCCTCTCCGGTGTGGATCGCCACCGGCTTGATGGTGGCGATGTCGTGGGCTAGGCGCTCGATCAACTCTTTCGGGGTTCCGGTGATCTCATGGACGGTGTCCAGGTCGTAGTCCTGGAGGTGGATCTTGTAGGCCTCCCATAGAGTGAGCACCTCGGTCTCGGTGCCGTCAGCCAGCCTGATGGTGTCCCGATACTCGAGCCGGGGTTGCTGCGTCATGTTGGGGCCAATCTCGTCCCGCGTGATCGGAGCCAGGCCGCCGGTGTTCTCGTCGAAGACCACGAAGTCGAAGCCGACCATTTCGTATTGCTCCGGCTTGAGATGCTGGACCTTGAAAGACGGCCCTTCGGGGTCGAGACGCGGCTTGTAGCCGGGGAAGACGTCTTTGGCTCGCAGTCGCTCCAAATTGTCGGCCCGGAGCAGAAGAGGGAAGTCGGTGTAACGCTTGACGAAGTCCTCGTCATACAACCCTTCGTCCATCAAGATCTTGGAGATTCCTAAGAAGATGGACGTGTCGGAGAGGCCGGGCCGCACCGGCAGCCAGTAGTCGGACTTGGAGGCCGGCGGGCTGTATTCGGGGGAGATGGTGACAATCTTTCCCCCCTGCTCCATGATGTTGGAGAACCAGTGCGACTCGGGCATCTTGTTCTCCACCAGGTTCTTCCCCACCTGAATGGTGAGCTTGGTGTTGGCCAGGTCGTTGAAGTCGGGGTCAGAGGTCTGGATCCCGTGCACGAAGGGATGCCCCGGTGCCTGGTCGCCGTGCCAGGTGTAGTTGGACCAGTTCCGTCCCGCCCGGGCCTCGTCCGGACCCACGCCCCTCACGTTGGCGTCGAGCAGGGCCAGGGTGTTGCTCATCCGGTACATGCCGTACTTGCCGATCACGCCAAGGAGCCCCATGCCGCCGCGGAGCTTCATGGTGCGGGTGCCCGCCCCGCCCATCTCCTCGATCATCTCCGGCTGGTAGCCCTCCTCGGCAAGGATTCTTGCTCCTTCCTCACCGGAGTAGGTCTCGGCCACGGCGGCTAGTCCCCTCGCCACGTAGTCCGCCACTTCGTCCCAGGAGACCCGAGTAAAGGAGTCGGAGCCGCGGCTGGTGAATTGGTACTTGTCCCGGTTCTCGGGCGTGAGCCGGGGGAAACCGTCGTCCGCCCACTGCTTCCAGCCTCTACGGATCATGGGAAAGCGAAGCCGGTAGGGTCCGTAGACCCGCCGGTGGAAGATCTGACCCTTCTTGCATCCTCGGGGGTGCCACTTCACTGAAGCGGTGTTGCCGAGTTGGTCGGCATACCTCCCGACGTCGTAGTTCTGCTCGATCCGCTGGATAATCCCGTTGCGGGTGAAGGCCCGTAGCCTGCAGGCGTGGGTGTCGTTTGGTGAGCAGATGAAGGTGAAGCTGGAGTCGTAGGCGTACTGGTCCCGGTAGATCTGCTCCCACTCACGGAACGGGTAACTGTCCAGCGGATTGTCGGCCCGTTCGACGATTTGGAGGTGCTGGAGGAGGGGAAGTGACGCTACACCCACGGCACCGACGGTGCCGGCGATGAGGAATTCACGTCGGGTGAGCTGCTTGTCGGTCATGGTCCCGACCCTCCTTCTTCGTTGGTTGCCTCTTCGCTGGCGAGGGCCGTCAAGGCGAGGACCGCCGTCAGGCTGTGATGGACCAACATCGGGTGCAACCCGGCCACCGCCAGAAGGGCCAGACCGGCGGCGCGGCGGCGCTGCGCGGGGAGGCTAAGCCAGAAGGCGAACAGAAGGCCTGCCGCGCCAGCAGCAACGATGTAGATGACAGGGGGCATCCACAACATGGCCCCGAGTGCGGAAAACCCGGCGAGGGCGATGTAGTTGGGAGCGAACACCAGACTTCCAGCGGCAAGAGCCGCGGCGGCGGCTGCGGCCAGCCCGTGGCGAGGCCGGATGGCTCCGGAAGTAAGAACGGAGGTGGCGAGCGCGAGGACTCCGGCTACGAGAGCCGCTTCCGCGCCGAGGCGCAACCCGACTTCGGCAGCCGGTATGGCCAGGGAGGCCTGGGAGAGGGCGAGGCCGACGCCGACCAAGAGCACGCCTGCCGACCGCGACCCCATCGGTGTCGCAGCCGTGACGACGGTACCGATCGCGACTACCGCCATCAGATGGAGAGCCAGAGACGATGCCACCCCTCCGCCAATCCCGGCCACACCTACCGCAACGGTGACTCCTAGCAAGGCAGCTCGCCGGGCACCGGCCAAAGTAGCGGCGAAGGCGAGCGCCGCCGCTACCACCATCGCCGTGGTGATGGTGATCGACGCTTTGGCCACCCAAGCCACCCAGGTCGCCAGGCCGACAGGAACATCCAAGTTGGCGAGGATCGGAGCCAGAACTCGGGCGAAGACGAGCTCGACGGTCCCGAAGGCGGCGGCAGCCAAAGTCAGCGATGTCACCGCGGGAGACAAGGACCCCGTCGCCGCCCTCGACCCGGTGCGGACCCTGGCCCAGGAGGTCGCTGCCAGCGTCATACTCGTCTCCTAACCTTGAAGGCTTCGCTGAGGTTTGCAGGGTTCTTACTCCCGCCGCCCAGTAATGTCAAGTCGGCCACTTAACGTTTAGCTATAGAGAAGGGATTAGCGAGTGCAGGTCACCCTTTCCAGGCGGGGCGACTACTCGGTGCGCGCCATGCTGTACATGGCGCGTCATGCAGACGACGGGCGCCGCAAGGCCCGTCAGGTCGCCGAGGCCATGGAGATACCCGAGCGGTATCTGACCCAGATCCTGGCCAACCTGGTGGCCGCCGGACTTCTCAAAGCCACGGCAGGTCCCGACGGCGGATACGAGCTACTCAAGGACCCAAAGGAGATCACTCTGCTGCAGGTGGTGGAGGCTGCGGAAGGCCCCGTGAGTTTGGAACGATGCGTGCTTCGGGGCGGGTCCTGCGAGTGGGTCGACACCTGTCCGGTGCACGAAACCTGGAGCCGCGCCCAGCAGGGGATGACGGAGGTCCTGGCCACCACCACCTTCGCCGACCTGGCCCAGATTGATACCGAGATGAGATCAGGCACTTACCGGACTCCCGAGGACACCCCCGCCCACATCCAGCCCACACCCCGAGGCGGCGTCGACACTGGGAACGGCCGGTAGGAGTCTGCGCTCAGGCTGAGCCCCTAGCGCCTGAGAATCACCCCAGCCAGAACCCCCGCCGGCCGGCCGACTCGTCCAGCAGCTTCTGGATCTCACCGAGGATGCGCCGCGCCTCGTCCACCCAGGCCTGATACCCGGCCAGGTCGCCTGCCTTGAGGGCGGCGTCGGCGTTGGCGAAGGCCTCGTTCGCATTGGCCACCAGTTCGGCCAGGGTTTGTCCCGTCGCCGGAGCCGTCGGCTGCTCGCCACCAGCGGCTGCCCCCTCACCAAAGACCAGGGCCAGGGCACCATCGAGGGAGTCGGCCCACTCCACCCGATCGCTGTACACCACGGCGACCCGACGAAACTCGGGGAAGGCTCCACCCTCCTCCTCCAAGAAGATGGGCTGGAGGTAGATCACTGCATCCTCGATGGGCACCACCAGCAGGTCTCCCTTGATCACCTTCGAGCCGTCACCCCGCCATAGGCTGAGCTGCTGGGAGATCTCGGCGTCCTGTTCGATACGCTGTCCGGCCTGCTCGGTACCGTCCACCAGCTTGCCCTCGGGCATCCGAAAGTCGATAAGCCGCCCATACCGACCCGGGGTGGAATCGGCCACCAGGAAGCTGACCATATTCCGCTTCGCCCGCGGGTTGAACGGTTGGAGCAGCAGGTAGGAGAGCTCCTCGTCCCCAGGAAGCTTGGTCAGCAGGTAGTAGGGCAGGATCTCCGCCAGGGGCTGGATGGTGGCGTCGATCGGATTGAACAGATCGCCGCGGAGCTGCTCCGAACCCACCCGGCTGATCGTCGCCGGGTCGGCAGGGAATGACCAGGCGTCGTTACCGCTGAAGAGCTGGCTCTCGTCGGTCACGTGGTACTCGAGGTAGAGGTCGGTCTGGACCCGGAACAGATCCTGGGGGTAACGGAGGTGATCCTCCAGTCCGGCGGGCATGGCGGCACGGTCCTGGAACAGTTCGGGAAAGGTGTCAGCCCACGCCCGGGCTATGGGGTCGCTGGGGTCGAAAAGGTACAGGTTCACCTCACCGTCATAGGCGTCGATGACCGCCTTGACCGAGTTACGTATGTAGTTGGTACCCCGCCGCAAGCCCGACGTGACCGACAGCCGGTCCAGGGCGTCGTCGGTCATCGGCTGGGAGTACGGATAGGAGGAGGTCGTGGTGTACAGGTCGAGGACCCACAGGATCCTCCCATCGAGAACCACCGGATAGGGGTCGGCGTCAGTGTCGAGGAAGGGAGCCACCTCATCGACGATCTGACGGACGTTGCGCTCCACCAGCACCCGACTGTCGGGTCGGATCTGGGAGGAGATCAACAGGTTCAAGTCCCGATAACGGAAGGCGAAGGCGAGCCGTTTGAGGAAGTTGTCCATCACCACACCGGCCTCGCCCTGATACTCGTTGTACTGGGTGCCTTCGGGGAGAGGGATGTCGATCTCCTGCGGTGCCGACCCGGTCTTGACGTACACCGGGCGTCCCGGCTGGTAGGTCTCAGCGAAGTAGACCCGGGACTCCAACAGTTCCAGCCCAGGCACCGACGCCACCGGAGGAACGTCCTTCAACAGGAACTGGGGCTGGCCGTCGGGCTGGACGATGTTGGCCTGGTTGACCACCGCCCCGAGTCCGTGGGTGTAGAAGAGACGGGTGTTCTGCCAGTCGTCCCGGGGAAGATTGAGCTCCTCCAGTTCCCGAACGGCAATCATCACCTGCCGGGGCAGCCCACCGTCCGGGTAACGGTCGGTGTCCACCTTGGTCAACGAGTAGTAGGGCTCCAGCTCCTGGAAGTTCTGGTAGGTGCGCACCAGCACCGACGGGTTCCAGATACGAAGGTTGTCCACGGTGAGACGGTTGGCCTCGATGTCCTCGGCGGTGAGGTCGTCGGAGGCGGCGAAGGGCCGCACCTCCACCGTGTCGAGCTGATAGGCGCGCCTGGTTGCCTCCAGGTTGTAGCCGATGAAGGGGTCCTCCCGCTCCAACTGGTTGGGGGTGACGGTGAAACGCTGGACGATGGAGGGGTAGATGGACAGGGCAGCTATGGAGACGATCAGCCACGACCCCACCGAGACGATCGCCAAGGTCCAGCCCCGGCGGAAAATGTTCAACAGAAAGAGGGCGGCGGCGATCAGCGCCACGATGATCAGAAGACGCAGGGCAGGGAGCCTGGCGTTGATATCGGTGAAGCCCGGTCCGAAGAACTTCTCCTGACGGGCGGAGAAGAGGATCTCGAACATGTCGAGCCGGTAGGTAACCGCCCGCACCACGGCGAGGAGGGCAAGCACGACCGAGATGTGGATTTTCGCCCCTCGGGTGGCGGAGAGCCGCCGGCCGTCGAAGCGGATACCGCCGTTGACGTAGTGGGCGACCGCGGTGAGGATCGCCGCCAGAACCAACAGGTTGAAGATCCAGTCCACCGCCGTCTCCCAAAGGGGAAGCCGGAACACGTAGAAGCCGATGTCACGGTCGAAAATGGGGTCAGCGACCCCGAACTCCTGGTGGTTCATCCAGAGAAACACCTGGTCTCTCCAGCCGGCGACCGCCAGCCCGAGGGTGAGGGCGAAAAAGCCAGTGATGGCCAGGCGGACCCGGAGGATCCTCGGCCTCATCCACTCTCGAAGCCGCTCTAGCAGCTCCTCCTCCTCGCTGAGGTCGAAGGGAGCCCAGCGAGGCGACAGCCGGTCGGCAATCGCCAGGCTCCCCCACAGCACCCCGACAGTGGCGCCTACCCCAAGGGCGCCGAGCATCAGGGCCATACCCCAGTTCCTCAGCCAGACCCTTCCGTACCCAATGGAGTCGAACCAAAGGAAGTCGGTCCACAAAGTCCCCGCCGCGGTGAGCAGCAGGTAGACACCGACCCCGATGGCGAGGATGAAGGTGATGGGGCGGCGTCGGTCCGTGGGATAGTTCGCGGGGACCCTGGTGAACATTGCGCCTGAGTCTACGTAGACCGGGAGTCAACCGTTCCCGGGGAAGGATGATTGTCGGGTTCAGCCGGCGGGAGTGTCACTGGCTACCGACTGTTCTACGCCGAGATCGTACGCCTTGATAGCCATTGCCCGCATGCGCCGCTCCGCCTCGTCGGTACGCCAGACGCGGAACACTTTCGAAGTAGCCGACTGACGCTCCCGCTGTCCCTTGCCTGCTTCGGCGAGGGCATGTCCGACGTCACCGGCCAGAGCGGCAGCGAACTCCTCGGGAGCCTCGGAGGTCGGGGTGGCAGGCCGTTTCAGTTTCCTGCCGGTCATGCGTTCGGCGGCGTCGTGGCCCGCGGAGAAGGCCTCCGTCCACAGTCCCACCAGCTCGGCCTTCAAGGTCTCGGCGATAGCAGCAGAGTCTGGCTGCCATTTCTCGTTGGTTCTCAAAGCATCGAGGGCGATGTTCTGCAGTTCGGTCATGGCCTTCTTCACCCCGCGGAGGGCACGGTTGGTGAGGGGAAGGAGGAGCTTGTCACGTTCTTCCACCCAGTCGACCCCGGTCTCGGGGGTGGGCTCCGCAGTCGCCGGCTCCTCAGTCGCCGGCTCCTCAGTCGCTGTCTCCTTGGTCGCCGCCTCAGGGCGCGGACCTTCCCTGCTCTCCTCGGTCGTTTCGCCTCCCTCCCGCAGCGATGCGAACAGGGCCTCCACGTCGCTGGCAGGGGAGGCCGGGGACTCCCCTGCTGTCTTCCCAGGGGGTTCTTCCGGTTCGTCCGCAGCCTCCGGCGCGGCGGCTTCCGAGTCGCCCTCGACCTCCTCTTCAGGCTCCGGTTCTGGTTCAGGCTCCGGTTCTGGTTCAGGCTCCGGTTCTGGT
>JBHHWH010000073.1:0-11875 GCA_046756405.1 Acidimicrobiia bacterium | reverse complement strand
GTAGACAACGGTGTGAGCTCCAACCTCGCTACTCGTCTTCAGGACATCGAGGGCGTCGCCTCCGTGGTCGTGGACCTGGACCAGTCGGGTGGGGGCATCAGCGTCCGTCTGAAGCCAGGGGCCAATGAGGCGGAGGTGATGGAGAGGCTCCGCAGTCTCTTGGTCACCTATGGGGTACGGTCGGGTGACCGTCCCCGGCTCAGACTGGGGAGACGTCCCCAGCCCGCCACGGTGGAGAGCGACCCCGGCGTTCAGGTCCGAATCACGCCCCTTTCGGCCGGTGGCACCCGGATCGAAGTGCAGTCGCCGAAGGTGAAATCGTTCCGGATCGTGCCGGCCATGGCGGCGGCGATAACCCAAGGGCTATCCGACGCCTGGTGCCAGGTGCTGGGTCGGATCCCGGTGGAGATCGTCTCGGTGTCGATCGACGACTCCGGGATGCTCACCGTGGTGGCGTCCGACGGTAAGAAACAGACCGTCGGGCATGGCCACGTGTCGTCAGGCTGGACAAACGCCCTCGTCTCGGCGGTGGGTATGGCGTCAGGAGTGGTCGAGTCGAGGAGGTCCGCCACACCGGCCGCAGTCGGGTCGTAGAGAGCAGGATTCGGCTTCCTCGCTAGCCTGTTCCGGGTCAGATGCTGAGATCATATGACTAGGTCCCTCGTATTGAACGCCAGCTACGAACCGCTTTCGGTGGTGAGTGACCGCAGGGCATTGGTGCTCGTCCTCACCGATAAAGCAACCGTTGTGGTGAGCCGCGACGACGTTTGGCATTCCGAATCGCTGGCCATGGCGGTGCCCTCTGTCGTTCGCCTCAACCGCTACGTAAGAGTGCCCTACCGGCGAGCGGTTCCCGTGACCCGACGGGCGGTGTTCGGACGGGACAGCCATCGCTGTCAGTACTGCGGCGCTCCAGCCGAGTCCCTCGATCATGTGACGCCCCGCTCCCGTGGCGGAGACCACACCTGGGAAAACGTGGTCGCATGCTGTAGATCGTGCAACATCCGAAAGGGGAACAGGACCCCTGAGGAGATAGGGCTTCGCCTGCGTCGTCCTCCGGAGCCGCCCCAGCGCTTTGGCTGGCTGTTCGCCGACTTGGGTTTCCAAGTGGAGCCGGCCTGGGAGCCGTTCCTCTTCGCCGAATCGGCCTGAGCGCCGCCACCCTCCAGACCATAACCGTCTCTTTGCCCGCGCCCTGAGGGGGGAGATCGGGGGGAGTAGGGGAGGGAGGTGGCGCAAAGGGTTGACAAGTGGGGCAAAGTGGGCCATAGTGGCGGCTACGGTCGCGACCCGTAGTAGTGACGGCGAGGACGGATAGGTGCAGAATTGTTCCTGGGCGAGTACTTCCACATCCTGGACGGGAAAGGAAGGGTGGTTATGCCCTCTTCCTTCCGTCGTCGTCTGGAGGACGGCTGCGTCGTCACCAAGGGCCAGGACGGTCAACTGGTGATCTTCTCCGTGGAGGACTTCGAACGTAAGGCAGCAGAGGTCATGCAACGGCCCCAGGACCGCGCCGGCCGCCGCTTCATGAGGACCGTATTCGGGGGGGCTGACCACCAGGTTCCCGACAAATCTGGTCGCGTCCTGGTCAAGCCCGACTTGAGGGAGTTCGCTTCCCTCGATGCCGGGTCGGAGATAGCGGTCGTCGGCGTTTACGACCACGTGGAGTTGTGGGAGAAGGAGCGGTACATCGTCGACCGCGACCAAGGAGACGAGATCTATATCGAGGAGGAGGACTGATCAGAACGCTTGGCTCATTGCCAGCCCCCCGGAAACCAACCAGAAGGCCCCTGACTCCGCCCGCTTCTAGTTGGTACCAGCGCCCGGGGGGCTGGCAATGGACCAGGATGTCAACAACGGAAACGAGGACTACCACAAGCCGGTGCTCGCCGATGAGGTCACTGAGATCGTGGAGCCGGCCCTCCCCGGTGTGGTCGTCGATGCCACCTTCGGAGGAGGGGGTCACAGCCGCCGGCTCCTGGAGCAGTTCGGAGGTGAGGTGACGATCGTAGGAATCGACCGTGACCCCGCTGCGATCGACAACGCCCGCGAGATGGGGGTCATCGCTGTTCAGGGAAACTTCGCCGAGCTGTCCGAGCTCGTCGAGCCCGTGATCGATGAACCCCCGGCCGTGGTGCTGTTCGATTTCGGGGTTTCCTCCCACCAGCTCGACGAGGCCGATCGGGGATTCTCCTATAACAAGCCTGGTCCCCTCGACATGAGGATGGGGCCAGACGCGGCACGTACCGCTGATGAGATCGTCAACCACTGGGACGAAAGGGATCTGGCCCGGATTCTCCGCGAATACGGAGAGGAGCCCATGGCTGAGCGTATCGCGAGGGCCATTGTTCGTTCCCGACCCATCGAATCCACCAAGCGGCTGTCCACCGTCATCGCCGATGCGAGGCCCGCGGCCCGGCGTCGGGCGGGTCAGCCCCCCCGACGCACCTTTCCGGCGCTGCGGATAGCGGTGAACGACGAACTCGACGCCATCGCCGAAGGTCTGGACCAAGCCGTGGAGCTGGTGGCTGTTGGCGGTCGAGTCGTCGCTATCTCCTATCACTCGTTGGAGGACCGGATCGTCAAGCGCCGCTTCGCCGCCGGAGCTAAGGGATGCACCTGCCCTCCAGAGCTTCCCGTCTGCGGTTGTGGCAACACCGCCCGGCTCAGGCTGTTGACCCGCAAGCCGATCAGGCCGACCCCTGAGGAAGTGGAGCGGAACCGTCGGGCTCGCTCTGCCACCCTTCGAGCCGTGGAGAAGGTGGCGGCATGACGGCTCGACCGCTCTCCAAGAACCCAGCCGAAGGTGGTTTCCGGGTCCTTTCCGGCCGGCGCATCCGGCGGCCCTCAATAGCCCCCTGGATGATTATGGCCCTTATCGGGGTTGTAGCTTTCCTCGGGCTTGGCTTCGCCCGCACCAGCCTCGACCGTTCCGCCTTCGAGCTAGCGGAGCTTCAGAAGGCGATCGCCGAGCAGTCCGCTCTGCGCCAGCAACTAGAGCTGGAGATCGCCCGGCTGGAGAACCCGGCCCGGATCGCTCCCCTGGCCGAGGAGATGGGACTGGTGGTCCCTGACACGACCCGTCAACTTCTAGTGGACATCACCCCCGCCCAGCCTCTGGTGGCCGGGCATGAAGAAGAGGAAACGAACCAATGACGACCCGTGTAAGCGCTGGTGCCGGGTATGCGAGCGGGATCCTAGGCCTCACGCTTCCGGAGATTCGGCGGAGGGACTGACGCCGTGGCGGCCCAGGGGTCAGCCCGGCGGATATCCCGTCCCAAGCTTCGTGTCGCCCTCATCGGCCTCGCCATAGTGGCGGCCTGGCTGGGGCTGGCGTACCGTCTTGTCCAGCTCCAAGTGGTCCAGGCCTCCGAGCTGAAGGAGAAGGGCCTCAGCCAGCGACTGGAGTCGAGGGATCTGGCCCCCCAACGGGGGAAGATCTTCGATCGCAATGGGGAGCTTCTCGCTCTCACCGTGGATTCGAAGAGCATCTATGCCGTGCCGGGTCAGGTCGAGGAGCCGCTGTGGGTGGCCCAACAGATTGGGGGGCTGCTGGGCGCCGATCCCGAGATCCTCTACGACCGTCTCACCGGGGAAGGCGACTTCGTCTACATAAAGCGTCAGGTGGAGAGTGTCCTGGCAGAGAAGGTGCTGGGGCTCGGAATCCGGGGCATCTATGCCCACTCTGAACCGGCCCGGATATACCCGGCGGGATCCGTGGCCAGCCATGTGACCGGCTTCGTAAATATCGACGGTGACGGCCAGGAGGGCCTCGAATTGGTCTACGACGAGGAGCTGAGGGGCGTCCCGGGGAAGGCGGTGTTCGAACGGGACCTGGACGGGCGGCCGATTCCCCAGGGAATCAGCGAGATCGTCCCGGCAACGCCGGGGAGGGACCTGACCACCACTATTGATCTTCCCCTCCAGTACCAGGCTCAGCAGGCATGTCTTGAGGCTCTGGACAGGACCTCGGCGGCCTCCTGTTGGGTGGTGGTTCTTTCGGTGGAGACTGGAGAGGTGCTGGCCATGACCGGGGCTCCCGTCTTCGACCCTCAGGTTCGGAAGACCATCGACCCTCGTTGTGAAGAAGCCGAGGATCCTCAGGCGTGCAGGCTGTTCTCCAACTTCGTGGTGCGGGGCATCTTCGAACCGGGCTCCACCGAGAAGCTGATCACCGTGGCAGCCGCCATCGAAGAGGGAGAGGTGGGGGTGAACACCGTCATTCCCGATGTCGACGATGTCCTGGAACTTCGGGAGGGCGCCTGTCGTTCGGCTGACGACGACCTGTACGGCTGCTATCGAGACTTCTCCCCCCACGAAACCCGCGACATGACCGTCACCGACATCTTCGTAGAGTCGTCCAACGTCGGCACGATCCGGATCGCTGACGCCGTCGGTCAGGACAGGTTGGTTGAGTACATCAAGGCCTTCGGGCTCGGCTCCCGGACCGGCATCGACTACACCGCAGAGGCTGAGGGAATCCTCAACTTCGCCGCAGGCTGTGAAACCTGCTGGGCTTCGGCAGCCATCGGATACTCGGTGGCGGTAACCCCGCTCCAGATGGCCGCAGCCTACGCCGCTGTCGGCAACGATGGGGTGTGGACGACGCCGCACCTGGTCTCCTTCTCCAGCGATGTCAACGGGAATGTCGAGGAGGCTGACGTCGAGACCCGGCAGGTGATCTCCCGCCGTACCTCCCTCTTGATGCGGGAGCTGTTGGCTGGAGTTGTGGAACGGGGGACGGGCCGGAACGCCGCTGTTGAGGGGTACCGAGTTGGGGGTAAGACCGGCACCGCCAACAAACTCGGTCCTGATGGCAGGTACACAGAAGTGACTAGGGCCACCTTCGTAGGTATGGCGCCTATCAGCGACCCCCAGGTTGTGGTGGCGGTGCTCATCGACGCCCCGGCCTGGGAATACAGGACCGGAGGGCAGGCCGCCGCTCCGGTCTTCGCTCAGGTAATGGAGCAGGCCCTTCACCGACTTGGAGTGACACCCGATGGTCTCAGTGGGTAAGACGGTCGGCGAACTGGCCTCCCGGGTGAGAGGAGAGGTTTCCGGGCCAGGAGAGGCCCTGGTCACGGCGATTACTCACGACTCCCGTCAGGTGGGGCCTGGGAGCCTGTTTGTCGCCGTTCGGGGGAGCACCGCGGATGGTCATGACTTCGTTCTCGACGCTGTCAAGGCGGGCGCCGTTGCAGTGTGCGTCGATCATCCGATGGGTAGCGGCGTGTCCGAGGTCGTGGTGGCCGACACCCGCCAGGCAATGGGCCCCTTGGCCGACGCCGTCTACGACCACCCTTCCCGCGCCCTCAGCGTTGTCGGGGTGACGGGCACCAACGGCAAGACCACGGTCACCCACTACATCGAATCGATCTCCGCCGCCGCCGGACTACAAACAGGCCTAATCGGGACGATTGCCAGCCGGGTCGGGGGTGTCATTGTTCCCTCCGAGCGCACCACTCCGGAAGCGCCTGACTTTCAGCGCATGCTGAGGCGGATGAGTGATCTAGGAGCGCAGCTGGTTGCCACTGAGGTTTCTTCCCATGCGCTGGCTTTGCATCGGGTGGACGCGACGAAATTCGCTGTTGCCGCCTTTACCAACCTGTCCCAGGACCATCTCGACTTCCACGGGGACATGGCAAGTTACTTCCAGGCCAAGATGAGGCTCTTCCAGCAACTCGAAGTCGGCACCGCGGTCGTCAACATCGACGATCCCGCCGGCAGGGAGATCGCCGGGCGGTTCAGCGGGAATCTCCTCACCGTGGGAGAGTCGGGCGACATTTCTTGGACCGCAGTACGGCATGGGCCGGCAGGGACGAGCTTCGAGCTTAGGACTCCCTGGGGGACGGGTCTCGTGGACGCCCCGGTCCTGGGGTTGTTCAACGTCGAGAACGCCGTCATGGCAGCTGCGAGCTGTCTGGTGTTGGGTCTCGGCCTCGACACGGTGATGGCTGGGCTCGAGAGCTTGAGACAGGTGCCCGGCCGCTTCGAGTTGGTGTCCGGAGACGACCCGATCCGGATCGTTGTCGACTACGCCCACACTCCGACCGCGGTGGAGCTGGCCGTCGACTCGGCCCGCCAGTCCGGGGCCGGACGAGTCATCGCTGTACTGGGAGCTGGAGGCGACAGGGACAGGACCAAACGACCTTTGATGGGGAGGGCCCTGGCGACAGCCGATTTCGCCATCGTGACCAGCGACAACCCTCGTCACGAAGACCCTGCGGTCATAGTCGCCCAGGTGCTGGAGGGGATCCCTCCCGGCAGCGACCACGAGGTCGAGATCGACCGGAGGAGAGCCATCCGCAGAGCGATCGACGCGGCCGTTGCTGGTGACACGGTGCTGATCCTGGGTAGAGGCCACGAGCCATTCCAGGAAGTCGACGGGGGTCGTATTCCGTTCGACGACCGTGAGGTGTCGACCCGAGCCCTGGAAGATCTCAGGAATTCCGCCGCTTCCGGTGGTGACTCGGGGAGCATGCGACGGTGATACCTCTCCTCATCGCCGCCGCCTTCGGGCTCATCATCTCCATCCTGGTGACGCCGATGGCGATCCGCTATCTCCGCCGCCGCTCGATCGGTCAGTTCATCCAGGAGGACATCAAAGGTCACGCCCACAAGCAGGGCACGCCCACCATGGGTGGTGTCGTCTTCGTGGCCGCAGCGATCATCGGGTGGTTCCTCGCCCACATCAGCGTCTGGACCCCGTCGGAGGGCTTCGATCCGCGGTTCCGCCCCTTCAGCTCCGGCGGCATGCTCGCGGTGCTGGCCCTAGCGGGCATGGCCCTCGTGGGTCTTACGGACGACTGGAAGAAATACAGCAAGGGGAGGAGCCTTGGCCTTTCCAAGACCGCCAAATTCGGTGGTCAGCTCGTCATAGCCGCGGTGTTCGCCTGGTGGGCGACCAGCGCCGGCGTAGTGACCGAGATCTCCTTTGTGCGACCGCTGGGGACCGACCTTGGGGTGTTCTTCGTCATCTGGGTGCTGGTGATGCTGACCGGGTCGGCAAACGGGGTGAACCTCTCCGACGGGATGGATGGCCTCGCGGCGGGGTCCTCGGCGCTGGTGGTGGCCTCCTATACCATCATCGCCTTCTGGCAGTTTCGCAACGCCGAGACATACCAGGCCCTAGATCCCCTGGAGCTGGCGATCATCTCCGCGGCGATGTTCGGTGCCCTCCTCGGTTTCCTGTGGTGGAACGCACCCCCGGCCCAGATCTTCATGGGAGACGTTGGAAGCCAGGGGGTCGGAGGGCTCCTCGCCGCCCTGGCCCTCCTCACCAACACCCACCTGCTGCTGGTCCTGCTGGGGGGTATCTATGTTGCAGAGACCCTCTCGGTGATCTTCCAGGTGGCCAGCTTCAGACTCACCGGCAAGCGGATCTTTCGAATGTCGCCGCTTCACTTCCACTTCGATCTGGGTGGATGGCCCGAGACCACCGTCGTCATTCGCTTCTGGATCCTCACCGGTATCGGCGTGGCCCTCGGATTGGGGCTGTTCTACGCCGACTTCCTGCGGCTGGAGGGGATCCTGTGAGCCGTATCCTCGTCCTCGGCGCTGGAGTCTCCGGAATGGCCGCCGCCCGACTCGCCCGACGTCTCGGAATGGGGGTGAGCCTCTACGACCAGCGCTCCGACACCGCCGCCCTCGGATCTGGGTTCAGTATCGCCGCCGGCGAATGGGACCCGCTGCTGCTGGAAGGTGTGGATCTGGTGGTGACCAGTCCCGGCCTCTCCGAGCGCTCGCGGCCCATAGTCGACACCATCGAGGCTGGGGTACCTGTCTGGAGCGAGATCGAGTTCGCCTGGCGGCATCTCGACTCCCCGGTGATAGCGGTCACGGGGACCAACGGAAAGACAACCGTCACCGAGACGGCGGCGGCGATGCTTCAGGCGTCAGGGTTCGACGCTCCGGCCGCAGGAAACATCGGCTGTCCCCTCTCTGATTTCGCCGGCCAGGATCATGACGTACTGGTGGTGGAAACCTCCAGCTTTCAGCTCCGGTTCATCGATGCTTTCCATCCGGTGGAAGCCGCCATAACCAACGTCGCCCTGGACCACCTCGACTGGCACGGGTCACCCTTCAGCTATGAGAGTGCGAAGGAGCGCATATACGAGAACCAGACCTCCGGGGACTTGCTCGTTTACGACGCCGACGACCCCGGGGCGACCCGACTGGCCCTGAAGGCTCCATCCCGGCTCTACCCGGTTTCGGGTGCGAGACGGCCCCCAGGCGGAGGAGGGGTAGACCACGGAAAGTTGGTTGTCGACGACCTGACCGTCGACCTCGGTGACATCCCCTCTCGCGACTCTGTCGATCTCGTGAACCTGGCCTGCGCCGCGGCTCTGGCCCTCCAAGGCGGGGCCAGCCCGGAGGCCGTGCGGCGGGTAGCCGCCGAGTTCCATCCAGGTGCCCACCGGCGCCGCGTGGTGCTGGAGGCGAAGGGTGTCCGCTGGGTGGACGACTCCAAGGCCACGAATCCCCACGCTGCCCTTTCATCTATCCAGAGCCAGGGACAGGTGATTCTCATCGCCGGCGGCCGGGCCAAGGGCCTCGACATCTCCGTCCTCGCCGACCAGCCCAACGTCAAGGTGCTCCTCGGCATCGGGGAGGCTGGCCCAGAACTGGTGGCCGCTGCCGGTTCCAGAGGACGCCTTGCGGGCACCCTCGAAGCAGCGGTGGAGATGGCCGACGGGCTTGCAGAGCCCGGGGACACAGTGTTGCTGGCTCCGGGGTGTGCCAGCTTTGACCAATTCACATCGTATGAAGAGCGCGGTGACCGCTTTACTGCTCTGGTGGCTGAGAGGACGGGAGGTAGAGCCGAATGACAACCAACGTGACCTCGATAGCCAGGGTGAGAGCCGCGGCGCGAAGCCGCGCCGAGCGGCAACGGGTCAACGACCGTCTTGCCACAACGCTTCTGGTTCTGGTGGTTGTCCTGGTGGTGATCGGGTTGGGCGAGACCCAGTCAGCTTCATCGGCTGTGGCGATAGACCGCACCCAGGACAGCCTCTACTACTTCAAGCGTCAGTTGGTTGGTGTCGGCGTCGGCACCCTGGTCCTCCTCCTCGCTGCCCGTCTTCCCTACAAGTGGTACCGCAAGCTCGCCCTACCTGCGTTTTTGGTCAGTCTCGGGTTGCTGGCGATGGTGCTGGTCGCCGGTAAGACCATCGGTGGGGCCCAGCGATGGCTGCCCCTCGGTCCGCTCACCTTCCAGCCGTCGGAGGTGGCCAAGGTGTCGGTGGTCTTCGCCCTTGCCTTCCTCCTGGAGAGAAAGCACAAGCTCCTGGATCGCTTCGGACACTTCCTGGTCCCGGTCCTGTCCACGGTAGGAGTGGTGGGCGTGCTGATCATGGGGCAGCCAGATCTGGGAACCACCGTCATCATCGGCGCTGCGGGCATGGCAGTGATCATGGCCAGCGACGCCCCGTTTCGGTACATGGCCTACCTGGGACTTGCCGCTGTGCTGGTGGTGGCTGCCCTGGCCTTCTCGGAGAGCTACCGCGCCGCCCGGATCGAAGCGTTCCTCGACCCCTATGCCGACTCGTCGGGCACCGGATATCAGCTGATCCAGGGCTACTACGCCCTCGGCAATGGAGGGATCTTCGGGGTGGGTCTGGGGGCAAGCCGGGCACGGTGGTTCTACCTACCCAACGCCCACACAGATTTCATCTTCGCCATCATCGGTGAGGAGACAGGACTCATCGGGGGGCTTACCGTCATTGGCCTCTTCGTGGTCCTGGCCCTCACCGGGTGGATGGTTGCCTCTCGGGCCCCTGACCGTTTCGGCCGGATGGTGGCCGCGGGTATCACGGGATGGTTGTCGGTCCAAGCGCTGGTCAACATCGGAGGCGTGTTGGGCGTAGTGCCGATAACGGGAATCGCCCTTCCCTTCGTCTCCTTCGGCTCGACGGCTCTTGTGGTCTCAATGGGCGCCATCGGCGTGCTGGTAAACATTGCCCAGAGTGGAGTGCAAGGTCGTCGATGACCTTCCTGATTGCCGCCGCAGGCACCGGGGGGCACGTCTACCCGGGCCTGGCGGTCGGGGAGGCTCTGGTAGAGCTTGGAGTGAGTCGAGACGAAGTCCTCTACGTCGGGGGTGGCCGGTTGGAAGCGGAGGTGTTCCCAGGCGCCGGATTTCCCTTCCTTCAACTCGATCTTCGGGGCCTCCGGCGTTCGCTGACCCCGGCCAACCTGTCCCTCCCTGCGGTGGTATGGCGGGCCAGAGCCAAGATCGTCGAGGTCATGAAGAGCCGGAAGGTGAGATCTGCTCTGGGCTTGGGCGGTTATGTGACGGTGCCTACGGCCATGGCAGCGCACCGGAGCAGAGTCCCGATCATGATTGCCGAGCAGAACGCCGAGGCTGGTCTCGCCAACCGGATCACCTCCCGCTGGGCGGTGCGGACCTTCGGTTCCTTTCCCGAGACCGAGGGCTTGCCGAAGGCGGAGTGGACGGGCAACCCGGTGAGACGACCCTTTTGGGAGTTTCGGAGGGAAGACCTGAGACCGAAGGCGTTGCGTCACTATGAGCTAAACCCTGACCTTCCTGTTCTTGGTGTATTTGGCGGCTCCCTTGGCGCGGGAGCTGTCAACGAGGCCGTCACCGGGATGCTGACGCGCTGGGATGGGCCCCCGTTTCAGGTTGTCCATCTAACCGGGAAACGCAACCTCGCCACCCTGCTCGCCTATCCCGAACCCCGCGGCGTCCGCTGGGTGCGCCGCGGGTTCGAAGACCAGATGGAGATGTTCTATGCCGCCAGTGACCTAGTGGTGGCGCGAGCAGGTGGAGCGGTTGCGGAACTCACAGCCACCGCCACGCCGGCGATCCTGGTCCCCGGGAGCTTCGGCTCCGCCGGGCATCAAAACCGGAACGCCCAGGAGCTGGCTCGCCGCGGTGCCGTTGTGGTTCTGGAGGAGAGGGAGATCGATGGGCTAAGCCGGCTGGTGGGCGAGACTCTGTTCGATCGGAGGGCCCTGGCGGGGATGGGCGAGGCGTCCAGGGTCCTCGCCCGCCCTCGCGCAGCCTTCGAGATCGCTGAGGCGATGAGGAAGGCGGCCCTATGACCCTTCCTTACCGCCGGATCCACATCGTCGGGGCCGGGGGAGCCGGCATGAGCGCCCTGGCCAAGGTTCTGGTGCAGAGAGGACACGAGGTGAGCGGTTCGGATCTTCGTGGCGGGGCGGCCCTGGATGCCCTGGCGGATCTCGGGGTCCCGGTCTTCACTGGCCACAACCCCGAGGTGGCCGCGGCAGCGGAGTTGGTGGTCGCCTCCTCAGCCGTGCCCGACTACGACGAAGAGTTGGAGGAAGCCCGGCGAGCAGGGGTGGCGGTGTGGAGAAGACCTGAGCTGTTAGGGGCCCTCACCGAGGATCTCCCGGCGCTGGGGGCCACGGGCACCCACGGGAAGACCACCACCACCGCGCTGATGATCACCGCCCTCCGAGCCCTCGGCTTGGACCCCTCCTTCGTACTAGGTGGGGAGCTGGCCGCCCTCGGAACCAACGGGCACCTGGGCAGCAGCGACTTGCTGGTCCTCGAAGCCGACGAGGCTTTCCGCACCTTTGAGAGCATCCACTTCTCCGGCCTGGTCATTACCAACGTCGAACCTGAGCACCTGGAGCATTTCGGGTCCTACCGCGACCTGTTGGACAGCTTCATCGAGGTTGCCTTGAAGGTGGAAGGGCCGGTGGTGGCCAGCATCGATGATCCAGGGGGAGCCGAGGTGGCCGCAACCGCCACCACGGTCACCTACGGCCGGTCTCCCGGTGCGGACTGGCGAGTGCAAGGTCTCGACTCCTCCCGTTCGGGGACCAGCTTCACTCTCGACGGTCCGAAGGGTCGCGTCGAAGTGAAGCTTCCCATCCCCGGTGAGCA
>JBHHWH010000072.1:0-12026 GCA_046756405.1 Acidimicrobiia bacterium | reverse complement strand
CAATAGTCAGCCCGGTAATGTCATCGGAGGGCTCCAGTGCGAACATCTCCAGGAACTTGTCGTTGACTTCCAGGATGCGACCACCCTCATCCACGATGACAATCCCATCGGGGGCTGTATCGAAGACGGCCTCCCGGCGAGCGCTCTCGACTCGCAGCAGCTCCCCGGTTCGGGTGTGCAGCAGGCCACCAACGCCGTTACCGAATACGAGAACGGTGACCGCCAGAGCAAGCGACTCTACCGATGGCTCGGTCTTCACGATCGTGATGGAGCCGGCTACCAAGATCACCAACCCAAACCAAAGAGACCACAGCCGACCGCCGAGATAGGTCGCCGCCGCGGCGAACATCGCGTAGGCCAGCAGAGCCGCCACCAGGACGGCCGGATCCCTGACAAGCGCCGCAGCAATGAGAACCACCCCACCAAGACCCACCAGAATCTCGAGACGCGGCTCCCGCTGTCGGAGCTGTCGTCGAGCGAGGATTGCTATTGCGAAGAGGGCGAGGGAGGACCAGAGCAGAGACGGATCGCCAGAGACCGACCCGATCAGCCCATATGCGGCGCCGAGCGTTGCTGCCAACCACATGGAAACCCGCACATATAGAAGGTGCTGGTTGCGAACACTCGGCCAGCTAGCCACCGACGAGAGGATACATCTGACTCTGCAAGCCCGCATCTAGAAGCGCCTAAGGCCGTAGCGCATTCTGGGGAAGGTCAGGACAAGATCTGCCGTTAACTGTTGGGATGCCGCAAAAGTCTGTTGTCGCGGAGGCGACCGAAAATCGATACCTGATCGCCCGTCGGGGAGCGTACGGAGCAATCACTCTTGTCGGCTTGGTGGCGTTCTACTTCACTCGTGACCCCCGCTACGCAGTACTCGCCGCGCTGTCCGTAGCCGTCTTGACCGTCGACCTGGCGAACGCTCGAGGTTCACATCTAGCCCGAGCCATCGTCGTCGACTCCGCAGCAACGACAGTCGTCTGGTGGCTGTTCGGGCCTGTCGGA
Source organism: Acidimicrobiia bacterium (assembly GCA_046756405.1). Taxonomy (GTDB): domain Bacteria; phylum Actinomycetota; class Acidimicrobiia; order Spongiisociales; family ZC4RG35; genus JBHHWH01. Next base: position 11,021 of record JBHHWH010000072.1, on the reverse strand, counting down.
GAGCCCGACTTCGTGCTCCTGGTACTCGCCGCCATCGCAGGGGTTGCTTTCGAGGGGAAGCAAGCGGCGGGACTGACCGCTGCTGTGGTTGGGGCCGCAGCAGTACAGATCCCTCTTCACCTAATCGGCACTAGGTATACAGGCCTTCCACTCTTCCATCCTGTCGCCCAGGTCGTCAGCGGCGGCGAGTTCATCGGAGGCGTGCTGGCCCAAGTTGCGATACTGATCGCGGCGGCCTCGCTGTTCCGGCTCGTCGGGATTGGAGTTCGCCGATCCACCGAGCAGCTAGCGAAGAGTGAGGCAGTACTCGACGCGGCATTTGCTGGGGCGCCGGTGGGAATCGTTCTTCTCGACAACGAGGGAAACATCCTTCGCACCAACCATCGGATGGCCGAGCTCGCGGGAACACACAGCCTCGTCGGAGCCGACGCCTGCACCCTGTTTGACGATGGTCATGTCGAGACCGTCAAACGACTCATCGAGTCCTCCATCAACCGGACCTCCACGGCCGCCTCTCAGGAAGCTGTCCTGGAGCGAACAGGGACCCTATGCCGGCTTTCGGTGGCTCCCGTACAGGATGATGTAGGAGCCCTGAGGGCGGTCCTCTTAGTGGAAGACATCACCGCCGAAGTCGAGGCTCGTCGTGTACTAGAGGACGAGGTCCACGCCAAGGACCGGTTCATCGCCTCAATCTCTCATGAGATCCGCACCCCTCTAACTGCGGTCGTTGGATTCGCGGCAGTGCTCGTGGAGAGCTGGAAGGCGATGCCCCAAGAGGAGGTCGATAGCCTCATAGCCCACATCGCCGCGGAGAGCGCTGAAGTTGCCACCATTGTCGAGGACTTACTCGTAGCGGCCAGAGCCGATATGGGAACCGTGACACTGATCCCCGAAGACCTGAACGTCAACGATGAGATCGGTCAGACAATTGCGGCGCTCCCCATGGACCCCTCCGAGGTGATATTCGATTGTGAGCCGGCGAAGGTGTGGGCCGACCCACTCCGCTTCCGCCAGGTGCTACGCAACCTCTTGAGCAACGCCATCCGTTATGGGGGTGAACATGTGCGGATATGCTCCCGGGCTATCGGCGACACGGTAGAGATCATCGTTGCCGATGATGGAGACGGGGTTCCTGCGACAGAGGCAGAGCGGATCTTCGAACCGTATCAAACCGCCAATCAGAGCCCAACGCAGCCAGCCTCAGTCGGGCTCGGTCTCGCAGTCAGTCGAAGCCTGGCGCGCGCCATGGGTGGTGACCTGGTGTATCGGCGAGTCGACGGCTGGAGCGAGTTCGGTCTCACCCTCCCCGCTACCGCCCGGGTGGGACCTGTCCCAGTGGACTGAAGACCTGCGGCGACACCACTGTCGGGTGAAGCGAACACGGTTTGACTAGTTTCATCACCCTTCGATTCGACCCACGACGAGGGCACTGCCGTAGATATAGAAGGCCTTGAGGCCCCAACTGAAGGGCGCTTACGTTTTGGAGTCCATCGAGATCCGATTCGACACCGGGCATAGAACCACGGTGGTGGACATCACCCCCGAGGTGGTGGCGTTCTGTCGGGACAAGGGCGACGGGCTGCTGTCCGTCTTCGTGCCCCATGCCACCGCAGGGGTCGCCCTGATAGAGACGGGAGCGGGCAGCGAAGCCGACCTCCTCTCCGCAATCGACGATCTCCTCCCCGCCGAGCAGGGCCGCTGGCGCCATGCCCATGGGTCTCCCGGCCACGGTAGGGACCACGTCCTACCCGCCTTCATCAGCCCATCTCTCACCATTCCCGTCGTAGGCGGGAAGATGACCCTCGGCACCTGGCAGTCGATCGTCGTAGTGGACACCAACGTCGACAACCCCACCCGCCGAGTTCGCCTCACCTTCATCCGCGGTTGAAACGTGTGCTGTTGACCGGGCGACTCCGTCCATCGGGCACGACCGGTCCAGGCTCGAGAAGCAGACCCAGGGTTTTGACACGACGAGCAGAGACCTCTGCCACCAGGCCGACCTCTCCGCCGGAGAACAGCGCTGCGAGGGGGCCGGTCCGGCGGATGATGCCGCTCTCCTCGAAGGCTCCACAGAGCCTACGCAGAGGATGGGCGGATTCCGGCCGGGGTCAGCGCGCCCGCCAGAGGTTGAGAACCGGGTGGTTGTAGCCGGTCTCCGCCACCCGGTTCAGCGAGAACGTCCCGAAGTTCTCGTACGGGTCGCGCAGGTCGAAATGGGACCCTTCAAACAGCGCCGCGCCGAACCCCCGCAACTGTCCGGGGCTCAGCGTGTCGAGGGCGGCCGTCAACGCACCTTCGGCCATGCGGTAGGCACCGGCGAAGTCGGACGGGCAGATCTCGGCCTCGCAGAACTCCCCGCCCGTCTGAGCGGTGATCGGCGGCCCGGCCAGGAACAGGATCACCGGAGTGTCAGGCCCTACCGCCTCGGCGTAGGCGCGCACCGCCCTGCCGTACAGTTCGCCGGGATCCACTCCTTCAGCTCGGATGCCCCCAACTCCGGCCATGACTCCCTCGAAAGACGACCAGAGAGGCCGTTTGGCGGCCAACGGGCCCGGCCCGCCTTGCGGATCGACGTCCAGGTAGGCGGTCTGCCAGAGGCGGAACCCCAGCTCGCGCAGGTGCAGAATCCGTTCGGTTTCGTATTCTCCTATGGCCGCCTCGATTCGGGCGCACTTCGCCTGCTCGTTCGGATAGCACTTGCGGGTGAACTCCCATTCCACGAACCACGGCTGCCAGTAGCCGACGATCACGTCCTTCTCCCGCAGCCCGAAGACGACGTCCCACTCGAGGAGCAGACCCTCCATGATGTCGAGAATGGCCAGACGGCCGAAGGCCTCCAGGGATGCCTCGGGATGGATGCCCGAGACTTCGCTCCACCCGATGCCGATGCGCTCGCGGACGTAGGCATCCACCAGGGTGGGGTCGGCCGCGGCCAGCACGTCTGCCAGGAGGTCGGGGCTAATGCCGAGTGACGTGCGGAAGATGTCCCCCGGCTGGACCAGCTCCCGAGTGCCGGTGCACGACGGAGCCAATGTGCAGTCCTCCTCGTTGACCGTGAACGTCCCATCCCGGCCAAATTCGATGCTCCGGACCTCCCGGCCCACCGTCACGATCCACGGAGGGCGCAGCTCGTCGCCGGAGAAGGTCGTGATGACTCCGGCGCGCTGGGCTTTCATCTCGTCGTCACCCAGGGAGTAGGGCCCTCCTCCCAACGCATCGACGATCACCAGGTAGAGCAGGGGAACGTCGAGAGAGGGCTGTTGCAGGCGAAGATCCCCGGTGGCCGTCGCACACGCCGCATACAGGTCGCCTCCGGTCAGAAGGTCGGAGTTCCCCACCGGCGCGCCGTCTGCTTCGAGGAACATGTCCAGATCAAGCGAGAGGGGCAGCAGGCCGCCGCATTGACCCGTCTCGTCGAAGGCCACGGCGCACATGGTCTGCACGCCGTTCTCACCCGGCAGGTCCCGGTAGCGGAACCGCAGGCAGGAGATCCCCGCAGCGTCCGCAGTGAGCAGGTCTCCCTCGACGCGGAAGGGGCTCTCGCCGTATAGGTCAATCTGTTCGATGAGCTTGCCCAGGCCGGCGATGGACCGCTGCTCGCCCACCGGAAGGAAGAGGTGGGAAGCGAGACGCGCCGGCGCCGGCTTGGTGGGGAACGTGGACCGGGTGACGGAATCCGTGGTGGGGGAGGATGGCCTGGTCGTGATGGCAGGAGCTTCCGCGAGTGGGGGCGGCAAGGGCGCCCCGCCCGGCGCGCATGCCGCGGCCAGGATGGCCAGGCAGGTGACGGTGGTCGCCAGACGTCGCATGATCTATTCATCGTGCCCGGCGTGGGATGGCTGAAGTCCGTCCCTGAGCAGGTCCGTCCCGGCGACGTGGAGTAGGTGGTCGACGCGGCCGGTCTGGACACGCTCGTTCTGCTCAAGCACTCCGCGGAACTGCCGGGAAGACTCAGCTAGGAACTGGCGGTGCTCCGCCTTCTCTATCAGACTGAAGATCGGATCCTCGAGCGGGTCGCAGTGTGGCGAGACGCCGGGGTGGTGGTGAGCTTCTTCGGGGGTCTGGAAGCTTCACCTGCTGGAGATGATCTCGAACGCCGTGCCGCGGACCCGATCCAACCGACCAGGTCCGGTCGACCGCACACGCTTGGCCCGCTTACCCCGTTGCGGTCTGTGGATAACTGGATAGCCTCAGGGGGACCATGAGCCGTCAGCTCTTCCCCCAGAACGTGATCGCGGTGATCTGGGACTTCGACAAGACCCTGATCCCCGGAAACATGCAGGGTCCACTGTTCCGCCACTACGACATCGACGAAATGGAGTTCTGGCGAGAGGTAGACGGCCTGGAGGACTTTTACCGCACCCATGGGGCGAAACTGATCCAGCGGGACCACCTCTACCTAAATCACATCCTCACCTACGTCCGGGAAGGGCTCATGCCCGGACTCTCCAACGCCCTCCTCTATGAGTTGGGAGCCGAGATCGAGTTCTACCCGGGGATCCCCGACTTCATGGAGATGATGCGCAAGAACATCGAATCGGAGCCCCGGTTCGCCGAACACCAGATCCGCGTCGAGCACTACATCGTCTCGACGGGACTCCGCCAGATGATCCTCGGCTCGGCGGTAGCGCCCGTGGTCGACCACGTGTGGGCCTGCGAGTTCACCGAGCTGGTGGCACCCCCCGGCTATGTCCAGGGTCAGGAGCGGCTGTTCTCTCCTCAGGGGGAGATCCGCCAGCTCGTATACACCATCGACAACACCTCCAAGACCCGCGCCGTGTTCGAGATCAACAAAGGGACCAACAAGAACCCCACCATCGATGTCAACGCCAAGATCGCACCCGAGGACCGCCGGGTCCCCTTCCAGAACATGATCTACATCGCCGACGGACCTTCAGATGTCCCTGTCTTCTCGGTGGTGGGCGGCTACGGCGGCCGCGCCTACGCCGTGTACCGGCCAGGGTCGGCAACGGAGTTCCAGCAGGCGGCTCGACTCCTCGAACAGGATCGGGTCGACGCCTTTGGCGAGGCCGACTACACCGAAGGATCCCAAACCAACCTGTGGCTCACCCATGCTGCCGAGACCATCGCTGCTCGCATCGTCAGCGACCGCGAGGAGGCGCTAAACCAGAGAATGGGGCTGCCGCCCCGCCACGTCGCCGACGACTAAAGCTCCAGCCGCATAAAGGGTCTGGTTTCGCTGCGGCGAGCGACCTCGACGAAGCCACAGGCTTCAAACATGGATCGGAATCCCATCCAGGCCCAGAAGTCGGGCATCTTCTCCTCGCGGGGTTCAACCGGGTAGCCCTCCACCACCTCGGCGCCCTGCTCTCGGGCATACGAAATGGCACCCCGCAGTAGCTCGGAGGCGACACCGGTGCCACGATGCTCCTTGGGCACAACGAAACAGGTGACCGCCCAGGCGGGCCGGTCGTCAAACGGCTTGGTTACCCGGGATCGCTGGAGACGCCCGTACCAGTCGCGAGGGCCCACCTGAACCCAACCCACGGGAGCCTGGTCGCGATATCCGATCAGTCCCGGCACCTCACCCGAATCGACGATCGCCTTCATGGCCAGCATGTTCGTCTCCCCATGACCTGCCTCGAACTGTCGGCCTGTCTGTCGGTACCACATGCAGAAACACCCGTTGTCACCCCCGTGCGGTCCCATCACTTCGAGAAAGTCTTCCCAGTTGTCGCGAGTCAGAGGTTCGAACTTCACGGTGCCTTTTCTAGCGCAAGACGAGAGTCGTCGTCCTATGGGTTGGAGGAGCTAGAGCGAAGCCGTAGTCTGAAGCGCCTGATCCAGATCGGCAATCAGGTCCTGGGGTGCCTCTATCCCCACCGAGAGCCGGATCGTCCCCGCGGTGATCCCCAAGGCGAGTTTCTCTTCGGGTGAGCTGGTGGCGTGACTGGTGGTCCACGGATGCGATACCAGAGATTCGGTACCACCCAGCGAGACCGCAAGGCGGACCAGCTTCAGGGCATCGAGGAAACGGAAGGCCCCGTCCTCACCACCCATCACCTCAAAGGAGATCATCGCCCCCGGCCCCAGGCATTGACGGTCGTAGATCTCGCGGCGGGGATCCCCTTCCGGAATCAGGCTGAGGTGGTTGACCTCCGACACCGCCGGGTGGCCGTCGAGAAAGCTCGCTACCCGGGTGGCGTTCTCGGTCTGGCGCCTCACACGCAGCCCCAGGGTCTCCAGACTGCGACCCAGCAGCCAGGCTGTCATCGGGTCGGCGGTGGATCCGATCCGGTACCGGGTGTGGCGGAGACGCTCGATCAATGAACCACCACCGCAGACGGCACCGGCGGTCAGGTCGGAGTGGCCGCCCAGGTACTTGGTGGCCGAGTGGATCACCAGGTCGGCACCGTGCTCCAAGGGGCGCTGCCACACCGGGCTGAGGAACGTGTTGTCCACCACCAAAGGAACCTGGCGTGACGAGGCCACCCGGGAGGCCAGGGCGATGTCGAAGAGGTCGTTGGTGGGGTTGGCCGGGGTCTCCAGGTAGATCAGGGCCAGCCGGTCATCTTCAGCTAGGGCCGCCACCTCGGCTTCGCTGGTCTGCGCGTCGAAGCTGATGGCCTCGACCTCCCATTGAGACAGCACCCGGCGGATCACCGTGGAGGTTCCCCCGTAAAGGGGGTTCGAGTGCAGCACCAAAGCCCCAGGGCGGAGCAGCGTCAGCAGGACGGTGGTGATCGCCGACATACCGCTATTGGTCACGATGGCGTCTTCAGCGTCCTCCCAGGCGGCGATCCGCGCCTCGGCGACTCTCAGATTGGGGCCGTCGAGTCGGGTGTATATGAAGCCCGGCTCTTCGTCTTCCGCTCCTTCGGCGAGTCCGTAGAGAAGCTCTATATACCGCTTGGTCTCCGCCGCTGTCTCCGTGGCGAAGGTGGAAGTCATGTAGACCGGCGGCTTGACAGATCCGAGGCTCTCAGCTGGTTCGTAACCTTCGCTCACCGACGCAGTCTCGGGATCGAGACCACCCTTGTAGCTCATGGGCTTCGAGCCTAGGCGTGCAAAGGCGCCCTGGTCCTGTGCGCCAGCAACGCAGGCGAGCTAGAAACTGGTTCATGGACGACCAATTTGCTGCCGCAGTCGAGATCTTGCGTCCCAGCGAGCGCGTCCTCGTCTTCAGCGGAGCCGGGTTGAGCACCGAGTCGGGGATCCCCGACTTTCGCGGACCCGATGGGCTGTGGACCAAGGTAGACCCTGACGACTTCACCATCGACCGCTACCGGGAGAGCCGCGAGTTGAGGGTCCGGGGCTGGCAGATGCACCTTCACGGGGAGCTGTGGGGAGCCCGCTCCTCGGTGCAGCCCAACCGGGGCCATGAGGCCATCTTCCGGCTTAAAGAGGCCGGCCGCCTGGCTGGAGTCGTGACCCAGAACGTTGATGGCCTCCACCACCGTTCCGGCCTCTCAGACGCCTACGTGGCCGAGTTACACGGGAACGTGCTGGGAAGTCACTGTCTGTCCTGCCCGGCACGGTGGGATACGGAGACCGTGCTGGGGTGGGTCGAAGCAGGCGAAGAGGACCCCCGCTGCCCCGAATGTGGGGGGCTGGTGAAGACCGACACCGTCATGTTCGGAGAGATGCTGCCGGAGGAGGAGCTGCGCAAGGCCGGGTTGTTCTCCGCCATGGCGGACGCGGCGCTGGTGGTGGGTTCCACCGTGGCAGTCTGGCCGGCGTCGGACGTGGTGATGCGGACCGCCCATCAGGGCAAGCCGGTGGTGATCATCAACCGGGGCGAGACCGAGGCCGACCATCTGGCGGCAGCCAAGCTCGATGCGTCCATCGGCGAGGTGCTGCCGGAGCTGGTGGATCGGATCCTGGAGTGACGCCCTACCTCACGACCCGATGCCGAAGAACTGCTGGAGCTTCCCGGAGAGCTGGCTGGCGGTGAGCCGACCCAGGGTCACGTCCACCACCCTCCCGTCGGCGTCGTAGATGACCGTGGTAGGTGAACCCCGCGCTCCGAAGTTGGTGGCGAGCTGCCGGCCATCCACCCCACCGATGTCTTGGGCGAGAGGCCAGATGTCGATGCCCATCTCACGGGCAAAGCCCAGGCCCTGTCCATTGTTCATGGTGTTGATGCCCACGAAGTTGACCTGACCGTCCAGGGCCTGGGAGAGGTGAGCGAAGCCGGGCAGCTCGCGACGGCAGATCGTGCACCACGACGCGAAGAAGGCCACCACGGTGGGCTTGCCGTGGAAGTCGGCCAGGGCGACCCTTCCTTCTCCCTGCAGGACGGGCAGGTCCCACGCCTGGGTTTCTGTGGAGCCGGTCAGTTCGGTACCGGCGGACAGCAACGAGACCAGCCCGGCGATCACCGCCAGACTCGCCAAACCCGCGCCTGTCAGGATGAGCAGGCGCTTACGCTTAGCCCTTCTCTTCCGTTCCGCGGCCCTCGCCGCCTTCTTCGAGACGGTGCGGCCCCCGGTCTTGGTCGAGCCCATTCGGAGAGAATGAACGCGCAGCAGCGCTTCTGCTTCACGACTAGTCGGTATTCCGATAGTTTCTGGATGGACCCGTGCTCGCGGGCGGAGACCCTACCCGATGTGCTCCACCAGCCACGCCGGGTACCATTCAGAGTATGTCCGAGTTTTATCCGCGCCTCGACGATGTGATCTTCACCCTCAACCGGGTCGCTGACCTCGAGCGCATCTCCAAGCTCAATGGCTACCAGCACGCCGACCCCGACACCGTCACCGCGATCCTTGAAGAGGCAGCCCGCTTCTTCTCCGAGGTCATGGCCCCGCTCAACCAGGTCGGCAACCAGCAAGGCTCAGTTCTCACCGACGACGGCACCGTCAAGACCCCAGAAGGCTTCAAGGACGCCTACTGGAAGTTTGTCGATTCCGGATGGGCGGCAGTGCACATGCCCGCCGAGTGGGGCGGAGGCGGTTTCCCTTATACCGTCGGAGTGGTCATCGAGGAGATGTACAAGTCGGCCAACCTGGCCTTCTCCCTCTGCCCCCTCCTCACCCACGGCGCGGTGGAGGCTCTCGAAGCCCACGGCTCCGATGAGCTGAAGCAGAGCTATCTGGAAAAGCTGGTTAGCGGCCACTGGACCGGCACCATGTGCCTCACCGAACCCGAGGCAGGTTCGGACGTGGGCGCCCTCCGCACCAAGGCCATCCCCCAGGAGGACGGCAGCTACCGGATCTTCGGGACCAAGATCTTCATCACCTTTGGGGACCAGGACCTCACCGAGAACATCATTCACCTGGTACTGGCCCGTACTCCCGACGCCCCTCCCGGAACCAAGGGCATCTCGATGTTCCTGGTGCCCAAGTACCTCCTCGACGACCAGGGCAACCCGGCCCAGCCCAACGACCTGAAGGTGGTCTCCTTGGAGCACAAGCTGGGTATCCACGCCTCCCCCACTTGTGTCATGTCGTTCGGTGACGCCAGCGAAGGTGCTGTCGGATGGCTTATCGGCGAGGAGTTCAAAGGGATGCGGAATATGTTCACCATGATGAACGCAGCCCGCATCGCCGTGGGCATGGAGGGCATGGCCATCTCCGAGCGGGCCTACCAGAAAGCCCTCGCCTACGCCAAGGAGCGCCTCCAGGGAAGACCCATCGGAGCCCCTGCCACCGAGAGCGTCCCCATCATCCAGCACCCGGATGTGCGGCGGATGCTGCTCACGATGAAGGCCTACACCGAAGCGATGCGCTCCCTCCTCTACATAACGGCCCAGGAGGCCGACTACGCCTTCCACGGCGAGGACGACGGGGTCCGCGCCCGGGCCCGGGACCGTCTCGCCCTGCTCACCCCAGTGGTTAAAGGCTGGTGCAGCGAAACGGGCGTGGAGGTAACTTCGATCGGCATCCAGGTCCATGGGGGTATGGGCTACATCGAAGAGACCGGCGCCGCCCAGCATTACCGGGACGCCCGCATCACCCCCATCTACGAGGGCACCACGGGCATCCAGGCGATGGACCTGGTGATGCGCAAGCTGCCCCTGGGTAACGGCGAAGTGTTGAAGAGCCTCATCAACGAGATGGCCCAGGACGCTGGCAGGCTCAACGATCACGAGGACCTGGCCGTCTTCCGCGACAACCTGACCACGGCGATCCAGGACCTGGTCGACACCTCGACGTGGATGGGCGAGCGACTGGCCGCAGGCGAGTACGACGACGCCCTCGCCGGGTCAGTCCCCTACCTCCACCAGTTCGGGCTCACCATCGGCGGCTGGCTGATGGCCCGGGCGGCGGTCGCCGCCAAGGAAGCCCCCGCCGAATATGACCCCGGGTTCCTGGCCGAAAAGGTGACCACCGCCCGGTTCTACGGCGAGCACCTCCTTCCGAGGGCGCGGGGACTAGTCGCTGCGGTGAAGGCGGGGAACAGCCTGCTCGCCGAAGCCGAACTGTAGGGATCCCCTAGGCTCCCCACGGTGGAGCTGAAAGACCGCGTGGTTGTCATCACCGGAGCCGGGAGCGGCATCGGCGAGGCCATGGCCCGGCGCTTCGCCCAAGAGCAGCCCCGCGGCCTCGTTCTCGCCGACCTCAACCTGGAAGCCGCCAGCGAAGTGGCAGAGGCAACCGATGGCGTAGCCGTCTACGTCGACGTGGCCGACCCTGAAGCCAACCGAGCCCTAATCCAGGAGACCGAAGATCGCTTCGGTCCGATCGACCTCTTCTGCGCCAACGCCGGCTACGGCATCGCCGGTGACGAGCAGACCGACTTCGCCGAGTGGGAGCGCATGTGGCAGGTAAACCTGATGTCCCACGTCTACGCCGCCCGCCACCTCATCCCCTCCTGGGTGGCCCGGGGAGAGGGCTACTTTCTGGCCACCGCCTCGGCGGCCGGGTTGCTGACCAACCTCAAGGCCGTCCAGTATTCGGTCACCAAGCACGCCGCGGTGGCCTTCGCCGAATGGTTGGCGATCACCTACGGGGACGCCGGAATCAAAGTGAGTTGCCTCTGCCCGATGGGAGTGAACACCCCCTTCGTCCAGGCGGCAGCCGAGTTCCAAGCCCTTCTCGGCCCAGCCCTGATCGAAC
>JBHHWH010000071.1:0-12322 GCA_046756405.1 Acidimicrobiia bacterium | reverse complement strand
CGTCGTCCACCACAAAGGCTTCACCCCCTACCGGCATCCTGAACACGGCAGGATCCGATTCAAACCCCCAGAACGAGCACCCCCCGACTAGGTGGTAACTCCGCACCACTCTTCGGACCGCTCCCACAGTCTCTTTGCCAGATCGTCGTCCTGGGCCACCTGGGACGGGGCCCTCACCTGCCTGTTGGTGTAATAGAGGCCGGTCTGGTCGGCTACCTCCGACCCGGTGGCACACCAGATCACCGTGTCCGCTCCCCGCTCCGGGGTGAGCAACCGCGATCGGAGGAACCACTTGGTCCCGCGGGGGAAGATGTTGGTGTCCACCATCCCCGGGTGGAGGGAGTAGGTGCGGAGGTCGGGCCGGCGGCGGGCCATCTCCTGGGCGAAGAGGACGTTGCACAGCTTGGAGACGGCGTACTCCTTGAGCCCAAAGAACGAGCGGGTGGGCCGTCTCAGCCGCTCGAAGTCGATACCCGGGGCGCTGGAGTGGGCGGCGCTGGCCACTTGGACCACCCGGGTCCCCGGACGAAAGGCAGGGAACAGTTGGTGGGTGAACATGAAATGCCCTAGATGGTTGACGCCGAAGTTGAGTTCGAACCCGTCCTCGGTCAGTCCCTTCACCCCTCCCACACCGGCGTTGTTGATCAGCACGTCGAGGGTGACTCCGGACTCTACGAACCGCTGGGCGGCCTCACCGGCCGAAGTCAGGGAGGCCAGGTCCAGATGGAGAAACTCCGCATCCCCGCCTGACGCGTTGATCTCCTCTACCACTGGCCGGGTGCGTTCCTCGGAGCGGCCGGCGGCGATGATGTGGTGCCCGTCCCGACCCAGGGTCAGGGCGGTCGCCGCGCCGATGCCAGACGAAGCTCCTGTTATGAGGATGGTCGCCATGCGGAACCAACATAACCACCGCTAGCGTGCCCCTTCTCATGAGCGACTGGCCCCGAGTCCTGAACGCCTACGAGTTCTTCCTGGGCGACCGGCTCCGTGAAGGCCGGGGAGACCGGGTGGCTCTCCGCCTCGACGATCGAACCGTGACCTACGCCGAAGTCGATGCCCGCGTCTCGGGTATGGCCCTGGCACTAGCCGAGCGGGGAGTGACCCGGGAAGACCGGGTGCTGATCGTCATGCCCGACGGCCTTGACTTTGTTGCCTCCTTGTTCGCCATCTTCCGCCTCGGAGCGGTGGTGGTGATGGTCAACCCGGGCCTCACCTCCGAGGCCCTCGGTGCCCTGGTGCGACGGGCCCGCGCCGCCGTCGCGGTGGTGCATCCGGAGCACGTCGCTTCCTTCGCCGAAGCCGCGGGCGAGGACAGCCCTCCGGTGGTGGAGGTGGGTCCAGGAGATGACCTCCCCGAGGGCGAGGTCGAGACCACGGCCACCGGTCCCGGCGATCCGGCTATTTGGCTGTTCTCCGGAGGCACCACCGGCATCCCCAAGGCGGCAGTGCAGACCCACCGCAGCTTGGTCAACACCACCCGGCTCTACGGCCACGGGATCCTGGGCCTCACCGAAGAAGACATCACCATGTCGGTGCCCAAGCTGTACTTCGGATATGCCACCGGCTCCAACCTGTTGTTCCCCTTCTCGGTGGGAGCTTCGGCGGTGCTGTTCGAGGAGCACCCCACCCCCAAAGCCCTCTTCTCGCGGATCGCCGACCACCGGCCCACGGTCCTGGTCAACGTCCCCTCGGCCATCAACCAGATGCTCTCCCATCGCGGCGCCGCGGACCAGGACCTCTCATCCTTGCGATTCGCCACCTCCGCCGGCGAGGCCCTTCCTGAGACCCTCTATCACCGCTGGAAGGACACCTTCGGGGTGGAGCTTCTCGACGGTCTCGGCACCGCGGAGATGTGGCACATCTTCATCTCCAGCCGTCTTGGAGATGTGAAGCCGGGAACGTTGGGTCGGGTGGTGCCCGGTTTCGAGATCAAGGCCTGCGACGAGGAGGGCAACGAGGTGCCTTCTGGTGAGGTGGGGCGTCTCTGGGTTCGTGGCGAATCCCTGGCCCTCGGCTACTGGGAGGACCCGGACAAGACCACCGAGGCGTTCCGCGGGGAGTGGTTTGTCGGCGGTGATCTGGTCTCCATCGACGAGGACGGCTACGTGACCCACCGGGGTCGGGCCGACGATGCCATCAAGGTCAAGGGGAAATGGTTCCGGCCCCAGGAGTTGGAGTCCACTCTCCTCGACCACCCGGCGGTGAAGGAGTGCGCGGTGGTGGCCGTGGAGGACGAAGCAGGCCTGGCCCGGCCGGTGGCCTTCGTGGTCCCCGAAGGAGCCCCGGCCGAACAGGAACTCATCGACTGGGTGCTCGGCCACCTCGAGGCCTACAAGCATCCCCGTCGCGTCTATTTCGTCGACTATCTCCCCCAGACCCACCTCGGCAAGGTGGACCGCAATGCCCTCAGGGGCATGGTCACCGGCAGTTCCTAAGCCAGCGCGACCGGACCCTGGTTCTCGGGCCGGTAACCCACCTTGTCGGAGAAGAACGCTTGGGCATGGGTCATGAAGTCGGCGTCATCCTCCCAGTGGCGGACCAAGGGACCGATCACCACCCGTTTCCTGGCAACGTCCAATGCTGCGAAAAGAACGGGCACGCCGGCCGTCTCGGCTATCCGCAGGAACCCGGACTTCCACGAGGGAGCGGCGGCACGGGTGCCCTCGGGAGCGATCACCAGGAGCATCTTGTCTTCGGAGGCGAAGGATTCCACGGCCTGGCGCACTACTCCGCCCGGCCGGGAACGGTTGACGGGGATGCCTCCCAGGTATCTGAACAACCAGTCGAAGGGTCCCCTGAACAGGCCGTCCTTGGCCAGGAACCGCGCCCGGAGCTTGTAGTGGTGGAGGGCGGCCAGGAAGACGATGAAGTCCCAGTTGCTGGTGTGGGGCGCCCCGATCGCCACCATCTTCGGTTCGGGCGGGAACTCACCCTCGAACGTCCAACCGCGAAGCCGGAGGAGAAAGTGCGCCAGCCACCTCACAACGGTCGGACCTCAGCGAAGGGGAGCGACCCGGAAGCCGTCTTGGTCCACCCAGACCACGGAAGAGCGGTGGTTGACTGCGGTGACGATCTCGTCGGCCATGGCATCGTTGATCACGCCCGCGGCGTCGTCGCGGTAGATGACCGTCAGAGTGGCCTGCTCCGGGAAACGGGTGGCCAGCACTCCCGGATGGGAGCAGATCACGGTGACGGCGTAGGGCGTGACCACCTCTTCGGTGCTGAGCAGTTGTCGGTCGGCGTTGTGGGTGCGCAGCAGGTGCCAGGCAGCCAGCCCGGAGAACACAGCAAGGGCCAGGGGTGTCATCAGGCCGTCGCCGGTGTCGACACTCAGGAGCCTCCTGAAGATCACCACCAGGACGGCGATCAACGCACCCGCCGAGGTGAGGCCGGTCACGACACCCATTCCGAGCAGGTAGATGCGCCTGGTGAGACTCCCCACCTCGAACTCGCGGGGTGCGGCGACGGCCTGGGACCAGAAGCGGTGCCAAACCAGCACCGCCGCCAGCAGGACGATGGCCGAGGTGCCTGCGTCCTCCGCCGACGGCTCCACCAGTGCGCCGGGGTCGAAGACCGCGGTGACGAGGGCCGTGCCGGAGCCAATGGCCGTTCCTAAGCCGATGGCGGCGAGGACGTATCCATAGGCCCGCAGGGCCTGCGTCCGCTCGGCGCCGAGGAGACGACGGTGGTGGGTCCAGATGAGGGCACCGGTAGCAGCAATGGCGAGCTGTAGTGGGAGGGCGCTGAAGTGGTCGCCCGCGGCCTCCGCACCGGGAAGCAGGTAGGTGAAAATGTCGATCACCACTGCCACCAGGGCGCCGATCGTGGCCGCGAGGCTCACTATGGAGACTCCCGTGGTCCAGGCAAGTCTCGGGACCTGGGGCTCGCCGGGCCAGGCAGGCAGCCACCGATAGGCCCATACCGCTCCGCCGACGAGGAGGAAAGCCAGGGAGGTGGCCGGCTCGGCGTCCTGGACGATGGGCGTCAACCGTGAATACACCAGCTCCAGCAGCCAGAAGAAGAGGCCCCCGAGCCCGATCGACGCTGGCACCAGACCCACGGCGGAGCCGATGATCCGGGGAAGCTCGGCGGCGTCGGAGCGGGGCGGAGATTGCCGTGCTACCCAGTGGTGGTAGGCCACCACCCCGCCGTAGACGATCACGTTGGTCCAGTCGGGCCTCGGGTCGTCACCGATCAACCAGCGGAGGACTTCGATGGCGGCTATCACCGCCGAAGTGAGGAACACGGCCTCGATGGCCGCCAGGTAGAGGGTCCAACCTGCGGCCTCGGGATAGATCCGGCGCCGTTCGCTCTGGCGTCTCCACAGGTAGACAACGAAGGGCATGCTCACCACCAGGCCTGCCAGGGCCGTGGCCACCCGCTCTCCACTGCCGAAGACCAACTCGGCGCCGGGGAAGGCCGCCCTGGCGAGCTGAGCCAGGGAGAAGGTGGCCACTCCCACGGCGACGGCGAGGAGCAGATAGACGAGGATGTCGTTCCCGTCCTTGCTGCCTTCCCTTCGTCCCAGGATTCGACGGGCGATGGCCACCAGCAGGGCTGCGATGAGACCGAGGAAGACGACAGGGAGTACAACCCTCATCCCTGCATCCCTTCAGCGCAGCTCCAGGCGAAGTAGGGCCAGGGGTCGTTGGTGATCCACCAGAAGCCGTCCTCTTCTGTCAGTTCGAAGAAGGCGTAATCGGAGTACCCGCTGCTGAAGGGGCCAGGATCACCGAAACGGATCTCCACCTCTACGAAGGCGTCGGCCTTCGGGCCCTGGGGTCCGAACTCGGCGTCGTTCGGTGGCGCCGGTCGAGCCAACCCCCGCTGGTCGCCGCGGCGAAGAACAGCAGTGAACGGTTCCCGGGGTGCGTTCCGGGCCAGGTCCGCCGCATCGCATCCGACGAAGAACTCCGGATCGAGGACGGCGAAGGCGTCCTCCCAGCGCTCCTCGCTGACGGCAAGCAGGTACTCCTGGACGGTGCCTTCGGGAGTATCGGGGTCGAGCTTCGCCGGCTCGCGGACTAGAGCGATCACGACCAAGAGGACGGTAGCCAGGGCGATGACCCCGGGGATCAGCCAACCCGACGCCCGCTTGGGGTTCGCCGCCTGATCCTCCATCTTCCCCTCCGAATTGTCAGCCGATCTCTGCCGGACTCGTGTTATCCACGCCTAAGCCTAGATCCTTGAGGGCGCGGAGCACGTCTGGAACTCCTGCGCCGTGGAGGACGACGGGGTCGAATCCTCGCTGCTCCAGAGCCGAGGCGGCGATGGTGGCCCGGTATCCACTCTCACACACCAGCCAGACCGGCTCTTCTCGGATGAGATCCTCAGGTGTGGCCTGGACCACGTCCGGTGTATAGGCGAGGACCGAGCCGGGCAGGGTCCCGGTCTCCCACTCGTTGGGGGCTCGTACGTCGAGGAGCTGAACTCCAGAGGCGGCGGCCTGGGCGAACTCCTCGACGCCCACCGACCGGAAGGAGGCGAGGGGTCGTTGCCAGTCGGGAAGATCGGTCACCACACCCCGGACGTCGTCGAAGCCGATTCGGACGAGCTGACGAAGGGCCTCCTCGACGTCCTGGGCCGGATTCAACACCAGCACCAGCGGAGCATTGAAGGGCAGCACCCATCCCACCCAAACCCCGAAGTCGTCCCGGAGTTCGATGCCCAGGGAGCCCGGCAGGTGTCCGGCGGCGAACTCTGTCTTGGGGCGGGCATCCACCACGCTGACTTCTCCGGCGATCTGGCTGTAGGCGTCCGCGGAGAGGGTGGGCACGGAGAACTCGGTGGCTGCCGGTGGGCCCAACAGGTTGGAGGGGCCCATGTGCCGGTAGTAGGCGGGGTAGGGGACCAGGCCGGAGAGCTGCGCCGCGGCGAAGGAGTCCTCGTCGGGATAGGAGAGTACCGGGTTGGTTCTTTTCTCCGCCCCGATGGTGGAGGTGTAGCCGCCGGCGCTGGAGGCGGTGCAGAAGCTCCCCGACCCGTGGGTGGGGTAGAGGCCGACGTCGTCCGGAAGTGAGGCAAGACGGCGTACCGAGGCGTATTGGAGGCGCACCAGGGTATCGGCTCGTTCCAGGCCCAACAGGTCAGAGCGGCCCGCCGAGCCCACCAGGAGGGACCCTCCGGAGAAGACGGCGTAGGGCTCCCCCTCCACGAGGATCAGATAAGACGTGTGCTCCGGAGTGTGGCCGGGGGTGTGGATGGGCCGGACTACCAGCGGGCCGCCTTCAATGTCCTCATAGTGGAAGGCGGGTCGGTGCCGGAACACGGGTGCCGCCGCCGAAGGGAAGACCAATTCGGCGCCGAGTCGGCGGGCGAGGTCCCGCCCACCGGAGATGTAGTCGTTGTGGACGTGGGTCTCCAACACGAAGCGGGGATCGGCTCCGGTGGCTTCGACGGCCGTTTCGAAACGGTCGATGTCCCGTTGGGGGTCCACTACCACCGCTACACCGTCGTGGCTGAGGACATAGCTGGTATCCCCCAGACCCTCGGTGCGGATGGCGTGGATCTCCATCAGCCCTGCATCCCCAGGGCTTTCATCCCGCCCACCATGTTGGCCACTGGTGTCCGGCCGGATCGGGCGAGGTAGGCGGCCACTTGGCCGCTCCGGTCTCCGGAGCGGCAGACACAGAGGATCGGCTTGTCGTCGGGGAGCTCGTCGATGCGGGCCACAAGTTCCCCCATGCTTATGCGGAGCGCCCCAGGAAGGGTGCCCAGCGCCCACTCCCTCGGCTCACGAACGTCGAGGATGACCGCGTCGTTGTCGGCCACCCACTTTTCCCATTCGTGCGCTGGAACCCTTTCGTATTTCATGGAACTGAAGATCATGCTGGAACCGTAATGGAGCTCGCTTCCCCAAAAGATGGGGCATTCGCTCCAGGCCCTACACTGCCCGCGGTTCGGCGTCTTGGAGGGCATGATCGACATAGCTGTACTCGCCTCGGGCTCGGGGACCAATCTCCAAGCCCTCATCGATGCTCCCGACATTCTTCCTCGCATCCGGTTGGTTCTCTCCGACAGACCGCGAGCGCTTGCTCTGAAACGGGCCGAGGAGGCGGGCATCCCCACCACGGTGATCTCCTGGGGCGACTATCGGGATCGGGAGGGGTTCTCTGCGGCCGTCGCCGACTCCGTCGAGGCCGCGGGGGCGAAGGGCGCGGTCCTGGCCGGGTTCATGCGGATCCTGTCCCCGGTCTTCATCGAACGCTTCCCGAACCGGATTCTCAATGTTCATCCGTCACTGCTCCCCGCGTTCCCCGGGGCCAACGCGGTGGAGGATGCCTTGGCCTATGGGGTGAAGGTCACCGGGGTGACCGTCCACTTCGTGGACGAGAAGGTGGACCACGGTCCGATCATCGCCCAGAGAGCGGTGGAGGTGATCGAGGGCGACACCGTCGACAGCCTCCACGCCCGAATCCAGAGGGTGGAACATGTCCTCTACCCGGAGGTGGTGAGGGCCTTCGTGCACGGTGATCTCAGCGTCGAGGGTCGAAGGGTGGTGTGGCGTGGCCGGGAGTAGAAGGGCCCTGATCAGCGTCTACGACAAGGAAGGGGTGGTGGACCTTGCCCGGCGGCTGGTGGCCGCGGGATGGGAGATCGTCTCCTCCGGCGGTACCGCTGCGACCCTGGCCGGAGCTGGGGTTCCGGTTACTCCGGTCGAGGAAGTCACCGGTGCTGCCGAGATCCTGGACGGCCGGGTGAAGACCCTCCACCCCCTTATCCACGGAGGCATCCTCGCCCGTGGCGAGGAGGACCTGCCCGAGTTAGAGGCCCAGGGGATCGAGCCCTTCGATCTGGTGGTGTGCAACCTCTACCCCTTCGCCGCCACCGTCGCCGACCCGACGGCCACCGAAAGCGAGATCATCGAGAAGATCGACATCGGAGGCCCGGCGATGATCCGGGCCGCTGCCAAGAACCACCGCCGGGTGGTGGTGGTGGTCGACCCTGGAGTCTACGACGAGGTGGCCTCCGCCATAGAGGAGGATCGCCTCGACCTTGAGATGAGACGCCGCCTCGCTTCCGAGGCCTTCTTTCACACTGCCGCCTACGACGCCGCCATCGTGGGATGGATCGGTGAGGACCGGGTGCTGCCACTGCGAAAGGTGAGCGGTCTCCGTTACGGAGAGAACCCCCATCAGGAGGCGGCCCTATATCGGCTCGAGGGAGCCGCGGCCTGGTGGGCGGCGGCGGTCCAGCATCAGGGCAAGGCCATGTCCTTCAACAACTACTACGACGCCGAGGCCGCCTGGCGGCTCGCCGTAGACCTGGGCGACGACGCGGTGGTGGTGGTCAAACACACCAACCCCAGCGGCGCCGCCCGGGGTCGTTCCCTGGTTGGGGCCTTCGAAGCTGCCTGGGAGGGTGATCCGCTGGCTGCCTTCGGAGGGGTGGTCGCCGTCAACGCAATCCTCGACACTGCCACCGCCGAGGCGATCGCCTCCCGCTTCGTGGAAGTGGTGGTGGCCCGGGAGGTGTCGGAGGACGCCCTGGAAGTCCTGGCCCGTAAGAAGAACCTGCGGGTGCTCTCAGCACCCCTACCCGCGTCGGGCGGGGTGGAGTACCGGTCGGTGGAGGGCGGGTTCCTGGTCCAGGAGAGGGACCGAATCGGCTTCGACGGCTGGGAGGTGGTCTCGAAGCGAGAGCCCAGTGAAGAGGAGCTGGGCGCCCTCCGCTTTGCCTGGACCGTGACGGCTCATACCAAGTCCAATTCCATCGTCATCGCCAACGGATTCCAGGCGGTGGGAGTGGGGGCCGGCGACCAGTCCCGGGTGGGCGCCGCCGAACGCGCCGTGGCCCGGGCCGGGGCCCGGGCCCGGGGTGGTGTCGCCGCGTCCGATGCCTTCTTCCCCTTCCGGGACGGGCTCGACACCCTGGCAGAGGCGGGGGTGACGGCGGTGGTAGAGCCGGGAGGATCCCGCAACGACCAGGAGGTGGTCGACGCCGCCGACGAGCACGGAATTGCCCTGATCTTCACCCACATGCGACACTTCCGGCACTGATGACAGCACTGATACTCGACGGCAAGGCCTTGGCCGCCCAGGTCAAAGGCGAGGTGGCCGGCGCCGTCGAGTGCCTCGACTTCACCCCGGGTCTGGCCACGGTGCTGGTGGGCGAGGACCCCGCCAGCCACTCCTATGTGCGGGGGAAGCGCCGCGACGCCGAACAGGTGGGGATCCGTTCCATCCATCACGAGCTTCCCGCCTCGGTCAGGCAGGAGGAGCTGACGGAGCTGGTCGAACAGCTCAACACCGACCCCGAGGTGGACGGGATCTTGGTCCAGCTCCCCCTTCCCGAAGCCCTCGACTCCGAGGCCATCGTCCAGCGGATCGACCCCGCCAAGGACGTCGACGGCCTCCACCCCTTCAACCTTGGCCTGCTAGTCCTGGGCCGTCCCGGGCCCCGCCCCTGTACCCCCCGAGGCATTCTCCGCATCCTCGACCACTACGGCATACCGGTGTCCGGGGCACGGGCGGTGGTGGTGGGACGGTCGTTCCTGGTCGGTCGTCCTCTGGTGTTGATGCTCTCAGAGAAGGGAGTGGACGCCACGGTCACCGTGGCCCACAGCCGCACTGCCGAGTTGGCTACGATCACCCGCGATGCCGACATCCTGGTGGCGGCCACCGGGGCGCCGAGGTTGATTGGGGCCGGCCACGTCAAGCCGGGAGCGACCGTTGTCGACGTTGGGATCAGCCGGACTGAGCAGGGCCTGGTGGGGGACGTCGACTTCGAGGCGGTCAGAGGCGTGGCCGGGGCCATCACTCCGGTGCCGGGCGGGGTGGGGCCGATGACCCGGGCGATGCTCCTGGTCAACACCGTGGAGGCGGCCCGGCGGCGACGCGCCGGGATGCGCTAGCTCCCCGGCCGGGTAGGCTTCGGGTTCCCGAATCACCATCTTCTGACAGGAGTTCTTTCATCATGGGCACACCCACAAGCATGGGACCCGAGGGTCTCCAGGTACCCAACGACCCGATCATCCCCTTCATCGAGGGCGACGGAATCGGCCCTGACATCTGGGCCGCGGCGGTGAGGGTCTTTGACGCCGCCGTGGCCAAGGCCTACGGAGGCGATCGTGAGATTTCCTGGACCGAAGTTCTCGCCGGGGAGAAGGCCTTCAACCAGACAGGCTCCTGGCTTCCCGACGAGACCATCGATGCGTTCGGGCGCTACCTCGTCGGCATCAAGGGTCCGCTCACCACCCCGGTTGGGGGTGGCATCCGTTCCCTTAACGTGGCCCTCCGTCAGGCCCTCGACCTCTACGCCTGCGTTCGCCCGGTGCGATGGTTCGAGGGGGTGCCGTCGCCGGTCAAGCATCCGGAACTTGTGGACATGGTCATCTTCCGAGAGAACACCGAAGACGTCTACGCCGGTAAGGAGCTGGAGGAGGGGACCGAGGAGGCGAAGAAGCTGATCGCCTTTGTGGAGGAGGAGTACGGCTGGCAGATCCGGCCCGACTCGGGGATCGGCCTCAAGCCCATATCTGTGACCGGCACCAAGCGTCTGGTCCGGGCGGCCATCAACTATGCCCTGGCCAACCACCGGCGGTCAGTGACCCTGGTCCACAAGGGGAACATCATGAAGTTCACCGAAGGGGCCTTCCGCAACTGGGGTTACGAGGTGGTCAGGGAGGAGTTCACCGATGTGGCGGTCTCCTGGGAGGACTGTGGTGGCGATCCCGGTGACAAACTGCTCGTCCAGGACGTGATCGCCGACGCCATGCTCCAGCAGGTGCTCACCCGGCCCGCCAACTACGACGTGATCGCCACCCCCAACCTCAACGGCGACTACCTGTCTGACGCCCTGGCTGCCCAGGTGGGAGGGATTGGCATCGCCCCTGGCGGGAACATCAACTACACCACCGGAGTGGCGGTCTTCGAGGCCACCCACGGCACCGCGCCGAAGTACGCCGGGCAGGACAAGGTGAACCCGGGGTCGTTGATCCTCTCCGGGGAGATGATGTTCCGTTACCTGGGATGGGGTGAGGCCGCCGACCTCATCATCAAGGGACTGGAGGGCGCCATCGCCGCCAAGACGGTCACCTACGACTTCGAGCGTCTCATGGAGGGCGCCACCAAGGTGAAGACCTCCGAGTTCGGCGACGCCATCATCGCCCACATGTGATGTTGTCGTGACCGACATCCTGGCGTCCCGGGCCTCGGAGGTTCTCCCCGAGGGGGAGATCGCTGCTCTGAGGCCCCTAGTCGACGAGATCGAGCGGCTCAAGGTGGAGCGCAACGCGGTAGTGGCCGCCCACAACTACATGACCCCCGACATCTTCCATCTGGTAGCTGACATAAGAGGGGACTCGCTCGCTCTTGCCCAAGCAGCCCTCGAGACGGGTGCCGACGTGATCGTGCTGGCCGGGGTTCACTTCATGGCAGAGACGGCGAAGCTCATCAATCCCGACAAGGCAGTCCTGATCCCAGATCCGGAGGCAGGGTGCTCGCTGGCCGATGGCATCACCGCCGAGGACGTTCGTGGGCTGAAGAAGCGCTACCCGCGAACTCCGGTGGTGAGCTACGTGAACACATCTGTCGAGGTGAAAGCGGAGTCCGACATCACCTGCACGTCGTCCAACGCCGTGGCCGTGGTGGAGTCCCTCGGCGTGGATCGGGTCATCTTCACCCCCGATCAGTACCTAGGAAAATGGGTTGCTTCCCAGACCGATGTGGAGGTCATCCTCTGGGAGGGCGCCTGTGAGGTCCACGAGCGCTTCACCGGCACCGAGATCTCCGCATACAAGCAACAGGCGGGCGAGATCTATGTCATCGCCCATCCTGAATGTCCCCCCGAGGTTCTCGCCGAAGCCGACTACGTGGGTTCCACCCACGGGATGATCAACTGGGTCAACGAGCATCACCCGGCGCGGGTGATGATGATCACCGAATGCTCCATGGCCGACAACGTGGCCTCGGCCACCCCGGACACGGAGTTCGTGCGCCCCTGCAACCTTTGCCCCCACATGAAGCGGATCACCCTCAACAAGATCAGGAGGTCCCTGGAGACCATGACCTTTCAGGTCGAGATCCCGGCCGAGGTGGCCGAGCGGGCGCGCCGGGCTGTGTACCGGATGCTCGAGGTCGGCCGGCAGGACTGAGCGATGCCTCAGGTCATCCGGCTCGACGGTCCCATCGTCGTGGGGTCGGGCGTGGCCGGGCTGTCGGTGGCTCTCGGCCTCAGCAAGGCCTATGTGATCACCGCTCCGGATATGGGATCCACCTGGTGGGCCCAGGGGGGCATTGCCGCCGCCCTCGCCTCGGACGACTCCCCCGATCAGCATGCGCGTGACACCCTGGCGGTGTCCGGAGGTCTCGCCGCTGAGGAG
>JBHHWH010000070.1:0-12335 GCA_046756405.1 Acidimicrobiia bacterium | reverse complement strand
GTCCATCCACTCCTCGACGGTGCGGCAGAGGGTGCAGGGCATTCCCGCCTCCTCCATTATCCCCTCCCACTCCAGGGCGGGTTTGGCGAGCCAGACCTCGCGGAAGCGGGCGCGCCACTCCTCCAACTCCTCAGCGATTATGTGGTACAAAAGCACTTCGCGCACCAGTCTTGATCTCGACGACCGCAACGGGCGTTGCAACATATACGGACATTCACACGGCTGGTGGGGAGGATGTTCCCATGGCGCGACTTAAACTGCGTCCTCGGCGGTTGGTCTCAGTCTTCACACTGGCGCTTGTTCTCTCCGCCTGCGGCGAGAGTTCACCCCTCTTCGACGCTGAGACTTCCGAGGCGGAGACGAACTTAACGAGTACCACCGAGTTCGTGGCTACCGGAGAGAACCTGGCGCCTGACCCCCGCTCCACCCGTGACCTCCTCGGAGGAGGCGGAGGCACCCTGGTCTCGTTGCGCTTCGCCGACATCCCCCGGGTTTCAGACCTGGCGGTGATCGCGGACGTTGTAGACATCAGGCCCAGCCGTCTCAACACTCCCGACGGCAAGTTTCCCCCCATCGATCCCAACAGGGGTCCGGAGCAGACTTTTGGTCTGCTCCCCGAAACGCCGGTAGTAGTGAAAGTAGTGGAGGTTCTCGCCGAGAGACCCGCAGTTCCTTCCGGGTGGAAGGCAGGGGAGGGGCGCGAGATCGTCATACACGGCGGCTATTTCAGAACAATGCTGGGCCCAGAGGAGGCCGCCGCTCTGGGGATCCTGGTCACCAAGGGTCCAGAGGGGCCGGGCTTAGTTGCCGAAGAAGGCCCCCCGACCGAACCCGTCGACTACAACATCGGACTCTCCCCAAGTGTCGACCTGGCCGAAGGGCAGCGACTCCTGATGTTTCTGCGCCGCGACGTGGACCAACTGTGACGCGATCGGTGGGTCCCAGCCGATCCTCGGGCGTTCTTCACGCTGGGGAGGGGAGAAGAACTCGACCTGGCCGTGGAGATCGACCCCCGCGACTTCGAAGACACTCCCGGCCTGGTGACAGACCTGCTAGCACAGCTAAGTGTCGCCGAAGGCTTCGCCACTACTTCCGGCGACATCGACACCCTCCGCGCCCAAGGGTTGGAGCCTTAAGGCCCGACGCCCCGGGCGGCGTGGCATCATCGGGGCTGTGATCGAGCGTTACACCTTGCCCGGGATGCGTCTTGTCTGGTCGGACGGACGGCGACTGGAGGCGTGGAAGGAGGTGGAGGTTCTCGCCCTGGAAGCCTGGGAGGCTCTGGGAAGGGTCCCCGCTGGCGTCGCCGCCACCACCAGGACCGCGCCCTGTCCCACCCCTGCCGAGGTGGCGGAGCGGGAGAAGGTCACCAACCACGACATGGCCGCCTTTGTCGACCTTCTCGGCGAGAAAGCCGGCACCAAGGCGGCTGCCTGGATCCACTACGGGCTCACCTCCTCCGACGTCTTGGACACCGCCGGTGGGGTGATACTGCGTGATGCCGCCGACCTCCTTCTCGAGGCCCTGGGTGTCCTCTTCGACGTGGTCAAGGAGAAGGCTGGAGAGCATCGTCACACTCCGATGATTGGTCGTACCCACGGCATCTGGGCCGAGCCCACCACCTTCGGCCTCAAGTTGGCCGGATGGGCCTTCGAACTGGCTCGGGACCACCAACGGCTCCTCGCCGCTCGCCAAGCGATCGCAGTGGGAAAGATCTCCGGCGCAGTGGGCAGCTACGCCCACGTGCCGCCTGAAGTGGAGGCCCACGTCTGTGGGCGTCTCGGCCTCACCCCGGAACCCGCCTCCACCCAGGTGGTGGCCCGGGATCGCCATGCTCAGTATCTGACCACCCTGGCCGTTGTCGGAGCTTCCATAGAGCGGATGGCCACCGAGATCCGCCACCTGCAACGCTCCGAAGTCGGCGAGGTGCGGGAAGCCTTTGCCAAGGGCCAAAAGGGGTCTTCGGCGATGCCCCACAAGCGCAATCCGATCCTCTCCGAGCGGATGACGGGTATGGCCCGGCTGCTCAGGGGATACGCCCAAGTAGGTCTGGAGAACGTGGCCCTGTGGCACGAACGGGACATCTCCCACTCCTCGGCGGAGCGGGTAATCCTCCCTGACGCCTCCACCGTCCTCCACTACATGCTGGTCAGGTTTGCGGGTCTGGTGGAGAACTTGGTGGTGGACGCTGAGCGGATGACGGCCAATCTGGACGCCACCCGGGGCCTGGTCTTCAGCCAGGGGGTGCTCCTCGCCCTGGTGGAGAATGGGCTTACCCGGGACGAGGCCTACCGGATCGTCCAGCGTCACGCCATGGCAGCCTGGGAGGGCGAAGCTGAACTAGCCGACCTCCTCGCCACCGACCCGGAGGTGCCGCTAGACGAGGAGAGGCTGGCCCGATGCTTCTCCCTGGAGGACATCCAGGAGAAAGCAAACGTCGTCTTCGAACGTCTCGCCGAACTCGAGCTGTAGGCCTCATCCCAAGGCGTAGACCTTGGCGAGTTCCTCCCGGAACGGAACCACGGGGAGCAGCACCTGCGCTCCGCTGGGGGCGGTGTAGTCCTTCACCCCGATGCTGAACCGGCGCACCGAGCTTTTGGAGATGCCCCTGTATTTCCAGGCTGTGGCTACTGCCTGGCCCAACGACCAGCCGGAGTCGAGACGGATCGAAGACGCCACCGCGGAGAGCCTCTCCGTAAGGGCCCCCGGGGAGGAGAACCCTGCCGCTCGAGCCGCCAATTGGAACAGCGCATCCTGCTGGCGCTGCTGACGAGCAAAGTCGGAGCCGCTCACCACCACCCAATCGCCGTCGATCAGCTGCTCCATATGCCGGGAGCGCACCCAGGCCAGCGCCAGCTGCCCGTCGGCTTCACGGCATCCCGCATCCGGGATGTCCAACCCTGCCTTGGGGTCACGGGTGGGGTTGTCGACACAGACGGTGATGCCACCCATCGCATTCACCACCGCGGCGAACCCGTCGAAGTTGATCCGGGCGAGATGGTCTACCGGTATACCCGTGTAGTCCTCCACCATGATCGCCATCAGCTCAGACCCTGAAGCAAAGCCCGGGCAGCCCCCGAGACCTGCGTTGAGTCGGGTGAAGTCCTGCTTGCAGGCGTTCCACAGGTAGAGGTCGCGAGGAAGGCTGACCATGATCGGCGCCGACCCGTCGGTGGGTTGCAGGGCCAGGATGATGGCGTCGGCGAGGTACCCGGAAGCGTCGGAGCCGATGAGCAGATAGGCGTCGAAGATGCTGTCGGGTATGGGCTCCCCGAAGGCTGCGAGGTTGAAATCGGGCGGGCGGGAGGCCAGGTTCTCCATCGACTCTGCTGTCGGATCGAAGCCCAGCCCGGCCGGCGCCACCCCCAACGTCGTCGTGGGAACCTCCGCCCCGTCTGTATCCTGAGCGGCAGCGATGGCGGCTCGGGCGCTCCCGGGATCAAAGCTCTCGGTAGCGACCAGGCCCATGAGAGCGTTCAACTGATAGGCGTAGAAGCCGAAGTAGCCCAACAGCACCCCGATGACGAGAATCGCCGCCACACGCCACGGGTGAAAGACTGCGTACTTGATCATGCCCATCGGGGATCGTAGGAGGTGACGCAAGTCAACCGGCGCTGATGTGCACGGTCCCGGTGAACAATCCCACCACCCTGCCGTCTCCTCTCATCACCTCAGCCCGGTAGGTGCCCAGAGTGCGGCCCCGAGAGACCTCCCGGACCCGGGCGGTGAGACGGTCTCCAGGACCGGTCGCCGCGGTGACAACCAAGTGGGTGTCGATAGCCACCGCCCGGTCACCCGCCGAGTTCGAAGCCAGAGCGAAGGCGCAGTCGGCTATGGAAAACACCACCCCACCATGGGTCATGCCGTAGAAGTTGGCGTGCTCGTCGGTCAGGTCGAGCGCCACCTCGAGTTCATCGGGGGTCACCTGAACCAGCTTGATTCCGAGTCTGTTGGCGAAGGCATCGGAGCCGAGCAGCGTCTCTACGCGCTCACGGTTGAACCCTGACATCCGAGGCAGGCTAGAGGGTTCAGTTGTCGCTGATCCAATTGCGTCTCGGGTCGGGGGGCGGGGAGACCATCTCCAGCTTGGTGTTGTCGATCTCCCAGGTGAGGTGATCTTCAACTGAGACTACGCCGTCCAGCCGGCCCGCCAGTTCCACGAGGAGAGTGGCGTCGGAGCGGGTCTCCAGGTGACCGCTGAGGACCAGGTTGCCGTCGACGCACTGGACGTCGACCAGATCCGGATCGATCCAGAGGACCTTCCGCATCACACGTTCTTTCAGCTCTTCGATGATCTCGGTGTCGGGCCGGACGAAGGCCTTGAGCAGGTCACTCCGGGAGACGATCCCCACCAACTTGCCGTCCTCGACCACCGGGAGCCTTTTCACCCCTGTGCTCTCCATGAGCCGTGCGGCTTCGACGTGATCGTCGTCGGGGGTGACGGTGTACACGTCACGGGTCATCACATCTCCAACGTTGCGCTCCCGGGAGGGAACATCCGGCTCCTCATGGGCGAAGAACCGCAGCAGGCCGGCGCGCCGCCTGGGTCGCCGTTCAGCCTCCTCAGAGACGAAGTCGGCTTCGGTGATGATGCCCACCAGGTTGCCGTCCTCGGTCACTGGGAGGCCGCTCACCCCGGCTTTGAGCATGCGGCGGGCCGCTTCCTTGAGGGATGCTTCGGAGCCGATGGTGACCACATCGGTGGTCATCAGATCGCCTATGCGCATTTCAGAACCTCCTTTTCTACTGTCCACGCTACGCCATCGGACCAGGCTGTGCTTAGGGGATTTCGACCCTCGCCCATGGGACCTCTTCACCTGTTCTTCTTCAGCGTTCGGACCACAGGTGGGACCCATGACTTCAGGTGGGTAGGAGGGCGCTACCCT
This sequence comes from Acidimicrobiia bacterium, assembly GCA_046756405.1. GTDB lineage: Bacteria > Actinomycetota > Acidimicrobiia > Spongiisociales > ZC4RG35 > JBHHWH01. Next base: position 7,449 of record JBHHWH010000070.1, on the reverse strand, counting down.
GCCGGTTCGTGCCGGTACTTCCCCACATCGCCTCGGGCAAGGTTCGGGAGATCTATGAGATCGACGATCGTCACCTGCTCTTCGTAGCCACCGACCGCATCTCCGCCTACGACGTGGTCCTCGACCAGCTCATCCCCGACAAGGGGCGGGTGCTCACGGGCTTGAGCCTGCACTGGTTCGACCTCCTCGATAGTCCCAATCACCTGGTCACCACCGACCTGTCGCATGTCCCCGGTCTGGACGACGCCGAACGGGCCGAGATGGCAGGACGGGCCATGGTGGTTCGCCGTGCGGAGGTGGTGCCCGTGGAATGTGTGGTGCGGGGCTACCTCTACGGCTCCTCCTGGCGGGAGTACCGGGACGGAGGGGGTCCCACCACTGAGCACCTCCCGAAGGGTCTGCGGCTCGCCGACAAGCTCCCTGAGCCGATCTTTACCCCGGCCACCAAGGCCACCACCGGCCACGACGAGAACATCACCGAGGATCAGACTCGGGCCCTCCTCGGCGACGAGCTGTACGAGGAGCTGCGCCGACGCTCCACCGACATCTACAACACCGCTGCCGACTACGCCGCGGAGCGGGGTGTGATCCTCGCCGATACCAAGTTCGAGTTCGGCTTCGCCGGCGGCAAACTGCTCCTCATCGACGAGGTGCTGACCCCCGACTCTTCCCGCTACTGGCCCGCGGACCGCTGGGAGCCGGGCAGAGAGGTCCCCTCCTTCGACAAGCAGTACGTGAGGGAATGGCTGGAGGCCCAGCCCTGGGACAAGACCCCGCCCGCGCCTGCCCTACCCGCGGAGATTGTTGACGGCACCCGCTCCCGCTACATCGAGGCCTACGAACGGATTACGGGGCGGTCCTTTGCCGACTACCTGGCGGAGGCGGGAGCGTGAGGGTGACGGTCACCATCCACCGTCGCCCCGAGATTGCTGACCCGGAGGGGGCCACCGTGGCCCGGGCCCTCCATGAGCTGGGCTACGAGGAGGTGGCCGAAGTCCGCTTCGACCGGGTGATCCAGCTCGAAGTCGAAGGCGAGGATCCCGGGCACGTGCAAACACGGGTTGAGGAGATGTGCCGCCGGCTCCTCGCCAATCCAGTGTTGGAGGACTTCACCGTGGAGGTGGAGGAATGAAGACCGCGGTGGTGGTCTTCCCCGGCACCAACTGTGAACACGACGTGGTCTGGGCCTTTCGCTCCCTCGGAGGGGATGCTGAGCTGGTCTGGCATCGAGAGACTGACCTCTCCGAATTCGACGGGGTAATCCTCCCCGGCGGCTTCGCCCACGGCGACTACCTGCGCACTGGGGCCATCGCCCGCTTCTCTCCGGTCATGAACGAGGTGGCCCGTTTCGCCGCCGAAGGCCGACCCGTGTTGGGAATCTGTAACGGGTTCCAGATCCTCTGCGAGGCGGGACTGCTGCCTGGGGCGCTGATCGCCAACCGGGACCTGAACTTCATCTGCCGTCATGTGGAGGTAGAAGTCGCCGACGCCGACACGATCCTCACCCGGGGCGCCGAGGTGGGCCAGCGGCTCCGCATTCCTCTCAACTCCTACGAGGGCAACTGGATCGACCCGAGCGTGGAGGGGCGGGTGGTGCTCCGCTATGTGGACGACCCCAACGGCTCCCAGGAGCAGGCAGCAGCGGTGGCCAACCGGGCGGGGAACGTGGTGGGGGTCATGCCCCATCCGGAGCGGGCCTGTGAGGAGGTCCTGGGATCTGTCGACGGTCGGGTGCTGTTCGAGGGTTTCCTCGCCTCCCTGGTTGCGGCGTGACCAGCCCCACCCTCTCCGTCCACCGCCAGTTGGGGATGACCGACGAGGAGTACCGGTCGGTGGTCGAGATCCTCGGCCGGGAGCCCCGTCCCGCCGAGCTGGCCATGTACTCGGTCATGTGGTCGGAGCACTGTTCCTATAAGTCGTCCCGCATCCACCTGCGCCGCTTCCCCACCGAGGCCCCCTGGGTGGTGGTGGGACCGGGAGAGAACGCCGGGGTGGTGGACCTGGGCGACGGCTGGCTGGCGGCGCTTCGCATCGAGAGCCACAACCATCCCTCCTATGTCGAGCCCTATCAGGGGGCCGCCACGGGAGTAGGAGGCATCCTCCGGGACGTCTTCACCATGGGCGCCCAGCCCATCGCCCTATGGGACCCGATCCGCTTCGGCCCCCTTGACGACCCCAAGAATCGCTACCTGTTCAAAGGGGTGGTAGCGGGGATCGCCGGCTACGGCAACGCCGTGGGGGTGCCCACTGTGGGTGGGGAGGTGGAATTCGACCCCTGCTATGCGGGGAACCCCCTAGTCAATGTGATGTGCCTCGGCATCCTCCGCCGGGACCAGCTCGTCCTGGGCACAGCCGGCGATCCCGGATCGGTTGCCGTCCTTTTGGGCAACTCCACGGGACGGGACGGCATCGGCGGGGCGTCGGTCCTGGCCTCGGCCTCCTTCGAGGAAGGGTCGGAGGAGAAGCGGCCTTCGGTTCAGGTGGGCGACCCCTTCGAGGAGAAGAAGCTGATCGAAGCCTGCCTGGAACTGTACGAGAAGGGCCTGGTCGTCGGGGTCCAGGACTTGGGCGCTGCGGGCCTGTCGTGTGCCACCTCGGAGCCGGCGGGCCGAGCCGGCGTGGGTATGGAGGTGGACCTCGACTCGGTCCACTGCCGGGAGGCGGGGCTGACCGCCCCGGAGTTGTTGATGTCGGAATCCCAGGAGCGGATGATGGCCTTCGTGACACCGGAAAACCTCGACGAGGTGCTGACGGTGGCGACCAAGTGGGAAATCGACGCGTCGGTGGTCGGTGAGGTAAAACCAGGCGGAACGCTGCGCATCCACCACCAGGGGGAGCTGGTGGCCGAGGTTCCCGCTGCCTCCCTGGCCGACGACGCCCCACTGTATGAACGTCCCTTCGCACCCCCCACCGGCCTGGAGGAACGCTGGGCGGCACCCGATGGCGTCGCTGAGTCCGACCCGGCGGAGATGCTGCTCGGTCTCCTCGACGACCCGGGGATCGGCTCGGCTGCCTGGGTGTACGAGCAGTACGACCACATGCTCTTCCTCAACACGGTGGTCGGACCCGGCAACGACGGGAGCCTGCTGCGGATCAAGGGAACCACCAAGGGTCTGGCGATCTCCACCGACGGCAACGGTTTTCTCTGCTCCCTCGACCCCCGCTGGGGAGCAGCCCGCCTGGTATGGGAGGCAGCCCTCAACGTGGCGATCACCGGAGCGAGGCCCCTGGCGGTAGTGGACAACCTCAACTTCGGCAACCCGGAAAAACCCGAGGTCATGTGGGAGTTTCGGGAGAGCATCGAAGGGATCTCCGAGGCCTGCGAGGCGCTGGGCATCCCCGTGGTGGGAGGCAACGTCTCCTTCTACAACGAGACCGACGGCACCGATATCTACCCGACGCCCGTCGTGGGGCTGCTCGGTCTCGCCGACCCCATGCCCGAGACGCCTCCCCGGCTGGCACGAGCCGAAGCGGGAATGGGGATCTGGGAGATCGGTCCTCCCCCGTCCGACAATCTGGCCGGGTCCTATGTTCAGAGGCTGGCTGGCCAGGGTGGGGGACGGCCCACCGCTCCTGATCCGGAGACGGGGAGACGAGTGGTCGAGCTGGCGGCCCAACTGGCCCATCGAACACCGGTGCTCCACGACATCTCCGACGGAGGCCTGGCAGTGGCAGTCGCCGAGATCTGCATTGCCTCTGGAGTCGGGGCAGTCCTGGAGGTCGAAGACTTCACCCACCTCTTCGGTGAGGACCCCCACCGCTTCATCGCGGTGGCGCCCGCGGGAACCCTGGATCCATCGCTGGCCCGCCGGGTGGGGGTAATTGGCGGGGAGCACCTTGTCCTTGGTGCCACCTCTGTTCCCCTGGCCGTGGCGGTCGGAATGTGGCGAAACGCCATCTCCCGCCGCCTCGGGGTGTGATCGACCTGTTTAGCCTTGCCCGGTGGCACAAACAACCATCCGCAGCCTGGTCAGCGTGGGAGGGGGTCCGGCGGGCCTCTACCTCGCCATCTTGCTCAAACAGCGCCAGCCCGACCTCGATATCACCGTCTTCGAGCGGAACCTCCCCCACGATGCTTTCGGGTTCGGAGTCGTCTTTTCCGACGAGACCCTCGACCACTTCCGCGAGGCCGACGAGCCCACCTATGTGGCCCTAACCGAAAGCTTCAAGCAGTGGGGGGAGATCGAAGTCCACCACTTTTCGGGGAGACGGATCGTCTCCGGAGGCCATGGCTTCGCCGCCGCCAGCCGCCGCCGCCTTCTGGAGATCCTGACCGCCCGGGCTTCCGACCTCGGCGTCGACCTTCGCTTCTCCACCGAGATACCCGACCTAGCCTCGCTTCCTCCGGCCGACCTGGTGGTGGGAGCGGACGGTGCCAACTCGATGGTCCGCCGGGAGCTGGACCGCCACTTCAAGCCCCACATCGACCTGCGCAGAAACCCCTACGCCTGGTTTGGCACTACCAAGGTGTTCGACAAGTTCACCTTCATCTTCGAGGACACGCCGGAGGGAATGATCTGGGCTCACGTCTACCCCTACAGCGACGAGGGGAGCACCTTCATCGTGGAGATGGCCCCGGAGACCTGGCGGGCCCTGGGCTTCGACAAAACCGAGGACGAGGTCTTCCCGCCCGGGGTGAGTGACGAGTACGCCCTGAAGCTCTGTGAGGAGCTGTTCGCCAACCACCTCGACGACCATCCGCTGGTGGGAAACAACTCCAAATGGCTGCGCTTCCCCACCATCACCTGCAAGCGCTGGCACCACGACAACGTGGTGCTGATGGGCGACGCGGTCCACACCGCCCACTTCTCGGTGGGATCAGGCACCAAGCTAGCCATGGAGGATGCCATCGCCCTCAGCGAGCTACTGCTCGAAGGCTGGCCCCTACCCGAGGTGCTGAAGGTCTACGAGGAGCAGCGACGGCCCGACGTGGAGAGTCTCCAGCGGGCGGCCAAGGCCAGCCTGGAATGGTTCGAGGGCGCCGACCGCTACCGCCACCTCGAACCGGAACAGTTCGTCTTCACCATGCTCACCCGCAGCCAGCGGGTCACCTATGACAACCTGCGGCTGCGCGACCCCGACTACATGGCGACCGTGGACTCCTGGTATGCCGCCTCCGATCACGACTGTCCAGCCAAGGTGGACCCCTCGGTGCCGCCGATGTTTCATCCCTATCGGGTACGCGACCTGGTGCTGCCCAACCGGATCGTGGTCTCTCCCATGGACCAGTACTCGGCCACCGACGGCATCCCCGGCGAATGGCATTTCGTCCACCTGGGGAGCCGGGCGGTGGGCGGGGCCGGGCTGGTGATGACCGAGATGACCTGCGTCTCACCGGAGGGCCGGATCAGCCCCGCCGACACCGGCATCTGGAACGACACCCAGGCCGAGGCGTGGGGCCGCATCGTCGACTTCATCCACACCGAGACCGAAGCCAAGATCGGCCTTCAGATAGGCCACTCAGGACGCAAGGGCTCCACCAAAAAGATGTGGGAGGGCGACACCGACCCCCTCGATGAGGGCAACTGGGAGATCATCGCCCCGTCACCGATCAGATATCGCCCCGTCTCCCAGGTGCCTCGGGAGATGAGCCACGAGGACATGGACCGGGTCCGGGAAGAACATGTCGCCGCGGCCCGCCTGGGAGACCGGGTCGGGTTTGACTGGCTGGAGCTGCACTTCGCTCACGGGTATTTGATCTCGTCGTTCCTTACTCCCCTGGCCAACCAGCGCAGCGACAAATACGGCGGATCACTGGAGAACCGGATGCGTTATCCGTTAGAGGTCTTCGCCGCGGTTCGGGAGGTGTGGACGGAGACGAAGCCGATCTCGGTGCGGATCTCGGCCACCGACTGGGTTCCTGGAGGGTTCTCGGGCGACGACGCTGTGGTCTTCGCCCGGGAGTTGAAAGCCCTCGGCTGTGATCTGATCGACGTCTCCACCGGACAGACCACCCGCTGGGCCGATCCCGAATACGGGAGGCTTTACCAGACCCCCTACTCGGACCGGATCCGCCACGAGGCTGGGATCGCCACCATGACCGTCGGTGGCGTCTCCTCTATTGACGACATCCACAACATCCTCGTCGCGGGAAGAGCCGACCTGTGCGTTATGGCCCGGCCCCATCTGGTGGACCCCTACTGGACCCTCAACGCCGCCATCGACCTCGGCTATACCGACCACCACTTTCCCAACCAGTACCTGTCGGGTCTGGGAGCTCGACGGCGGGCCCAGGAGGCGATACCCCCCGACGTGTTCCGTCAGAGCTAGCAGCTACTCGCGCAGGGCGCTGTAGGTCCAGGTGACCCCGATCAGGTCGATAGCGGCGAAGATGAGGAGCTGTGCGGGCGCTCCGGTGAGCCAGAGGAGGATCAGGGCGGCAACGACGAAGCCCCGGCCGAGGAGACTGGCCACAAACAAGTGGCGAGCTTCGTTTTTGGCGCCATCCCAGTAGTACAGGGCGAGGACCACGATCGCTACCCCGAGGACTTGGATCCAGGCCTCTTCGGTCTCGGCTACGCCGAGGAGGCCCAGCGCGGTGTTCGGAACAACCGCCAGAGTCACCCCGAGGACCAGGGTGTAGATGCTCCACACGTAGATGGTACGGGCTGGCTTGGTCATGAGTACCTCCTGGAAGAACAAGCTAGCCCGGAGCTAGCCCCGCCGGCGTTCTATATCCACAAAGGCCCACATCCGGACCCTGGTGCATTAGGTTCGCGGGAGGGGTCTAGGGTGAAGGGGGTGAGCGTGATTGGAGCGGTGCTGGCCGGGGGGAAGAGCACCCGTATGGGTCGGGATAAGGCCGAGGTGCCCGTCGGGGGCGCCACCATGCTCCAGCGGGTTGCTACGGCCCTGGGCCAAGCAGTGGGAAAGGTAGTCGTACTGGGCTCCCACCGGGAAGGATGGGAATGCTGGCCGGACATGGTCCACGCGCAGGGACCCCTGGCTGGGATCGCCACCGCCCTCCACCGAACCGACTCCGACGGCGTCCTGGTGGTTGCCGTGGACCATCCCTTCGTCCGATCGGAGACCCTGAGACACCTTGCCGACCTGGCCGATGGCCTACCCGTCGTGCCCGTGGACGAGCACGGCACCCGGCAGGTGACCTGCGCCCTCTACCCCAAGACGATCGCCACCGCTGCCATCGAGGAGGCCGCCTCCGGCGGCAGCATCCAGAGCCTCCTTGACCGGGTCTCCTTCCGTCCCGTCACTCCCGCCGAGTGGCGGGAATGGGGCGAAGACGGACGAAGTTGGTACTCAGCGGACAGCCCCGATGCCCTGGAACGGGGCGTGCAGCTGTACGGGGAAGACCTATGAGTGACATGATTACCAAGCTCATCTACGTGGGAGACCCGATGTGCTCCTGGTGTTGGGGGTTCGCCCCGGAGATCGAAGACCTGGCGGACGAGTACCCCGTCGAAGTGGTAGTGGGAGGCTTGCGGCCCGGAC
>JBHHWH010000069.1:0-12363 GCA_046756405.1 Acidimicrobiia bacterium | reverse complement strand
CTCACCCGTTCTGACGGCGGGGAGGCGCTGATCGGCGACAATCCCGTGACCGAACTGGCGCGCCAGTTCGGAACTCCCCTGTGGGTGGTGGACGAGGACGACCTACGGGGCCGCTGCCGCGCCTACCGGGCGGCCTTCACTGGCGTGGATGTCTACTACGCCTCCAAGGCCTGGTGCAGCGTGGGTCTCGTCCAGATCACCGTGGAGGAGGGCCTGGGAGTGACTGTTGCCAGTGGCGGGGAGCTGCATACCGCTCGACTCGCGGGTGCGCCCATGGAGCGGGTCGCCTTTCATGGCAACAACAAGTCGGCAGAGGAGCTGCGGATGGCAGCTGACCTGGGGGTGGGGCGGCTGGTGGTGGACAGCTTCGACGAACTGGAACGGGCCGACCGCATAGCTCAGGAGGTGGGGCGTCCCTTCCAGTGCTGGTTGCGGGTCACCCCGGGAATCGACGCTCACACCCACACTTATGTCAAGACCGGTCACGACGACACCAAGTTCGGGTTCACGCTCTCTTTGGGCCTAGCCGACGCCGCGGTGGAGGCCGCGCTGGGTTTGGAGGGGATCGAGTTGGTGGGCGCCCACGCCCACGTCGGCTCGCAGATCTTCGGGACCGACGCCCTGGTGGCCAACGCCGAGGTGATGCTGGGACTGCTAGCGGGCTGGCGGGAGCGGTTTGGGGTCACTCTGGGCGAGCTGAACCTGGGTGGCGGGATGGCTATCCCCTACACCCACGAAGATCACCCGGTCGATGTGGAGCGATACGGGGCGGCCATTAGGTCGACGGTGGATCAGATGTGCGCCCGCCTCAACTATCCCCGTCCCCGCATCGCGGTCGAGCCGGGGCGGGCCCTGGTCGGCCCATCGGCGATGACGCTGTATCGGGTGGGCACCGTGAAGCGGCTGCCCGGTCTGCGTACCTACGTCAGTGTCGACGGGGGGATGAGCGACAACATCCGCCCCGCCCTCTACGAGGCGGAGCACGAGGTGATACTGGCCAACCGGAAGGGAGGGGAGGCTCTAGAGCCCTTCACGATCGTGGGGAAGCACTGCGAGTCGGGGGACTTGGTGCGGGAGCGAGTCACCCTGCCCGCCGATCTCGGTGTCGGGGATCTCCTCGCGGTGGCAGCCACGGGTGCGTACACCGAGTCGATGGCCTCCAACTACAACCGGCTGCCACGGCCGGGAGCGGTCCTGGTACAGGAAGGGCGAGTCCGAGAGCTGGTTCGGCGGGAGACCTACGAGGACGTAGCGGCGAGGGATATCCCGCTGCGCTGACGAGCCGTTCTATTCCTGCAAAGGCCCAGATACGGGCCCTGGTGCATTAGGTTGCGAGTGGGGCGAGGGGGAGGCGAAGCTCGAAGACCGTCTCTTCGTTCTCGCGCCGGTAGGTGAGGTCGCCGTCCATGAGCCGAGCGAGGTGACGCGACAGTCCCAGTCCTAGTCCCAGCGCGGCGGTGAGGCCGGGTACCTGGGTGCCTCTCTGATACTTCTCGAAGATCCGTTGCGACTCCTCAGGGGGAACTCCCTCTCCGTCATCGATTACGGCAAGCAGGGCCCACGGTCCCTGGGCCCTCACTTCCATCCGGATGTTGGGTCCCCCGTATCGGAGAGCGTTCCCCACCAGGTTGCGGATGATCTGGCGGACCCGGGCAGGGTCGGCGAGACAGCGTACGTGGTCGCCGGCGACACCGATCTTGTCGACTGTTGTCTGGCTCCAACCCTCCAGAACCTGGGCGGCTTGGGCCCGCAGATCGACCGAAAGCTTGACCACGCTCAGGTCGCCGACGTCCGCCTTGGCTGCCACGAGGAGGTCTTCGACAATGTTGGCAACATCGGTGCTCTGGACCACCAGGGACTCGAGGAGTTCGCGGCGTTCGTCCTCGGAGAGGCCTTCGGCCTCGTCGTGGAGGAGCTGAGCAAAGCCGAGCACCGCGGTGAGCGGCGTGCGGATCTCATGCGACACCGAGGCAATCAACTCGTCCTTGGACCGCACCAGCTCCCGGAGGCGCTGTTCGGCCGTCATCCTTTCGGTTATGTCCGCCAGGGCCACGATCACATGGGAGAGGTCGAGCATGTCGCCATCCCGTCCCGCCACATAGTGCATCACACAATGGAGGAGCTCGCCGGCGAAGTTCGTGCCGGTGAATTCGCTTTGGAAGGTCTCTAGTCCTTCCCGCATCGCGCTGAACACGTCGGTGAAAGCCTGGCGAACGGCTGTTGTTCTGGTGGGAGGGGGAAAGCCCTGGAGGAGCTGGTCGACGTCTTGGGCTCCGACCAGGCTCACCGCGGCTGAGTTGGCATCGAGCACCCTGACCAGCTCGATGGCTTCGTCCAGAGCTTCAGGGGAGGCCTCCAGATGGCCCCTGAGGTCGGTCAGCCCCTGTTGCCGCAGGTCTTCGAGCCACGCGGCCACCCGGGTGAGGTCCAGCTCCCACATGGCAATGGGGGAGCGCTGGAAGAGCCGCCGGTACCTGCGCTCGCTCTCCTGGATCCTTCTTTGTGCTTCATTTCGCTTGGCCTCGCTTTGGTGCCGCTCAATAGCGCCCGCCAGGACATTGGCCACCGACTGGACGGAGTTGATGTCCTCAACGGTGAAGCTGCGTGGAGTAGCGGTATGGACCCCGAGGACCCCGTAGGGGCGATCACTGGCTCCGATCACAACGCTGAGGCCGCTGACGGCGCCGTGATCGGTGAGCAGAGCCGGCCCGCTGAAGCGCGTCTCCGTAGCTAGGTCCTCGACTATCACCGGGTGGGAGACGGTCAGGGTGTAGCCGGCCTGTGACTCGGTTCCGTTTTCGATGGTCGCCGTGCCCACAAGCCCCCGATGCCAGCCCACACCCGCTTTGAGCAGCAGCGCCTTCCCGTCTGGGAGGAGTTCGAGAACCTTGGTGTAGTCCACGTCGAGGGTCTTGGCCAGGACCCTGGTGGCCTCATCCATCAGGCCGGCCAGGTCGTCCTCGGCCAGCGCCAGTTGGCTCAGCTCGGCGAGCGCGGCTTGCTGGGTCTCCCGGACACGGAGGGCGTGAAGTGCCTCCTCGGCACCCTGGCGGGCCTCGGCCTCCCTCTGGAGGAGCTGGCTGATTCCGATCGCGGCAGCTCCCTGGGTCGCCACTCCCAGGGCGATCCGCATCTGTTGGGGTGTGATGTTGCGCCGCTGACCGTGGTCTAACAGCAAGACGCCGAACGGTTCTCCCCACGCCAGCAGGGGTACCAGCAGCATGGACCTGATGTTGAAGGGAGCTACCCAAATTGGTGGGTTCAGCTCCTGAGCAGACTCGGGCTCGGTGTAGGCGGCAGGTTGGCGGGTGTCGAGGACGTGCCGGGCAGCGGGAAGCTCGGCTCGAATGGACCGAAACCTCTCCCATAGTTCGGGGTCGTGATGACCGTCGGCGAACTGGCTCATCACCGGTCTGAGGTTTCCGGCCTCGTCGGCGAGTAGGATCGATCCACGTTCGAAGCCGGCCACACGGGCCGAGTTTCGGGCCACCGTTGCCAGCACGGTGCTCAGCTCGGTGGATTCAGCCAGGGCCACTGCTACCTCGAGGAGGGCCTCACTCTCTTCAGTGCGGCGGCGCTCGCGTTCGAGGGTTCGAGCGTTCTCCAGGGCCAGGGCCACGATTCCGGCCAGTTCCCGGATCTCGTCCTGGGTTTCCCGGAGCTGTTTGGGGTCGCCTTCGACGACCAGGGCCCCAAGCATCTCGCCGGTGGTGAAAAGGCCCACAGCCAGTAGGGGCTGTATTCCATAGAGCTGCACCAGCCGGGGGGGCAGCATGTCGGACGGATCCTCGACCAGGACGACCTCCTCACCTGCTCGTAGACGGGCCGCCAGTTTGGAGCCCTCGATGCTCTTCGACCGGCGCCACCTCTCGAACTGCTGCTTGTGCACTTCTCCCGAAGAGAACTCGGAAACCAGGGGCGAAAAGCCCCCATCTTCCACTGCGTAGAGGGTGACTCGGTGGGCTTCGACCAGCTCGGCGATGAGCCTGGAGAGCTGGGCAAAGACCAGCGTCGTGGAACGCTCGACTCCTGCGCGATGAACGAGGCCAAGCATTTCGGCCGTAGCGGTGAGGGCCATTCAGAGTGAATCGGCTGTTGGGGACCGCTTCTGAAGCCCCCGACCGCTAGTACCTTGCTTCGCGGATTAGCCGTCGGTGTACTGGTCCAACCAGGCGGCGAGGGCGGCGCGTTCGTCGTCGGTGATGTCGGTGATGTTGCCTGGGGGCATGATCTGGGCGGTCACCGCCATCTCCCGGATCTTGGCCGCCTGGCTGACGATGAGTTCCGGCGTGTCGAAGACGACCCCCTTGGGCGGTGCAGTGAACCCGGGTTGGGTCGGAGTGGCCGAATGGCAGACGGCGCAGCGCGCCTCGATGATGGCCACTCCCTCTTCGAAGGTCACCTCCCGGTTGGCCGCCGCGCCCGTCTCGGGCAGGGTGAGAGCTACCAGGGCGAGGAGCACCACGGCGGCGCCGGGAAGCAGCCAGGCGTTGGCCACCTCCCTGGCCCTCAGGTTGAACCAGTGTCGGATCACCGCCCCGGCAATGATGATCCCTACCAGAACCAGCCAGCCGGAGTCCTGCCCATAGGTGAAGGGGAAGTGGCTGCTGATCATCATGAACACCACGGGAAGGGTCATGTAGTTGTTGTGCAGCGAGCGGAGGGCGGCATACCTTCCCAGCCCGGCATCCGGCTCCCTGCCCTCCTCGAGGGCGGCCACCAGTTCCCGCTGGGCGGGGATGATCACGAAAAAGACGTTGCCTGCCATCAGCGTCCCCAACAGAGCCCCGACGTGGATGTATGCGCCCCGTCCGGTGAAGAGCTGAAACAGCACCGCCGTCAACGCGGTGACCAGGAGCAGCGAAATCAGGGAGAAGGCCAGTGGTCGCTCGAGCAGGGAGGACTTGCAGATCAGGTCGTAGACCAGCCATCCCGCCACCAGCACGCCGACTCCGATGGATGCTGCCACCAGAGAGGAGAGGTCGGCCTTAGAGGGGTCGATGAGGAACACCGGAGCGTCGAAGTAGAAGAGCAGCACGAGCAGCGAGAAGCCGCTCAGCCAGGTGGTGTAGGCCTCCCACTTGAACCAGTGCAGCGTGCCGGGCAGGCCCGGTGGGGTGGCGTACTTGAGGACGCGGTAGAAGCCGCCCCCGTGGACCGCCCACAACTCGGCCTCGCTCCCCGGAGGCTGCTGCTCGGAGCGGCGCACATGGTTGTTGAGCCAGACGAAGTAGAAGGAGGTGCCGATCCAGACGATCCCGGCGATCACATGCAGCCAGCGCAGACCAAGGTGGAGCCAGTCGAGGAGGTGGGTGCCGACCATCCCGGGGAATCTATCCGTCCGAGTGCCGCCTGGCTGAGCAATGCTTCACGGTCGAGGGGGAGTGCTGTGATGTGGCCAACACGGAGGAAGCCGAGGCATGGTGGTCCGAGCATGAGGTCTCACATCTTGACCCGCTCGGCTCGGGGATCGTAGAGGGGCCGACGGGAGACCCGGGCCGGGTACTGCACCCCGGCAACATCCACCCGCCACGCTCCCTCTGCCAGGTAGGCGTCGGTCACCGGCTGGTCTGACTCCACCATCACCAGTCCCACCGCTCCCCCCAGGGTGTGGCCGTAGGAACCAGAGCGCACACGTCCCACCGCCGCACCGTCGCGGTAGACGACCTCGCCGTGGTAGAGCATGGGCTCCGGGTCCAGTAGGAGTACCTGTGCGAGGAGACGGCTGGGAGGGCCCGCGGCAACCTGCTGTTTCACCGCCTCCCTCCCGATGAACCCACCGGGCTTGTCCAGATCGGCGGTGAACGCCAGGCCCGCCTCGGTGAGGGTGTCGGTGTTGTCGATGTCGTGGCCGTAGTCCCGGTAGGCCTTCTCCAGACGCAGGCTGGCCAAGGCCTTGAGCCCGGCATGACGCATCCCCAAGTCCGTACCTTTTTCCACGAGAAGGTCGTAGACGGCGATGGCTTCAGCCGCGGGCACGTACAGCTCGTAGCCAAGCTCCCCCAGGTAGGTGATGCGGATGCACAGCACCTCGATCCCGCCCACCCCGATGTGTCGGGCGGCGCGATAGGGGAAGGCCACGTTGGACAGGTCGGCGATCGTCAGGCTCTGAAGCAGATCCCGGGAGCGGGGTCCTTGAATATTGATCTGGGCGTAGGCGTCGGTGACGTCTTCGACCTCGACCCCTCCGCTCAGATGGCGGCGCATCCACGTCTCCACGTGACGGTGGGCGGTGTCGGTGGCCACCACCCAGAACCGGTCCTCCACCAGCTTGGTCACCGTCAGGTCGGCTTCGATCGTGCCGCTCTCGTTGAGCCATTGGGTGTAGGTGATCTTCCCTGCCTCTCCATCCACCCTGGCTGTGGACAGACGGTCCAGGAAGTCGCCGGCGCCGGGACCGGTCACCGTGAACTTGGACATGAAGGACATGTCCATCAGGATCACCCCCTCCCGGGCCGCCTGGTGTTCTTCTTCCCAGTAGGGGAACCAGTCCTCTCGCCCCCACGAGTGCTGCGCCACTCGCGGTTCCACGCCGGGTGGCGCGTACCAGTCGGGGGCCTCCCAGCCGCTCACATCGCGGAAGTAGGCGCCCCAGCCTGCCAGCCGTTCATGAAGCGGTGACAGTTTCGCCTTCCGCGCCGTCTGGGGGGAGCGGTAGGGGTAGTGGTGTCGGTAGACCATTCCCAGGGACTCGGTAGTGCGAGCCCGCAGGTATGCCGGAGCCGCCTGAAAGGGCCGGAGGCGGTCGATGTGAAAGGCCGTGACGTCCACGTCTGGCTGTCCATCGACGATCCACCGGGCGACTATTCGGCCTATCCCTCCGGCGGTGAGGATGCCTACCGAGTTGAGTCCGGCAGCGACGAAGTAGTTGCGCACCTCTGGGGCCTCGCCGACGATGGGCTGGAGGTCCGGGGTGAAGCTCTCCGGGCCGCAGAAGAACTTGCGGATGCCTGCATCCTTGACGGCCGGCACCCGCTCCATGGCCCTTTCCACGTAGGGGCCCATCCGGTCCCAGTCGGGGGTGATCTCACCGAAGCCGAAGCCCTCGGGGATGCCCTCCACCCTCCACGGCGCCGCCTCAGGCTCGAAGAGGCCGATCATCAGCCCTCCCACCTCTTCCCGGTAGTAGCCGTAGGAGCCCGGGTCTTCGAGAACCGGCCAGGTGTTGGAGATCCCCTCGATCTCCTCGGTGATCAGGTAGTAGTGCTCGGCGGCCTGGAGGGGGATGCTGACTCCGGCCCTCGCCCCCAACTCCCGGGCCCACATCCCGGCACAGTTGACCACGTACTCGGCTTCGATCGTCCCGGCTGTGGTGTGTACCCCGGTGACTGTGCCCCCATGGAGGCGGAACCCGGTAGCGGCCACCCCTTCGATGATCCGCGCTCCCTTCTGCCTGGCGCCGGCAGCCAGGGACATGGTCACGTCCACCGGGTTGGCTCTTCCGTCTCCGGGAACATAGAAGCCAGCCAGTATGTCGTCGGTCCGGGCCAGGGGGAACAGCTCCGCTACCTCCGCGGCGGAGATTTCCTCCACCTCGACTCCGCAATAGCGGTTGAAGGCTGCCACCCGACGGTATTCCTCGAGGCGGTCCTCGTCGCTGGCTACCTCGACGAACCCCACCGGCCTCAAGCCAGTGCTATGCCCGGTTTCGGCCTCCAGGCGCGCATAGAGGTCCCGGGTGTAGAGGCGGATCGCGGTGGCAGTTTCTGAGAAGGCGCCGAAGGTGACGATCAATCCGGCGGCATGCCAGGTGGTCCCGGCCGTCAGCCGGTGGCGCTCCAGAATCACCACGTCGCTCCATCCGAGATCGGCCAGGTGGTAGGCGACGCTCGCTCCGATGACCCCGCCACCGACGATGACGACCCGGGCCCGGTCGGGGATGGGAGGGGTTGGGCTGGGTTCCACGGTGGCGGGGAAGTTAGTCAGGCTGGATAGGGTGCCAAGCGATCGACAAGGAGGAGAGTTGTGAAGCTGGAGAAACTGCTCCGATCGGTATTGGTTGTCCTCGGCACGCTGGTGGGGGTGGTGGTGGCCATATGGGTGTTCGGCTTCCTCGTACTGCCTCCCCTGGCCCTGGGACTGCTCGCAGTCACCCTGGCGGTGGCGGTGGCCTACCGGCTCCTGCGGCGCCGTGTGCCCTCGCGTACCGTGCTGGAACTGGACCTGGAGAGCGGAGTAGTTGAACACGTTCCCTCCCATCCCGTGGGTCGGGCCCTGGCGTCGGGGAAACCTGTGCTGCGGGACATCGTCGAGGCGTTGACGAGGGCCGCGTCCGACAATCGGGTGGACGCCCTTGTGGTACGTCTCGGCAACGGTCAGGTTGGCCTGGCCCAGGCCCAGGAACTTCGCGACGCCGTCACGGCCTTTCGCACCGCGGGTAAGAGGGCTTACGCCTTCGCTGAGACCTTCGGAGAGGGCCGGTCGGCCACCGTCGGCTACTACCTCGCCGCGACCTTCGACGAGGTACATCTCCAGCCGATCGGGGAGCTGTACCTGACCGGACTGGTGGGGCGGACCCCCTTCCTGCGGCGGCTGTTCGACAAGCTTTCGATCATCCCCGACTTCGACCACCGACGGGAGTACAAGGCTGCCAAGTACCTCCTCACTGAGGACCACTACACCGAACCTCACCGTGAGGCCGCCACCGCGATCCTCGAGTCGCAGTTCTCTCAGATCGTGGCCGGGATAGGGGAGGATCGGGGGCTGGATGAAGGCCGGGTGCGGGAGCTGATCGACCATGCTCCACTGCTTCCCCATGAGGCGGTGGAGGCGGGTCTGGTCGATGCCATCTCCTATCGGGACCAGGTCTATGACAAGGCCAGGGGGGAGGAGGGGAAGCTTCTCTTCCTCGACCGATACCTCAAGCGGGTCGGGCGACCCCATCGCAAGGGGACTGCCCTGGCCCTGATCCACGGTGTGGGGAGCATCAACCGGGGCAGACCTCGATTCGACCCCCTCAGCCGCACCAGTTCGATGGGGGCCGATGTCGTTGCCGAGGCCTTCCGCGAGGCGATCGACGACAAGAAGGTGAAGGCCATCATCTTTCGTGTGGACTCTCCCGGTGGGTCGGCGGTGGGCTCGGAGGTGATCCGGCGGGAGATCGTGCGAGCCCAGGAGGCGGGAAAGCCGGTGGTGGTCTCGATGGGCGATGTGGCCGGATCCGGGGGCTATTGGATTTCCAGCACCACCGATCGGATCGTGGCCCAGCCGGGGACCCTCACCGGGTCGATCGGTGTCGTCACCGGGAAGCTGGTGACCCGCCCCGCGTGGGAGAAGGCAGGCGTGAATTGGGACGAGCTACACCTGGGTCAGAACGCCACCATCTTCACCCCCGACCGACCCTTCACCGAAAGTGAGCGGCAACGGGTCAGCGCCACCCTGGACATGATCTACGAGGAGTTCAAAGGCCGGGTGGGAGAGGGTCGGGGCCTGCAACCCCAACAGGTTGAGGACCTGGCCAAGGGGCGGGTCTGGACCGGAGAGGAGGCCCACCGCCTCGGGCTGGTGGACGAGCTGGGTGGGCTCGAGCGGGCGATCGAGCTAGCCCGGGAGTTGCTGGAGCTGGAGCCCGACGCACCGGTAAGGCTGGTCCCCTTCCCGAAGAAGAAGGTCCTGCCCCTACCTGCCAAGGGCGAGAGCAGCGAGCCCAGCACTGCGATCACGCAGGCCGTGGCGGAGCTGGTCTCCTCCCTGGCGGTCTCCCCGCTGAGGGACACGGTGCGGATGCTGCCTCCGACTTGAGCAAATGAGAAGCCCCCGCGACAGCCGGGGGCTTCTTTGGTTGGCAGCGGCCTTGGGGCCGCAGGATCAGCGGGAGCGCTCGCGGGCGATGTTGACCTTGAGGCGACGGCCGTCGTAGTCCCGGCCGTCGAGGGCCTCAATGGCCGCGTTGGCGGCATCGGCGGAGGCCATCTCCACGAAGCCAAAGCCTCGGGAGCGGCCGGTGTCGCGATCTGAGATCACCTGGGCGCTGGTCACCTCGCCGTGGGCGGCAAACAGAGCCTCCAGGTCGGACGAGTTGGTCTGGAACGGGAGGTTCCCGACATAGATATTGGTGGACATTGCATTCGCTCCTTCAGAGCCGAACCGTCTTCCTAACTGACGCCTTCACGCACCGGCCTTCCTTCGTAAGATCGGAGGGACAAGGCTGATGTGTGGCGACTTCACCGACGGAACGAAAGAGCGAAGGCGGGCGCCGAGCGCACCCGTTGGGTGTGCTGTAGCCCTCAACCTAGCCGATCGGCATCCCTTTGGTGCTTCGCGACGACTTTCCAGCCGGTAAGAGGTCCCTTCGGTCCGCCGACTGCGGGCCGGCTAGCCACCGTTACGCTTGCAGGGGGCTCCCCGCCACGGAGAGGATAGGAGAAAGCAGATCCGGTGACATCAGGCCAAGCTGAACCCAGAGGCCTCGCCGCGCTCCGCGCCGAGCTGAAGGCCGCCGGCCCCATCGGCCGGGTGGCGCTGGTGTCCCTGGCGGCCTCGGCGGTGGTCGTCGTTGCCCTGGGTCTATGGATTCCTCGGCAGGTGGAGAGGCACTTCGTGAACGCGGAAATCGACAGTCGCCGCCGAGTTGCTGAGGAGCTGGCGGAGTCGGGCCTGATGCCGCCCGATCCGGGGAACCCGCAGGCCATAGCGGCCCTCGACGAATTCGTGAAGCGTCAGGTCCTCGGAGTAGACACGTTTCGAGTGAAGATCTGGCTTCCTGACGGAACTATCGCCTACTCGGATCGAGCTGAGCTGATCGGTGAGCGTTACCCCCCGACAAGGGAGCGCCTTGCTGCTTTCGAGGGAGCCGACCAGTCCGACGTACCCGACCTCGACCTGCCCGAGGCCCGTTTCGAAAGAGGTCTTCCCCCGCTTCGGGAGTACTACATACCGGTGTTCGGCAAATCGGGCGACGTAGTGGCTGTGTTCGAGGGATACGGTCTGGCCGAGCACATAGAGGGCGCGGTCTCCGACACCCGACGCTACGTCTGGTGGAGTGTGGCCGTGTCGATGGGTCTATTCGCGGTGTTCATCGTCGGGCTCCTGATCGTGAACGGTCGGATCATCACCCGCCGCCAGCGCCTCGCTGAGAAACTGTTCGGTGACCTGGTCCAGGCACAGGCCGAGGAACGAAAGCGCATCATCGGGTTGCTTCACGACGACATCGGCCAGACCCTCTACCGCGTCCACTACGGGCTTGAGCATCTTCGATCCGAGGTAGGAAGCGAGGCGCCGCAGGGCGGCGAGCTGGCCAAACTTGGGTCGTTGGTGGGAGAGGTGGAAAGGACCCTGCGCGCCACCCTCCGCTCGCTGAGCCACGGAACGGGCGAAGACCTTTCGCTGACCGCGGCCTTGGACGAATTGGCTGAGGTGACCGAGATGGAGACGGACCTTGAAGTGGAGGTCGAAGTTGAGGATCACTTCGAACTCTCCCCCGTGGGAAGGGTTGCCCTCTATCGCGCCGCTCGCGAGGCCATTACCAATGTGCGCCGTCACGCCCGCGCCACGAAAGCCGAGCTTCGCGTCTACTCCACGAGGACCATGGTGTTCATCGAAGTCTCTGATGACGGGGAGGGGTTTTCGGGAGAGGAGGGCCTCGGCCTCACCATCACCCGGGAGCGGTTGGAGGTCTTAGGGGGCGGAGTGAGGATTAGGCGGTCGGCGAACGGTGGCACACTGTTCCAAGCCTGGGTACCTAAAGCCGATCTAGAGGTGAAGACGTGAGAGTCATCCTGGCTGATGATCATCGGATTGTTCGGGAGGGGATCTCGACTCTGCTCGAGCCGGTTGATGATGTGGAGATCGTGGGGGAGGCCTCCGGCGGCGAGGAGTTGCTGGAGCTGTTGGGGTCGGTGGAGGCGGATGTCATTCTCCTGGATCTCAAGATGCCGGAGGGTGGGGGGTTGGAGGTGTTGGAGAGGATCGGGGATGATCCTGATGCTCCGCGGGTGATCGTCTTGTCGATGTACGACGATCCGGTTTATGTGAAGCGGGCTATCGAGTTGGGGGCGTCGGGGTATCTGCTGAAGTCGAGTGACCGTGAGGAGCTGCTGCGGGCGCTGCGGGTGGTTGCCGAAGGCGGTTCTTACATTCAGGGGGAGATCACCGCACCGTTGATCGCCCAGATGGTGTCTCCCAGCTCGAACATGCCTGTTGGGGAGTTGAGCAGCGAGGACATCGAGATCCTGGCTCTCCTCGCCTGCGGTCTGGACAACCGGGCCATTGCGGAGCGTCTCGGTGAGTCGGAGGCGACGGTGAAGTCCCATCTGCGGAGTATCTACGCCCGGTTGGGGGTGACCCGGCGGTCCGAGGCCGTGGCCGTAGCCTTTCGCCTCGGCATCATCTCCTGAGGCCTCCCTCCCGGCGGAGGGTCCGATC
>JBHHWH010000068.1:0-12725 GCA_046756405.1 Acidimicrobiia bacterium | reverse complement strand
ACTACGAAACCCTTGCGTCCCACCTTTTCCAGGACCCCCTCAGTCTCGAGTCTCAAACACATTGAGTTGGCCGGCCCGGCGGAGCGTCTCCGTTCCAATTTCATCCACGGCATCAAACGGATGCCGGTGCGGGTCAAGCTGGCCTGATTCCGGGTTCGTTCCTGTCTCTCACTCCGGGGCGGGCGATGATCTCCCTCCAAATGCCCTCCCGGCGAACGTCCGCTACCTCCAGACCGGCGGCAACAACGTTTTCTTCGGTTCGACGATTTGCTGTGAAGCCGAAGATGCGACGAGTGAACACCGTGACGAGGTCGGCCAGCCATCCCAGGATGGGATTGCGGGGCCGTACATGCTCGAGGAGAAGGATCTGGCCGTCGGGTTTGGTGACCCGACTCAGCTCCCGCAGTCCGGCGACGGGATCGGCCACCGAGCAAAAGACGGCGGTGGCCAGGGTGGTGTCGAAGGTGTCATCCGGGAACGGAAGGGTGGTGACATCGGCTAGCTCGAAGGTGGGGTAGATGCCCAGTCTCTCCGCCCGTCGTCGGGCCTGGCCCACCATGGCCTCTGACACGTCGATCGCGGTCAGTTCCACCCCCGCGGGATAGTGGGGGAGGTTCTTACCGGTGCCGACCCCGACCTCCAGGACGCGGCCGCGGGCCCTGGCCACTAGCCGTTTCCGGCGGCGGCGGATCCCGGCATACTCCATGGGCGCGTCGTAGAAGTCATACAGCCATGCCATTCGGTCGTAACGTCGGGTGACCGCCCGCTGCTCGCCGTCGGTGTCGTCGCTCGCCGTCCTCGCCAGGAGAGGTGAGTCCTCGGGCGGGCAGAAGGACAGGGCTGCTTCCCACCCGAGGATCGGCTCGCGTTGGTCCTCGCTCATTCGACGACGATTTTTCCTCGCAGCATCCCCATCTGGCAAGCAAACTCGTACTCGCCGGGCTCGTTGGGGACGAACTCCACCGGGACTATTTCGCCCTCGGGAAGATCAGCGGAGACGCCGAAACCGTCCAGGATGACCTTCTCCGAGCAAGGGTCCGACTCTGTCCGGTTGAACATGAGACGAACCGGCTTACCCGCCTCAACTCGGATGGTGTCGGGGGAGTATCCCCCTTTGACCACTACGTAGGCCTCCTGAACACTCCCGGCCAGGGCGGCGGCGGCCCCCTCCGGCTTGGACAGCCAGAAGTACCAGACGATCAGGGCGATCAGTACTAGGCCGATGAGGTTGACGATCAGAACATCCATGATGTGACTCCTTTCTGGGGCGACTCGCTTCGGCGACTCATGATGCGGATGCCTCGGCGAGCCTCGGCTTCCAGCGGCGCAGTCGGTTGGCGTTGCTTACCACCGTCACCGACGAGAACGCCATCGCTGCACCGGCGATCAGCGGACTGAGCAGGATCCCGAAGAAGGGGTAGAGGACACCCGCGGCGATGGGAATGCCCAGGGTGTTGTAGGCGAAGGCCCCCACGAGATTCTGGTGGACGTTGCGGATTGTGGCCTTGGACAGCTCAATGGCAGTGGCCACACCGGTGAGGCTTCCCTTCACCAAGGTGATGTCGCCGGACTCCATGGCCACGTCGGTGCCTGTGCCCATGGCCATACCCACGTCGGCTTGAGCCAGAGCCGGAGCATCGTTGATCCCGTCCCCCACCATGGCCACGACTTTGCCCTCGGCCTGGAGCAGCTTGATCTGGTTCGCCTTGTCCTGGGGGAGCACTTCGGCGAGGACCCGGTCGATGCCCACCTGGCCGGCGACCGCCGATGCGGTGCGGGGGTTGTCTCCGGTGATCATGACCACTTCGAGACCCATCTCGTGCATCCGGGAGATGGCGACCCTGGAATCCTCCTTGATGGTGTCGGCCACGGCGACGATCCCGGCCAGCTCGGCGTTCACTCCCATCACCATGGCCGTCTTCCCCTCGTCGGAGAGTCGTTCCATTACCTTTTCGGCGGCACCCGCGGCCACACCCCGGTCTGCCATGAACTTGAGGTTGCCCAAGACGACCCTCTTCCCGTCGACCGTTGCAGCGATGCCGTGGCCAGGGACAGCCTCGAAATCGTCGGGCTCGCCGACCTCGATGCCGCGGTCCCGGGCGCCGGCAACGATGGCTTCCCCCAGGGGGTGTTCCGAGCCGATCTCCGCCGAGGCGGCGAGACGGAGGACTTCCTCGTCGGTGAAGGGATCGAAGGCGACCACGTCGGTCAAGGCCGGTTCGCCCTTGGTCACCGTTCCTGTCTTGTCCAGGACGACCGTGGTTATCCGGTGGGCCGTCTCCAGCGCGTCCCCGGACTTGATGAGGATGCCGTTTTCGGCGCCCTTGCCGATACCCACCATCAGCGAGGTGGGGGTGGCCAGTCCAAGGGCGCAGGGGCAGGCGATGACCAGAACCGTGACCGCCGTAATTACCGCGTACACCAGGGCTGGGAAGGGGCCAAAGGTGTACCAGGCCATGAAGGTCAGGATGGCAACAATCATCACCGCCGGCACGAAGTAGCCGGCAACCTTGTCCACGGTCCGCTGGATGGGGGCTTTCGACCCTTGGGCGTCGCGCACCATCTGGATGATCTGGGCGAGCATCGTGTCTCGACCCACCCGGGTGGCACGAAACCGGAAGGTCCCGGTCCTGTTGATGGTGGCTCCGATCACGGTGGAGCCTTCGTTCTTCTCGACGGGGATCGACTCACCCGTGACCATCGACTCGTCTACCGCCGACGATCCGGAGTCCACCACCCCGTCCACCGGAATCTTCTCTCCGGGCCTGACCACCACGACGTCGTCGATCTTCACCTCCTCCACGGGTACCTCGACCTCGGCATCGTCCCGGATAACCCGGGCAGTCTTGGGTTGAAGGCCGATGAGCTTTTTCAGCGCCTCGGAGGTCTTGGCGCGGGCTCGGATCTCCAACGCCGATCCCAACACCACCAACGCGGTGACCACCGCGGTCACGTCGTAGAAGACGTCCCGCAACTTCTCGTCGGGGAAGAAACCCGGGAAGAGAAGGGCGACGGTGGAATACAGCCACGCCGCCGAGATTCCAATGGCGATCAGGGTGTTCATGTTGGCGCTGCGGTGCTTGAAGGCGGACCAGGCCCCGGTGAAGAACTGGGATCCGGACCAGGCCATCACGGCGAAGGTGAGGACAGCCATGCCGGCCCAGATCGTGTTCAGTGCGGCAGAACCCTTCTCGGGCACGCCGGGGAAGATCTCTGGGTAGGAGAAGTAGATCACCGGCAGTGAGACCGCGGCCGCAAACCAGAACTTCTTCAGGAGGGTGCGGTACAGACGCTCCCGTCCAGCCTGCTCTGTATCGTCGTCGGCGTCGTCGCTCGCGGGCCGGGCCTGATATCCGGCCTTCTCAACGGCTGTGACCAGCTTCTCGAGATCCACCACCCCGGGGACGACGTCCACGGTGGCGCGCTCGCTGGCGAAGCTCACCCGGGCTTCTATCACTCCGGGTATCTCATCCAAGGCGTTCTCGATAGTCGAAACACAGGAGGCACAACTCATCCCCTCCACCGCGATCTGCAACGTCTCGGCCTGATCGGTCCTGGCCCCGGCGCCGACCAGGACCGGGGCTTCAACCGGGTCGGCGTCCTCCTCGGCCGACTCCTCGGTGCCCATGTCGTGGTGCCCGGCGGACTGTCCGGTGTAGCGCTCCGGGTCCGCCAGGAACGACTGGCGGCAGTGTTCGGAGCAGAAGCCGTACTCGGGGTAGGCGTCGACCTTCAGGGCCCCATCTGCGACAGTCATCCCACACACTGGGTCTCTCATCATCGCTCCTTTCTCTCGCCTCCCTCGCGGGGGCTCTTGCGTTCGGTTCCCAGGCTTTGTTGACCCCCGGGGAACTCTCTCTCCGCCAACATACAGTTTCCATCCGACTGGAAGGTCAAGGGGTTAATATGAAGTCCATGAGAATTGGAGAACTTGCCCGTCTTACCGGCGTGAACACGAAGACCATCCGCTACTACGAAGACATCGGACTGCTGCCCCCTCCCCAGCGAGAGCCCAACGGATACAGGGACTATGACGAGGAGGCCGTAGGGCGGCTCCGGTTCATCCGCGATGCCCAGGCCACGGGCCTCACCCTGACGGAGATCTCTTCCATTCTGGATCTGCGTGGCAAAGGGGTGGCCACGTGCCATCACGTCCTGGCTCTCCTCGAGCGCCACCTCGAGGATCTGGACCGGCACATCGCCAAGCTCAAGAAGACCCGCAAGCAACTGGTCGCTATCACTGAGCGGGCGCGTTCGCTGGATCCTGCCGACTGCACCGACCCGATTCGATGCCAGACGATCGGTGAAGGGGTGGTGCTGGCGGGTTCCGCTGCAGCCGAGGAGCACTTTCACGCCTCCCCTCGCGATCACAAGAACCACGTTCGGTCCTGAGGTACGCCTCCCTATCCAGGTCTAGCGGCGATGCGAACTCTCTGGGATCTCAGCGGTTCCGTGGCGTAGGCGGAGGTCCATTTCGGTCACCTCCGCCAGGGTGTGAGAGGCGAGGGCGGAAGCGAACTCTTCCCGTGCCTCGCTCCAGGCGGGGTGAACTGCACATACCTCGTCCCAATGGCAGGGTCCGCCGCGTAGGGCGCACTCGCCCTGCCTGATTGGACCCTCCATGGTTTCGAGGATCTCAAGGATGGTGAGCTGTTCGGGGTTGCGGGCGATTAGGTAGCCGCCCCTGGGGCCCGAAAGCGAGGTCACCAGGCCGGCCCTCTGAAGTTCGGCGAGGACCTGGTGAAGGATGGGAAGCGGAACGTCCATCTCAGTCCCGATCTCCGCGGCGTTGATCCGATCGTCGGGGTGCTCTGCCAGATAGATGAGGGAGCGAAGGGCGTAGTCGGTGCGACGGGTGGGAACAATCTTCATGGGTTCACCTCCACCCTCTCATGTTGGCCGGAACGATCCCGAGATTATGGACATCGTCGATAAACAGAGTATATGATACCCCGCCGTGAGGCGGAACAACTCTTCCAGACGGGATCTTCTCGGTGCCGGCCTGCTCTGGCTGGCGCTGGTAGCAATCGGCGAAGCGATCCTTTTCGGCTTCGAGTTCCTGCCTGAGCAGTTCTCTCGCGAAGCGAGGATCATCGACGACGCTTTCATCCTTCTCAGCATCCTCGGCATCCCGGTGTTCGCCTTCGTGGTCTCGGTGGTGATCTACTCCGCCTTCAAGTTCCGGGCGAACGGAGACAGCCTGGAAGACGGGCCCCCCATCAAAGGCAGCAAGAAGGTCGTCGCCGCCTGGCTGACCATCACCAGTGCCCTGGCCCTGGCCATCCTCATCAACCCCGGGTTCGTCGGGCTGGCCGAGCTGCGGGCCGACCCCGAGCCCGATTTGATCATCGAAGTCGAGTCCCAGCGCTGGAGCTGGAACATCATCTACCCCAACGGCGTCGAATCCAGCGAGGAGTTGGTGGTACCCGTCGACACCCGGATCCGCTTCGACGTCACCGCCAGGGATGTGCTCCACTCCTTCTGGGTGCCGGCCTTCAGGATGAAAATCGACGCTGTCCCCGGTATGACTACCCACGCCTTCGTCACTCCCACCAAGATCGGCACCTTTGGTGAGGACCCGGGTCTCCGGGTGCAGTGCGCCGAACTGTGTGGTATCGGGCATGCCCAGATGGCGATACCGGTTCGCGTCGTCTCCCAAGCCGAGTTCGAGGTCTGGTTGAGTTCCCAGGCCACGGTGGATGCACTGTCCGAAGGGAGAGGTTGAGATGCTGCCGTTGATCCGTGCCATCGTCGGTGGGCTAGTCGGCTATGGCGCCGGTGCCTGGCTCACGGTGGCTATCAGGGGTGGAGCTCCCTCGGATGAGGTGGCGGTTACCTTCGGGTTCGTCCTCGGCCTTCTCGGCTGGTTGGCTGGAATCGGCCTCTGGAACACCTGGGCTCGGGAGTGGCTAGGTCTCCCCGCCAAGGACGAGCACGTTTCCGACTGGCGCCGCTACTTCAGATTCACCACCGACCACAAGGTGATCGGCATCCAGTATCTGGTCACCTTCATCGTGGTGCTCCTGTTGGGTGGCCTGGTGGCCATGTTCATGAGGTACGAACTCGCCTCCCCCGGTCAGGACCTCTTCAATGCCGACGACTACAACAAGCTGATGAGCATGCACGGGATCCTGATGATCGCCGTGGCCGTGGCGGGGATCCTGGGTGCCTTTGGCAACTACCTGGTTCCGCTGATGATCGGCGCTCGTGACATGGCCTTTCCCCGGGTTAACGCGCTCAGCTTCTGGCTGGTGCCCCCGGTGGCCATAGGACTGCTCTCAGCTCCCCTCCTCGGTTCCTTCGACACCGGTTGGACGGCCTACCCGCCCTTGAGCGTGCTCAACCAAGGCGGTCAAGTGCTGTTCATCCTGGCCATAGTCACCTTCGGGCTCTCCTCGATCCTGGGCGGGCTCAACATCGTCACCACCGTGGTCACGATGCGGGCACCTGGCATGAGCTGGGGGCGGCTTCCCATCTTTGTCTGGGCCGCCCTGGCAGCCTCCACCCTCAGCCTTCTGGTGACCCAGTTCTTCGCTGCCTCGCTGATCCTCATCCTCTTGGATCGGATTGCCGGAACAACCTTTTTCCTCGCCGATGGAGGCGGCACTCCCCTCCTCTACCAACACCTCTTCTGGTTCTACTCCCACCCCGCGGTCTACATAATGGTGCTGCCCGCCTTCGGGGTGATGCTGGAGATCATCACTCACCTCTCTCGTAAGCCCCTATTCGCCTATAAGACGGTGGTGGCGGGCCTCTGGGGGATCGTGGGTCTGAGCGTGGTGGTGTGGGCTCACCACATGTTCACCAGCGGCATGGGGGAGCGACTTCACGCCCCGTTCATGGTCCTCACCGAGGCCATCTCCATCCCCACCGGGCTGGTCTTCCTGGGGGCCTTGGGAACCCTGTGGGAAGGAAAGATCCGGTTCAAGACGCCGATGCTCCTCGCCTTTGGATGGTTGATCAACTTCGCCATCGGCGGGATCACCGGCATCTACCTGGCGGATGTGGCCACCGACGTTCACCTCCACGACACCTACTTCGTGGTGGCCCACTTCCACTACACGATCGTTGGCGGCTCGATCTTCGCCCTACTGGCTGCCTCCTTCTTCTGGTTCCCCAAGATCACCGGGCGGATGTACAACGAGCGGCAGGGCCAGATCTTTGCCGTGTGGCTCACGGTGACCTTCAACCTGGTGTTCATCCCCCTCTTCTGGGCCGGTGTCAACGGACTCAACCGCCGGGTGGCCGACTATCCCGAGTATTACGCCGGAGCCAACGGATTCGCATCCATCGCCTCCTACCTCCTCGGGGCTAGCTTCCTGCTCTATGCCGGGAACCTGCTGTGGTCGGCCCGAAAGGGTGCTCCCGCACCGGACAACCCCTGGGGGGCCCGCACTCTGGAATGGCAGATCTCCTCGCCGCCCCCGGAGCACAACTTCCCTCTCCTGCCCGAGGTGGTGGGCCACCCCTACGACTACGGAACGCCCGGGTCCGAACACGTGAACATGGGAGGTGAGGGTGACCGTTCGGGTTGAGATAGTCGACGCTGAGCTACTCCGAGCGAAGCAGCGTCTCGGGGTCCGGGTTGCGGCGTGGCTGGCGGTGCTCACCTTGGTCGAGTACGTGATAGCGGTCTCGGTGGCCTTTTCTCTGCCGTGGCTGCTTCCCTTCGTTGCTGCCAAGGGCTGGCTCATCCTCAAGTACTTCATGCACATCCGCGACCTGCGAGAAGGGAGACACTGATGGCACTGGGCGCCAGGGCGGCCCACGAGCGGGCGGAAGCCATGTACCGACCCAGGGCGAACCGTCTCGGCCTCTGGCTGTTCTTCGCCTCCGAGGCCTTCCTTTTCGGTGCCTTCATCTCCGCCCGCTACGTGACCGCGGGCGTCGACAAGCCCGAACAACTCAACCAGGCCCTCGCCCTCGCGCTTACGGTCGTCTTATTGGGCTCCAGCATCAGCGCCTACCTGGCGGAGTCGTCGATCGCCCATGGCGATAGGCGTCGCTTCCTCCGGTATGTCCTGGTGACCATCGCCCTGGGAGTTGTGTTCCTCGGCGGAGTGGTCCTGGAGTTCCGGGAGGCTCTCGAGTTCTTCCCACCATCGACAATCTACGGCTCCAACTTTGTCGCTCTTATCGGGCTTCACGGCTTCCACGTTTTCACCGGTGTGGTCGGATTGTTGGTGATCTGGAACCTAGGGCGGAAGGGACACTTTGGCCCTGGGGACTATTGGGGAGCGGAAGGTGTCATCAAGTACTGGCATTTCGTCGACCTGGCCTGGGTGATCATCTATCCCACCCTGTACCTCTTTTGAAGTGCTCCAGAGCCGGAAGGGAAGGTACTCTCACCGGCAGTGGTGACTCGGCGAAGCAGTTGAAGCAGTTGCGGCGGCTCGGCCTATGGTCGGCCGTCGTCACTTATGTGTTGATCGTGATGGGGGCGATCGTGCGTGTCAGCGGCTCCGGTCTCGGCTGCCCGGACTGGCCCACCTGCTACGGCAGCTGGATTCCTCCCCTGGAGCGTGCGGCCCTCATCGAGTACACCCACCGCACCCTGGCCGCAGTCGTCGGGGTCATGGTCGTGTGGCTCGTGGCGACTGCCTGGAGGAGACGCGCCGCTCATCCGTGGGCGTTTCGTCTTGGCCTGGTGGCCCTTGTCTTGCTTGCGATCCAGGCCTGGCTGGGCCGGATCGTGGTCCTCACCGAACTGGATCCGGTGATGGTCACCGTGCACCTGGGCACGGCGATGCTGCTGCTGGGCATTCTGATGGCGATATGGCAGCTTCCCAGCGACGGTTTGTGGCGGTGGGCCTGGCCTAACGGGCTTTTGGCTGGTGCCGCAGCCGGGGTCTTCGCGGTAATTCTGGTGGGCGCCTGGGTGAGGGGCCTGGGGGCCGGTCTCGCCTTCCCCGACTGGCCGCTTATGGCCGGCACAGCCCTGCCGGCTCTAGGGGGCAGTGCAGCTCGGACGGCTCAGTTCCTTCACCGGGTAACCGTCCTCGCCGTGTTCGGCTATCTGGTTTATCTAACCGTCGTCCTTTGGGGGAGACGGTGGGGAAGATCCACCGCCGTGCTTCTGGGCGTGTATCTGGCTCAGGGGATCATCGGTGGGATGACCGTCCTCACCCTGCTGGCTCCGGTGGTCAGGGTGGTCCACGTAGCATTGGGGGCTCTGGTGTGGGCGGTGGCAGCAGGGGTGATGCTCGCTTCGGCTCGAGACGTTCTCGCCACTAGAACTCGCTTCTCGGACTCGCTCCCCACCGCGATCGGCATGGCCGACGAGTAGCCCGCACGCTCAACACCTGCGGCGAGTGGTGGGATCTCGAACAGGACGAACCGGACCCGGGACTCCTACCCGTCGTGGCCGGCGGGTGCTTCGGCGATCGCGGCGACGTACATGCCAGCGTTGGTGTGCACCGGGCAGGCCGCCAGACAGGGGATGTTCACGTCGTAGAAGTGGAGCTGGGTCTCCATCAGATGCGGCTCCGTCGTTGTGCCCACCACAGGCCCCACAGCCCGACACCGAGACCGAGGCTCCAGACTCCCGCTCCGATCAGTTGCTGCGGGGTGCGGGGAAGGCGGGCCACCGCGGGGTACTCGACGATCAGGGAGGGGAGGGCGGCGGTGAAGGCGATGAAGTAGAGGACTATGACCGCGGTGCGAACCCACGTCTGGCCCCAGGAGGCGGTCCTGCGGTCGAGGGGCTTGGCTCGCTCCCTGATAGGGCTCCGGCCTCGCCTCGGAGTAGACGAGCGCTGATACCGTCCTCTCGATGCACTTCCGAATTCTTCTCGTGCTCGGCTTCGCCCTGGTGGTCGCTGCCTGCTCCGCCGCTACCACCCAGGAGGTCGAAGCCTCCGGGGAGGTGTTCCCCTTCGAAGACATAGCCGTGGCCGGCCCCACTGTCGTCGTCGATCCCTCGGCGACCACTGCTGTGCTGACGGTCACAACCTCCATCAATGCCATCTGCGCCGTGGCCTACGGGGTGGGGCAGCCTTCAGGTCAGATCGCAGCCGATCGTGAGATGGAGCCCAACGGTCACGACGAGCACCGTGTCGTCCTCACCGACCTCCAGCCCAACACGGAATACTCCTACCGGCTCCAAGGAGTGGGTGAGGACGGCCGTCTCTACCGCAGCCAGGTCTACACCTTCCGCACTCCCGAGGCCGTCCTTCCGCCCTATGGACCGAATCTTGCCTTGGCAGCCTCGGTGGTGGACGTAAGTTCGGAGTTCTCGTCGAGCTTCGCCGCAGCTTTGGCTATAGACGGCGACCGCGGGACCGAGTGGTCTTCCCGGGGCGATGGGGACGACGCCTACATAGTGATCGACCTTGGGGAGCCGACCGCGGTGGCGAGGGTGGCCTTCGTCACCAGGGAGATGAGCGACGGTACTGCCATTACCCAGACTTTCACCGTGACCGTGGACGGTGAAGAGACCTATGGCCCCTTCCCCGCTGGCTCCGAGCCGGTAGAGGTGAGCTTTGTGGGTCAGGTTCTCAGGTTCGATGTCGAGGAGTCCACCGGCGGCAACACCGGTGCGTTGGAAATCGAGATCTACGGCCCTGCCGAGGGCTGAGTCGAGTTGTACCCGTGTCCGGTAGCGTGAACTCATGACGCTGGACACCGCCACCCTGGTCGATCGGATCCGACGCCACTACGACGATGGCTGCTTCGCCTGCGGGCGGGAGAACCCGCTGGGTCTCCACCTCGATGGCTTCAGCCTGGTCGACGGCGTGGTTGCTGCTCGATTCCGACCTCGCGCCGAGTATCGGGGTGCGGGGACCACTCTCCATGGTGGCGTAGCCGCCACCGGTCTCGACGAGGTCCTGGTGTGGGCAGGACTCCTCGTCGAGCAGGTGCTCACCGTCACCGGATCCCTCGAACTCCGCTACCGGCGGCCGGTCTACGTTGACGACGAAATCGAGCTGCGTGGACGGGTGGACGAGCGGAGAGGGAAACGGTTGCGGCTATCCGGAGAGCTCATGGTGGACGGTGAAGTGCGGGTTGAGGCGGCAGGACTGTACCTGGTGGCTGCAGACCTGGAGTCGCTGGGAATACTCGCCTGAAAAGCGTGTTTCGTGCAACCGTCGAACACGGGTACGTTGGCGTCGACGACGCCCGTTCCCCGACAAGCGACCAAACGAAGGGGTAAGAAAATGTCTGATGTCACCTATGGAATGAAAGGCCGTGTCTCTCTCCCCGTGGAGGCAGCCGAGGCCAAAGTTCGGGAAGCTCTAGCCGGCGAAGGATTCGGTGTCCTCACCGAGATCGACGTGGCGGCCACGCTGAAGACCAAGCTCGACCTCGATGTACCGCCGTACAAGATCCTTGGGGCCTGCAACCCCACCCTCGCTTCCCAAGCCCTTGATCTGGAGCAGGACATCGGTCTTCTGCTTCCCTGCAACGTGGTTGTCTACGAGGACGGCGATGGCAGCGTGGTGGGGATCCTCGACCCCGGCATCATGGTGGACCTGACCACCAACCCTGCGGTCAAACCCGTGGCCGATCAGGCCAAGCAGGCCTTGGAGCGGGTCCTGGCTGCTGTCACCGGCTGACTCAGAGCCAGCCCGAGCCCGCGGCGAAGGCCTCCACCTGGGCCACCCGGTGCGGATAGCGGGGAGCCATGAACTGAAGGGCGACATGGGTCACACCGACCTCCTCGAAGCGCCGCAGGGCCGCACCGACCTGAGCGGGGGTGCCCCGTAGCCTGTCGGGTTCCTGGGGCACCTTGGTGTCGGTGATTTCCACCGGTAGGCAACAGGCCAGGGACACCTCCCGGCCGTGCTCAGAGGCGGTCCGCTCGACGGTCTCGAACCGCCCTGCCAGATCCTCGGGGGTGATGCGGACGAAGTAGGGGAACCAGGCGTCGCCGGACCGGCCGGCTCGGCGTCGGGCCGGCTTGCCTTCGCCACCCACCCAGATCGGCAGCTTGTCCCGGTGAGCCTTTGGATAGAAGGCGATGTCCTCGAAGTCGTAGAACTCGCCGTGGTAGCTGACGTGCGCCTCGCTGAGCAGCCGGCGGATCACTTCGAGTTGTTCGTTGCCCACCCGGCCCCGCTCGACGTAGGGGGCGTTCATAGCGGCGAACTCCTCCTCCATCCATCCCACCCCTACCCCCAGGATGAGCCGTCCTTCAGAGAGGCGGTCGATCGAGGTGGCCTGACGGAGCCAGTGGAGGGGGTGGCGGAAGTTCATTACCACCACACTGGCTCCGAGCTGGATCCGCTCAGTCACCCCGGCAAGGAAGGCGAGCACGGTGAGGCACTCGAGGAAGGGGCGGTCGGGAGGAACGATGAAGGTCGAGCCCTCGGCGTAGGGGTAGGGGGTCTCGATCGACCACGGCATCACCACTCGGTCGGCGGCCCAGACGGAAGTGAAGCCCAGCTCTTCGGCCCGTTGGGCGCTTTCGGCCAGCGTGGCCCGCGAGGCCGCCCGACCGGAGACGGGAAGGAACACACCCAGATCCATGCGCGGGGACGCTACTTGGTTACGGGGCGGGGCTCCCGTCTAGTCGGGGGGATCCCGGTTGGGGGGTTTGAATCGGATCCTGCCGTGGTCAGGATGCCGGTAGGGGGTGAAGCCCTTGTGGTGGACGACGATCTGATGGTGGAACCAACACAAAGCTATGAGGTTTTCCGGATCGGTCGGCCCGCCGTCTGCCCAATGGTGGATGTGATGGATTTGGAGCCGGTAGCGGCTCTGACATCCGTCGGCAGCACAGGTGT
>JBHHWH010000067.1:0-12820 GCA_046756405.1 Acidimicrobiia bacterium | reverse complement strand
TGGCCGAGTTCCTCGGCGACCCCCAGGTAAGCCCCCAAGGCAAGCCCATTCCGGCGGCTACCTTTGCTTCGCCCACCGCGGACGCGGGGACACCCCTGGGCGAGTCTCAGGTGGGCCGTTCCCTCGAGGTAGTTGCGGTCGAGGGTGACGCCGCCGGCAGGTCGTTCCTGGCCGAACAGGGCATAGCCCCTGGCACCGAGGTGGTCCTGCTCGCTGTGGCCGAAGGCGGGGCCTGTCTGGTGTCGACCAAGAAGGGACGGGTTCACGTTTCTGAAGAACTGGCGGGGAGCGTCAGCGTGGTTCAGGGCTCCTGAGGACCGAGGCGGCGTTAGGTCCCGAGAAGTGGTGAGTGACGCCAATGATATGATGTCAGGCCCGCCATACACTGGTGTTTGATCGGAACGGAACCAGGAGCCCGTCATTCCCTATCTGCATGCGCGAAGGATCACTAAGAGGTTCGGTGAAGTACTCGCCGTCGACGATGTCACCATCACCGTCGAGCGCGGCGAAACGCTCGTTCTCCTCGGTCCCAGCGGATGCGGCAAGACCACCTTGCTTAGGGTCCTGGCCGGCCTGGAGGCCCCTGACAGCGGCACGATCGTCCTCGGCGGAGAGACACTGACCAGTCCCACCGAATTCGTGCCTGCCGAGCGACGCCGGATCGGCATGGTCTTCCAGGACTGGGCTCTCTTTCCCCATCTCACGGTGGCGGAAAACGTTGCCTTCGGACTGGACAAAGAACAGATCGAACAGGGTCGGGTGGCACAAACCTTGGAGATGGTGGGGCTCGAACGTCTCGCCGATCGCTATCTCGACGCCCTCTCCGGAGGTCAGAAGCAGCGGGTCGCCCTTGCCCGGGCCCTGGCACCCCGCCCCAGGGTGCTGCTCTTTGACGAGCCGTTCTCCAACCTGGACACAACCCTGCGAGCCCAGGTACGTAGCGATATCGCCAGCCTCATGAGGGAGGTAGGGATGACTTCGGTCTTCGTCACCCACGACCAGGAAGAGGCCTTCGTCCTCGGCGACCGGATCGGGGTGATGAGAGACGGAAGGGTGATACAGGTGGCCACCCCGACCGACATCTACCAATACCCCGTCACCCCCTGGGTAGCCTCCTTCGTGGGGGAGGCGAACCTCGTCCAGGGTATGGCTTCCGAGGGGATCGTTTCGACGCCCGTGGGGGCGATCGCTCTGGCCAACAGTGTGGAGGGCCCATGCCGGGTGGTACTCCGTCCGGAGTACTTGTTGATCGGCAACGGTTACGACGGCCTGGTGACCGCGGTGGAGTATTACGGTCACGACACCAGCTACGAGGTGACCCTCAACGGGGACAAGTTGCTGGTCCGGGGTCTGGCGACTCCACGTTTCCGCCCCGGCGACCGGGTCTCGGTCACCTACTCAGGTCCCCGCGTGGTGGCCTTTCCCCTCGGTACCGACCCGGAGACTTGGACCGTCGCCGCATCATAAGGGCCCCCCGACGATGGTCGTGCGGTCAACGTTACATTACTGCGAAGGTGGGATTAGCCTTCCCGCGGCAATGCAATCCCGAGCTCATAGGAGCCCTGTAATGAGAAAGCTCTTGATCGCCGGCCTCGCCGCCTTCTCCCTGCTCATAGGGGCCTGCTCCGGAGGTGGAGAGGCCATCACCGTCTACTCGGGCCGGACCGAGAACCTCATCGGCCCCCTGCTCGAAGATTTCGCCGCCAGCACCGGCATTGACGTCGAGGTCCGATACGGCCAGTCCGCAGACCTAGCCCTGCTCATCGACCAGGAGGGTGAGCGGAGTCCCGCCGACGTCTTCATCTCCCAAAGCCCCGGCGCTATCGGCTTTCTGGCCGAGCGAGGGAGGCTCCAGCCCATAAGCGAAAGCGTCTTGACCCTTGTTCCCGAAGAGTTCCGCAACGCTGACCGCCTCTGGGTGGGTTTGACAGGCCGAGTGCGGGTCCTCGTCTACAACCGTGATCTCGTGGACCCGGCCGATCTTCCCGACTCGGTCGTCGACCTCACGGAGGAACAGTATCGGGGGAAGGTAGCGGTCGCCCCGGCCAACGGTTCCTTCCAGGACTTCGTCACCGCGATGCGGGAGATCCACGGCGATGATGTCGCCCTGGAGTGGCTGAAGGGTATGGCCGCCAACGGGGCGCCGACCTATGCCAACAACACCGCCATCGTTCAGGCGGTGGCCCGTGGAGACGTCCCCATGGGTCTCGTCAACCACTACTACAACCTCCGTGCAAAAGTCGAAGACCCCGGCATACCGAGCGAGAACTACTTCTTTCCCAACAGTGATGTCGGCTCCCTCCTCATCGCTACCGCCATCGGTGTCGTATCTAGTTCGGACAGCCCGGAGCTGGCGGAGAAGTTGGTGGAGTTCATGCTCAGCGAGCAGGCGCAGCGTTTCTTCAGCGAGCAGACCCTCGAGTATCCGCTGGCCGCCGGAGTGAAGCCAGCCGGAGTCCTTCCGCCGTTGTCGACCATTGAGGTAGCAACCTACGATTTCGACCGTCTAGGGGGAGGGTTGGAGCGGACCAAAGAGCTAATCGATGCAAGCGGCCTCGAAGGTTCCTGAGGTCCTATCTCCGAAGCCCCAGACGTCCCGGCGTCTGGGGCTTCAGGTGGCCTCCGCGGTGGTCGGCCTTGCCTTCGCCTTTCCCATCGCTTACCTCGCCTGGGGAACCCTGAGCCTCGGAGGGGACTTCTGGGAGACTCTGCGCTCCGAGCGCACCCTCGCTCCACTGCGGAATTCCCTTCTCATCGCCACCAGCACCGCCGCGGTGTGTGCCGTGTTGGGAAGCGGTCTCGCCTGGCTTGTGGTCCGCACCGACCTGCCCGGACGCAGGGTGTGGAGGCTGCTGCTCCCGTTGCCGCTTGTGATTCCCTCCTTTGTGGGCGCCACCGCGCTCCTGGCCGCCTTCGGACGGGGGGGTCTGATTCCGCTCATCCCGAGAATCGAAGGGTTCTGGGGCGCCTTCATCGTGCTGACACTGCTCAGCTACCCCTACGTGTACTTACCGGTGGCAGCCAGGTTGCGGTCCACTCTGCCGTCTCTTGAGGAGGCGGCCAGGCTGCTGGGCAAGGGTCCGGTGGTGACGGCGTTACGGGTGGTGTTTCCCCAGGTGCGGGACACGGTGGCGGCGGGAACCATGTTGGTGTTCCTCTACGGCCTGAGTGACTTCGGAGCGGTCTCTCTGATGCGCTTCGACACCATCACTCGGGCCATCTTCTCCTCGCGATTGTTCGACCGGGTGACCTCCCTCACCCTTGGTCTGGTGCTGGCGGTACTCGCCCTTACGGTGGCTGCCCTGGAGCGCGTAGCCACCCCGAAGCGGAGAGCCGTGACGAAACTGGGTGTCCGTCAGGTCCGCTACCGCCTTGGCCCCTGGAAAGGGGCGGCGGTGGGGTCGGTGACGGCGGTGGTCGGAGCGGGTCTGGCGGCTCCCCTCGCAGTGTTCGTGTTCTGGGTGGTACGAGGGTCCTCCACCGTGGGGGTGGGCTATTCAGGGCTCGGCGACAGCCTCGGCTTCCTCATCGAACCCACGCTGGGGTCCGCCACAGCCGCGGTGGTGGCCGGTCTGGTAGCTGCCCTCGTGGTTCTCCCACTCGCCTACGCCTCCGTTCGTGTCCGCGGATGGATACAGGCCGCGGCCTCCAGCATGGTGACCTCCGTGTTCGCCCTGCCCGGACTTGTGGTCGCTCTGGCCATAGTCTTCTGGGCGATTCAGGCTCCCGGGCCTCTAGCCGTCATCTACCAGAGTTTTCCGCTGCTGATCTTCGCCTATGTCCTTCACTTCGGTGCCCAGTCCATGCGTGCTACCAGGGCTGCCCTTGCGGACATCCCGCCCCTTTACGAGGACGCGGCTCGGACCCTCGGTGCCGGGCCCCGGCGCCGTTTTCTCGATGTGGAGCTTCCCCTGCTGACGCCGGGCCTCGTCACCGGGGCGGGTTTGGTGATGCTGTCAACCCTCAAGGAGTTACCGGCGACGCTTTTGCTCGCTCCGATCGGGTTCGAGACCCTGGCCACCCGCATATGGGGGGCCGCCGAGGACGGCTTCTTCGCCGAAGTGGGGATCACCTCGCTGGTGCTGATAGTGCTCTCCGGGGTTCTCACCTGGCTGCTTGTGCTGCGTCGAGAGCTGAAGACCTGATAAGAGACCAGCCCAAGCTCCTACGATCCCTTCTGTGAGCACCGTCGCCGAAGTCGCTGTGTCCCTGGCGGAGAGGACCCGTCCCGGGAACGCCGCTGCCTGGGATCCAGTGGGTCTTCAGCTAGGCGATCCCGAAGCTTCGGTGGCCAGGGTGGGCGTATGCCATGAGGTGACCCAAGGGGTGTTGACGGCCCTGGAGGAGAAACCGGTGGACCTCCTCATTACCTACCACCCTTTGCTGTTTCAGCCGACCAACAGGCTCATCGCCGGCCGCTCCGCCGAGGCACGGGCATGGCGGCTAGTGAGGCTGGGGGTCAGTCTCCTGGTCACCCACACCGACTTCGACGCCTCTCCCGGGGGGACCGCCGATGCGCTGGCCGATCTGCTGGATCTCCGGGAGGTGGAGTCCTTCGGAGGAGACGCCGATGAGGGTATCCCCGACATCGGACGGGTCGGGGTTTTCGGCGCCACCCTCGAAGCCCTCGACGCCATCATCTCCGATTCCTTTGGGCCGGCAGGGCTCCGCATCACCGGGGACCGCCACCGGCAGCTGCATCGAGTGGCCGTTGTGCCGGGAGCGGGTGGAGAGTTCGTCGAAGCGGCAGCGCGGGTTGCTGATGCTCTGGTCACAGGGGATGTGTCACATCATCGCTGTGTTCGCGCCGCCGATGTGGGCCTGGCGATCGTGGATCCGGGTCATACCGCTACCGAGCGCCCCGGCATGGTGAGACTGGTGGATCTGGTCAGGACGGCAGTCGATGCTGAAGTAGTCGATCTGACCGCCATCGACCCGAAGACTTGGACCTAGGGCACCGCTACCCTCGCTCTGGCATGGAATTAGTCAGTCTCGCCGACCTCCTCGACCTTCAGGAACTCGACCTTCAGATCGACCACCTCCTGGAGAAGCGACAGTCCCTCCCCGAGCTCGAGGCGTATAGGCAAACCCATACGGAACTCGAAGAGCTGAAGTCGGAGCTGGAACAGGCCGAGGCTGCCCTCAAAGAACTGGAGCTGGCCCTAGACAAGGCCTCCGGGGAGTTGGAACTCCTGGAGACCAAGCTCAACGAGCACGAGACCCGCCTCTATGCCGGAGGTATGAGCGCCCGGGAGACCGAACACATGCGCCTTGAAGTCCAGTCCCTGCGAGGCCAGAAGGGCACCATGGAAGAGAAGGTGCTTCGAATCATGGAGGAGGTAGATCCCGCCCGAGAAGTGGTCCAAGAGCTGAAGGCCCGTGGGGCGGAGATGGAGACTGAGAAGAGCCGGCTCGAAGCTTCCATCCGGGAGCAGTGGAGGACGATCGACGCCGAGCTGGCCCGTAAAGAGGAGCGGAAGAAGGCCGCGGTGGAGCCGATTTCCGAAGATCTCCTGGAGCTCTACGAGAACCTACGCCGCATCAAGGAAGGCGTCGCAGTCGCGGCCTTCGACCACGGTGTGTGCGGTGGGTGTCACATGGCCCTCTCACCGGCCGAACAGGAGGAGGCCTTCTCCACCGAGATACCCCGCTGTGTCCACTGCCGGCGGATCCTCGTCGCCTGAGCCATGCTCCTGTGGCATGTGGGAGCGACCCTGTGGCTATTCCGCTGGATATTCCGGGATCCCAAGGTGGATGTCCGCTTCCTCCTCGTGGGCGCCCTGTTACCCGACCTAGTCGATCTCCCTGTGGGCGGACTGGTCTTGGCCAGTCGCTATGCCACCGGAGAGCTGTGGTTCCACTCCCTCATGCTGCCCACGCTCTATATGGCGACGGTGTTGGTGGCGACCCGTCGCGGCCGGCGGCGCCGAGCGTGGATGGCTCTGGGTGTGGGATGGCTGTTCCATCTTCTCCTCGACGGAACCTGGACCTCCCAGGAGGTGTTCCTCTGGCCCTTCTTCGGCTGGGAGATCCCTGCAGGGGCTGCTCCCTACTGGCCCCTGGCCTGGGAGCGTGCCCTCACCGATCCCTGGCGGTGGGTCCTGGAGCTGGCGGGGGCGGGATATCTGGTATGGCTTTGGAAGGCCCTCGGTCTCGGGCACTCCGAGCGTCGCTCGCAGGTTGTAACCACAGGACGGCTACCGGCGTATGTCGGTGAAGACCTTTAGTCCCTGGCTTCTCGTCCTGTCATTGGCGTTGTTCGCCTGTGTTCGCGATGCTCAGCCCGACGCCGACGGCACCTACGGTCCTGGTGGTTCGACTCCAGTTGATGCAGTGGAGACGCTGGTCGAAGCGCTCAATACCCCCGACTTCCCCGCGGCGGCCGACTATGCCGTCCCCGGTCAGGCCGCCTTGGCATCCCTGTCCGAGGGTGCCACCTTCTCCCAGGTGGCCGACGCCCTGCGAACAGGTGACCGGGCTGTGGCAGCCAACTTCTGGTCGGGGTTCGCCCAGGGAGCCAACAGCTTCCTGATCGGGGAGATCGAAGTGGCCCTGGGCCCTTCCCTGGAACAGGACGGGGTGACTTTCAACGCAGTGAATGTGACCTCCGGCGCGGGAGGGCGACGCATCTACTTACGCGACGTGGACGGATTCCGGGTGGACATCTTCGCTTCCTTCGGTGCGGGTCTGGCGGATCCGATGGTCCCTCAGGTGGAGCGCCTCCTCTCCACCCAGACCGACGACGCGCGGCTGATCCTCTTACGACTGAAGAGCATCGTTCCTTCCCTGTTCGTCGCGGCTCAGCAGCCGGAGCTGGGCCCGGAGGCGATCCAGGATCTGCTCCGGTTGATCGAACTGATCACACGAGTGAGCTGAGTCCTCACAGCGCCCGTAGCCGGGGCAGAACCTCGGAGCCGAGGAGAGAGATGAGAGAAGGTTGGTCTAACGAGGCCATCTGGAAGGTGACCACGTCGGCGCCGATGGCTTGGACCAGCGGCCGGTATGTCTCCACGATCTCGTCGACCGTTGACACCCTGCTGTACCGGCCCAGGATCTCCTCTCGGGGAAGTTCGTCGGCTCGCTCCCGGAGGGTCTGGGGATCGATGGCCTCCAGTCTCCCCGGAGCCCGCAGACCTCGCCACGAAAAGATCGCCTGCCAGGCTTCGTCGGCATCCCCGGCGAAGATCGACCAGCGGGTGGTGAGGATCATCGGATCGGAGCTGCCGGCCTCTGAAGCAGCCTGCCGCAGAGGCTCGATGACCCGGTCAATGGTGTCGGCGGGGTCCTTGACCGAGGTGATCACCCCCTGGGCTCGCCGTCCCGCCAGGGTGGCCGACTTGGGGCCTCCGGCGGCGAGGAGGATGGGTACCGGGCCCAGAGGAGGGGTGTACAGCCTGGCCCGGTGGGTGGTGTAGTACTCACCTTCGAAGTCTAGCTTCTCCCCGTCCAGGAGCCTCCGCATGATCTGTAAGGCCTCCTCCATACGGGCGTTTCGCTCAGGGTATTTCGGGAACGGATAGCCCAGCGGGCCCTCGTTGATGTTCTCTCCGGTGCCGACCCCCAGAGTGAAGCGGCCCCCGGACAGGCGGTCGATGGTGGCTGCGGCCTGGGCGACTACGGCGGGGTGGTAGCGAAAGAGGGGAGTGGTTACCCCGGTCGCCATCTCGATACTGCTGGTGGCCTGGGCTATCGCACCCAGGGTGGAGAAGGCGAAACCCGAAGCCGAGACGTCGTCGACCCACGGATGAAAGTGCTCCGAGACGACAACCATGTCGAACCCGGCTTCTTCGGCAGCGACGGCATGGGCTACCAGCTCCTCGGGCTGCCACTGTTCATGGCCACAGAAATAGGCGAACTTGGTCATATGCTCCTTTGATCGAATTCTGATGTTGGCATCTGTCATCTGTCACTGGAAGCTGACGAAGACGGGGACCGGGTCCTGTCCCAGGACGTGCTCTGGGGGTGGCGGCCCCGGCTCGTCCTCGTCGAAGAAGTTCTTCCACCCCCACATCCACGGTGCTTCTTCGGTGCCGGCGGTGAGGAGGGCGTAGGTCTCGTCCTTCTGCGGCCAGGAGCCATCTCCATCCATCTGAATGACGAGTTGGAGTTCGGGACGCGCCTTTAGGTTCTCCCGGTTTTGGATCATGGTGAAACGGAACTGATGGACGAGGAGCAGCTTTTGAGGGAGGCCGTTGTCCCTTACCAGGTCGGCCAGCCAGTCGATCACCTGGTTCACCTCCTCGGCGTCGACCCGTCCGATCTGTTTGAGATGAACCTGGTTGGGGCCCAGGCGCCATTCCGGGTCGAGAGCCAGGCCCACATCGGGGCGGAGCAACAGCTCTTCGTACTGTTTGGCCTGGGTGAGAAAGTCGTCGCGTCCGGGTTGGAGGTCGAGAACCACATAGACTCCATTGGCCTCCGCCACGTCGACCCATTCGTCGAAGGTCGAGATAGGCCATTCGTAGCTGTAATCCCCGTCATCAGTAGCGCTAGCGCTCGCAACGGATGCCATGATCTCGAAGACTGGGACCACCTGGGCCCCGTCGGCGGCGTAGTCGCTGAGGAAGGGCTGCATTCTCCTCAGAGTGTCTTCCGGTCCCTGCTCTCCGAGGACTCCTAAAGCTGATGTCTCGGGATGGCCGTAGAAGGCCAGGTAGCGGCGTTTGCTCTCCCTCGGGAATATGCGGAAACCACCGCCGGGTATCTCCACGCCTCGTAACAAGACCTCCCACTCCCATGGGTCCACTTCATTCAACCCCCCGACCCTGCGGATCGCCTCCGGCGGAAGGCCATCGAGGATGCGGCCGACTTCGGGATAGGCAAGGAGGTCGTCACCATCCACCGCCACCACCGACGCGTCGGCGGTGGCGCCCATCGCAGCAGCGAGCAGGACAGAGGTGGGGTTTCGGGCGTCGACCAGCCAGACGGTCGGTTTGTTCGCCAGTGGTGCCAACCCGTTGACTATCCCACCCGTATCGGGTTCCGGACCAGGGCTCGGGGAGGCGGTCACAGCCTGTGAGCCCTCAACGATGGCCTCCACAGTTTGGACTATCAGGTCCGTGGTGTTGTCCGGGGCGACGCCGAGCACGACAATTGCTGCCAGCATCTCCCGCACCAGGCTGACGGCGCTGTCCAGGTCGTGGCGGACGACCTCTGTCCCGGGCGGAGGGATTACTTCGACAGCACCCACCAGGTGGATCTTGGTGGGGTCAAGCCGGCCGAGTTCGGCGGCGAGCTGCGGATGGGGAAAGAGGAGAGGACCCTTCAACACGGCAGCCAATTGGGCGGCTACGGCCGTCTGGGCGAGGTTCCCCTCTCCCACGACAACCACCTCATCGGCGCACACGAAGAGTTCACCAGATAGGTGCAGGGCATCCGAGGAAACTTCCCCCGAGTTGAGGGAGTCACCCTCCCCAGTCGGCTTGACGCAGTTTCTTGCCGGCGGCGAATCGGTTGTTGCGGTGGGATCGCCGGCGGTGGTGCTGGGGTCCGGGTCGCCGGTGACCGCGGGGGTCTCCCCGACCAGCAAGGAACAGGCCGTGACCACAACGACCAGAACAAGGAGCGGAGACTGCCTGACGGACCTCAGAGCGCTGGGCAGGCTAACCCAGGTGCAGGGGCTATAGGCGGCAGGGGAGAAGTTCTTCAGAACAGAGTCTCGGGCTGGGCCGGAAGCTGGAGGTCCGGGCCATTGTTCCTCACCGAGTTGACCTGCTTCGACACCGGGTGCTCCATGATGATGTCCTCGGAGATGGTCCTGAGGAAGGAACGCACCACTTCCGGGTCGGTGAGGTCGCGGTCGAGCCACATCTCCCAGGCCGAATTCTCCAAGGCGACGGGCATGCGGTCGTGGATGGGGGCAATGGGGCCTCGTGCCTCGGTGGTGAGGATGGCGCAAGATCGCTCCCAGACGTCCCCCTTCGGATCACGGCGGGCGCTCCACAACCCGGCGAAGGCCATGGGCCTGCCATCGGCACGGTAAACCCAGTGGGGGGTTCGGCCCTCTTCGGGAGGCTCCCACTCATAGAAACCATCGGCCGGAATCAAGCAGCGGTGCCGAGCAAAGGCGTCACGGAAGGCCGGAGTGCGATCGGCAGTTTCGGCGCGGGCGTTGATGTGAATCGACCGCCTGGTCTTCGCCCAGTGAGGGACCAACCCCCATCGCATCGAAGTGAGCAGCCTCTTGTCGTCCCTCTCCAGAATCACGTACACCGGATCGGTGGGGGCGACGTTCCAGTTCTTCGGTATGGGTTCGGCGACGACCTCATCCACACCGAAGTAAGAGGCGTAGAAATCGAGATCACCGGTGAGGGAGAACCTGCCACACATGGCCTTCCCGAACTTAGTGTTCTCCAACGTAAGCACGCTGACGTCTCAACGGACAGCTGACGTCGCTCGCAATGTCCTCGTTTCCTTGCTTCGAGAAAGAATCCGGAAAGTCAGCTCGGTCAGTCCTGTATCATAAAAATAACAGCGATGTTGGGGAGTCTAGGAAGAGCGTGCCGTGCGACAGCGTCGAAAGCTGTGGAAGGCCTGGCCCGAGTTGACCGTCGTCTTCCAGCCGATCGTGGATCTGGACCGGCGGACGGCGGGGTCGGCAGGAGTGGTCGGGCTCGAAGCGCTGGCGAGGTTTCCGGGTATTCCGCGGTTGTCACCGATGCGAGTGTTCGAGACCGCTCGTGCTGGTGGTGGCGGCGTGGCTTTGGAGTTGAGAGCCATCGCGGTGGCTCTGTCCAGCCTGGGTCGGCTCGACGACGGCAGGTTCCTGTCGCTGAACGCCTCCCCGGAGGTGTTGAAGTCTCGTGACCTGCGGGCGATGCTGGCCCAAGTGGATGCCACCAGGGTGGTGGTGGAGGTGACCGAGACGGCGCCGATCAACGACTACGCCAGTTTCAACCGCTCCGTCGATGCCCTGCGGCAGCTGGGTGTGCGTCTGGCGGTAGATGACCTAGGAGCCGGCTTCGCGAGCCTGCGGCATCTGCTGCATCTGCGCCCCGAGATAATGAAGCTCGATCTGGATGTAGTCGACGGGATATCCCTCGACCGTACCCGGCAGTCGCTGGTGCTGGCGCTCGCCTCGCTGGGGGCGGATATCGGGGCCGACGTGGTGGCCGAGGGCATCGAGAGTTCCGACGAGGTGCAGGCGGTTAGGTTGTTCGGGGTGCAGTACGGCCAGGGATTCTTCCTGGGCCGGCCCGCCCCCCCCGGAAAGTGAGCCATGGCTGAGGCTGGGCCGCGACGGCCTTGGTGGCGCGGGCAGTCTGCGAAGTGGGTTTTCGTCGGGTTCGTCGTGGCGGGGATCGGCGTGTCTTACGCTGCTTACCGTCAGGACCGGGCCTACCACGAGACCGTGCTGCAGAACGAAGTAGCTCTGGCGTCGAGTCGTCTCCAAGATCGGCTGAATGTCGCCGACGCGGTCGGGCACCTGTTGGCCGACTTCCTCCAGGATACCGATGCTCTACACGACCCGCTGACCGACCTCCCGACCCCGCCCGGGGTGTTGTCATGGTCGTTTCTCCCCTTCATCGCCGACGGCGAGCTGGAGGAGCATGAGGCGCAGATGGCACGTGTGGTTCCCGGGTATCGCGTATTCGCGTTCGAGGAGGGAGCAAGGGTGCCGCCTCCTCCTATGGCGCAACACCTGCCGGCCGCGGCCGTGCATAGCTTCGATGACGAGATCGGCGTGGCCCTGGGGTGGGATGCGATGTCACAACCCGAGGTCCGAGAGGCGCTGGCGACACCTGCGCCCGATGGCGGGGAACACGACTTCGGAGCGACGGCGCCTTTTGAGCTGTCGTCGTTCCCTGGGCGTCGGCTGGGGATGATCCTCGAGGGTGTTACTGACCCCGAAGGCTCTCTCACGGGGATTTCGGCGGTCCTGTTCGAGTGGGAGGTGGCCGGTCTGCTCGGGCCGGGAGCGCACTCTTTGGCGGGTCACTCGTGGGCGGTTTATCCCGCATCGGAACCATTACCGGCGGACCAGGTGGCGGCCACGGGCTCGGTCATCGTCGATGGAGAAGAATTCCGGGTCTCAAT
Organism: Acidimicrobiia bacterium; assembly: GCA_046756405.1. Taxonomy (GTDB): domain Bacteria; phylum Actinomycetota; class Acidimicrobiia; order Spongiisociales; family ZC4RG35; genus JBHHWH01. Next base: position 784 of record JBHHWH010000067.1, on the reverse strand, counting down.
CGTCGGCCACGGCCTGGGAGGAGCTCCTGCGGCCGGCCGGGTGTTGGCGGCCATGGTGGCGCTCGGATTCGTCGCGTCGTTTGCGACCCATGAGGCGGTGGAACGTCGCCGCCGCGACGCCGCCCTGGCCGCCGCGGCCGACGCCGCAGCGGCGAAAGACAGGTTTTTCGCCATGGTGGGCCACAGCCTGCGCACCCCCCTCACCGCGATCCACGGGTTCCTGGGACTCATCCGGGAGGACGGCAACGATGCGAGCGACCACCTCGAGGCGGTGCTGGACCAGACCGAAGAGCTGTCGCTTCTCGTCGACGACCTGCTGCTGGTGGGGCGACTCGACCAAGATTCCCTCTACATAAGGCCCGAAGCCGTGGACCTGCGAGCCGAGACGGAGCGAGCGATCAGATTCTTCGACACCGGTGGCAAGCAGGTCAGCGTGGAAGGCGAGGCAACCGCCTGGGCCGACCCGCTGCGAGTGCGACAGATCATCCGCAACCTGTATCTCAACGCCCTGCGTCACGGCGGCAACGCCGTGACGATCCGGCTCAGCATGCACGTCGATGAGGCGCAATGGTGCATCAGCGATGATGGATCTCCCATAGAGGGCGATCCTGAAGATCTCTTCGAACCCTATGCGACCTTCAACCCGCGCGGGCTGAGTCCGGAGCCGATCGGGCTCGGCCTCACCGTCTCGCGTCGGCTTGCCCTGCTTCAGCACGGCCGGCTCGTCTACGGCCAGTGCGGCGAGCACGCCAAGGGGTTCGTGCTGACCCTCCCGGCGAAGAGG
>JBHHWH010000066.1:0-13946 GCA_046756405.1 Acidimicrobiia bacterium | reverse complement strand
TATCTCCGGGTCGTCGTCGTCGACGATGACGAGAACCGGACCCGGAGGAACCTCCACCGAGAACAGACCTCCCGGGCCGGTGGTGACAGTCAGGGTGTCCTCCGCGGTCTGGACCTGGACCGTCACCCGCTCCAATCCCTTGTCGACTCGCCCCCCCTCGGCGTCGGGGCGAAAGGCCTGGTCACCGTCGACGTCGATGTAGACCGTCCCCACGAGCTGGGCGGGCAGGGGCTGGAGGGTCGTGGTGGTACTGCCCTCCTCGGGCGGTGGTGGCTGGGTGGTGGTGGGAAGTTCAGGCAGGGTCGTCGACGGGGTCTGTGGGGGCTCACCCACGACCAGGGCCTTGACATCGTCGAACACCGCGTTGACCGAGTCCAGGACGAGGCTTTCGATCTCGGAGTCGGTCTCCCGTACGGGAGGCACCGCGTCCCTGGCCTCCTGTCTGAGCTTCTCCGTCTCGCCCACGTCCTCCACGGTCGCCGCGGTCTCGGCCACGAACGTCTGCGGTGAGGGCTCTCCCACCTTGAGGGGTGGAAAGGCAGGGGCGGTCCCCACGCTCAACACCGCCCAAGCGGCCACCGCGGTGAACAAGAAGATGGCAGCGCGTACCACCATGGGGCGACCCACTCGGCTCATCCGTTGCCCTCAGCCTCGTAACGCTGGTAGGCGTCAACGATGGAGGCGACTATCCGGTGGCGCACCACGTCACGGGAACCGAGTTGGACGAAGGCCACTCCGGGAATGCCCCTCAGGATGTCCCTGACTATGTCCAGCCCCGAACGCTGCTTGCCGGGGAGGTCGGTCTGGGACACATCCCCGGTGATGATCATCTTCGAGTTGAAGCCGAGGCGGGTCAGGAACATCTTCATCTGCTCTGGCGTGGTGTTCTGCGCCTCGTCAAGGATGACGCAGGCGTCGTTCAAGGTCCTTCCACGCATGTAAGCGAGGGGAGCTATCTCGATAGTTCCCTGGTCGATCAGGGAAGCTGTCTCCTCCGGGCCCAGCATGTCCCACAGAGCGTCGTAGAGAGGACGCAGATAAGGGTCGACTTTGGCCGTCAGGTCCCCGGGCAGGAACCCGAGCCGCTCCCCCGCTTCTATGGCCGGCCGGGTGAGCACGATCCTCCGCACCGATCCCTTGAGCAGAGCATCGACGGCCGCCGCCATGGCCAGGTAGGTCTTCCCGGTCCCAGCCGGGCCAATCGCAAAGGTGAGGGTGTTCTCCCGGATCGCCTCCAGGTAGCGGCCCTGACCGTGGGTCTTGGGTCGGACCATCCTCCCCCTCCCCACTGGGATGCCTTCACCGAGGATCCCGGCCGGGCTGGGGACTTGATCGCGAACCATGGCGGCAATCTCGGCGACCCCACGCGGGTCGAGGGCCTGACCCTCCTGGACCAGTATCAGCAGCTCTTCGAGGACGCTGAGAGCCTGCTCGGCTTCGGGTTTAGGACCTTTCAAGACGATCTCGTCTCCCCGCGCGACGAAACGGACCTCAGGAAAGAGCGACTCGACCTGGCGGAGGTGCCGGTCGGACTCCCCGATGAGGTCCAGCATCAGATGATGGCTGGGGACGCGAAGACGTAGTTCGACTTGGTCAGGGGACACTGTGGAGACGCCTTAGATGTGGCGTCCTCGTCATTTTACCGTGGCCGGGGAGAAGAGCCAGAGCTGTCAATCACTACCGATCCGGGACTCGACACCGCTGAGGAGAGAACTGATGATCGCCCGGTCGCTCTGGCGGACCTCCCGGCTGCCCGGTGACCTGCGGAGCAATTGGATGGCGGCCAGGTATCTCTCCACGAGCCCGCCTCCGTCGTCGGCGGCCACGGCGTCAAGGTCGACCACGAAGTCGCCGCCCACCGGGGTCAGGGGTAGAAGCTCGGCCGGTGCCACTTGGTACACCTGGGCAAGTTTGACGAACCGATGCACCGAGATGGCTCGCTCGCCCCTCTCGTAGGCCCCCACCACCGACGCCTTGAACTCACCACCGGTCTGTCTCTCCACTTCACCTAGGGACCAGCCTCGCCGTCGCCTCGCCGCTCGAAGCCTTCTACCCAGGGAAACGTTGAATTCGTCAGGCAACAAAACCTCTTCCCACAGGAAGTCCCATCCTATCGGGAGAAGAGGCCTCTGTCATGGGATCCCTATCCCAACATTCTTGCCGCGGCGACGATGGCTGCCGTCTCCACCCTCAGCACCGTCGGACCGAGACCCCATGGGATCATCTCGTCGGGTACCTCGTCAGGAGCGAACCCGCCTTCCGGACCGATCACCACCGTGGCCGCCTCCCCAGGAGAGTCTGCTCCGTCCGGAGCGCAGACCACCACCGGCGGGATGAGGTCATCCCAGTCGCACAGCCCTGAATCGACTTGCATGGTCCAGGCCCCGCGGGATTGTTCCACGGCCGCCTTAACCCAGGAGGCCAACTTGGTGGCGGAGGCAATTCGTCCGCCACCGTGGAGCGTCTTCACCCAGCGAAGCCGCGCCACCCCCAGTTCGGCCAGCTTCTCCACCAGGAACCGCTGCCGGTCACGGCTCGAGGGCGGAGCCACGGCTACCTCCAGATTCGAGGGACGGGGAACGCTTCGCTCCTTCCCCCGGAGGACTACCCCCTCGCCGAGCTTCCCCTCACCGACTCGTCCCCTGCCATCGGTGTAGGTAGCCGCTGCTCCGCGGGTGAGCCTCAACACCCGCGTCAGGTGATGCCGCTGATCGTCTGTAAGGGGGAGGCTCTCACCGTTCCAATCTGTGTCCACAAGGAGATGGGGTATATGTCTCACGGTGCCGAGGCAGGACGGTCCGACCTCTCGCCCCGTAGCTCAGCCCAGCGTCGCAGCAGCTCCTCCTCTTCGGCGCTCAGCGAGGTTGGGACCTCCACGTCGACGGTGACCACCAGGTCGCCCCGCCCGCGGCGCCCGAGGACTGTCATCCCCCTCCCGGGAAGCCGGAAAACACTCCCCGGCTGGGTCCCGGGGGGAATCTCCAGTTCGAGGTGCCCGCCTTCAAGCAAGGGCACAGACACCCTGGTGCCCAAGGTAGCTTCGGCGATGCCGACGCTGACCCGGCAACGAAGGTCCGCCCCGTGCCGTTCGAATCGTGGATCCTCGCTCACGACAATCTCCACGTAGAGGTCGCCGGCCGGCCCGAGATTCCCCGCGACCTCTCCTCTGCCGCTGATGCGAAGCCGGGTTCCCGTCGTCACTCCAGGGGGCACTTCGACGGTCAGGGTCTCCAACTTGGGTACGGAACCCGAGCCCCGACAGGAAGGGCACGGGTGGGGAATGAGGGTGCCGTCTCCTCCGCAGCGATGGCAGGTGGACAGCGACATCATCGACCCGAAGATCGAGCGCCGTGCCATCGTCACCTGGCCGGAGCCACCGCAGTCGGGGCAGGTGACCCGGGAGGTTCCTGGCGCAGCTCCCGTACCTCCGCACTCTCCGCAGCGGCTCAGGGTCCGAAAGTCAACGGTCACCTCTCCGCCGAAGGCCGCCTCCTCCAAACTCACCTCGGCCCGGACCAGCACGTCCCGACCTCGTGGAGGACGGGAGGGCCGGCCGGAGAAGATGCCGCCGTCACCGAACACCGAACGCAGGAATTCGTCGATGCCTCCGAGACCACCGAACAGCTCGCCGAGGTCGATGGTGTCTCCCCGGTCGTAACGGGCACGCCTCTCCGGGTCTGAGAGCACCTCGTAGGCCTCGGCGGCCTCCCGGAAGCGGGCTTCCGCCTCCGGATCGTCGGGGTTGGCGTCGGGGTGGGTCTGGCGGGCGATCCGGCGGAACGCCTTCTTGATCTCCTCGGCCGTGGCGTTCCGGTCGACGCCCAGGATGCGGTAGTAGTCGCGCGCCATCTCTCAGTCGCCCTCGGAGGAGATTCGCTCTTCGAGCTCGCGGGTCACCTCTTCGACCGCGGAGATGGCCCGCTTGTAGTTCATCCGCATCGGACCGATGACACCCACCGAGCCGGCTTCGCCGCTGGCGTCGTAGCTTCGTGATACCACCGCCATGTCGAGGTCCCCCCCGACGAGTTCGGCTCCCATCCGGACGTAGGTTCCCGGCGCCGACGCCAAAAGCTTAAGCACCTCCGCCTCACGCTCCAGGATCTCCAGCACCCGTTGAATGGTGGAGAGATCCTCCCAGGCCACGGCCATGCGGCGGGTTCCCCCCACGAACATCTCGCTGCCGGCTGCGGCGGCATCATGGAGACAGTCGTTGACCGTGCGGATGGCCTCTCGCACCGGCTCGGCGGCGGAGGCGAGAGCATCGTCGGCGAGGGTTACCCGTCCCAGCTCCTCGCCCACGGCGACGGTCGCCAGCAGCTCTTGAGCCTCCTCCACCTCCATCGGGGTCAGCGGAGTCTCCGGCCGGCCTCGCTGCTGTATGACCCTGCCTCCTTCCGTGACCACGATGACGAGGATCTGGTCGCTGCTGAGTTGGACGACATGAAGGACTCTCACCCGATCGTGGGCCACTCCTGGTGCCACCACGACGGAAGGGAGGTCGGTGATCTCGGCAAGGAGGTCCGAGGTGGCTTGGAGCAGCTTGGACAGCTCGAACTGAACTTCGCTGAAGAAGCTGGCGATCTTCTCGTGGGTTGCTCCGCGAAGGTGGGCGGGGCGCAGGTGGTCGACGTAGTAGCGGTAGGCAGTCGCCGTGGGCACCCGGCCCGCCGACGTATGGGGTTGAACGGCGTAGCCCTCTCGCTCCAACGCGGCGAGGTCGTTGCGCACGGTGGCCGAAGACACGTCAAGGCGGGAGCGCTCCAGGATGGCGCGGGAACTCACCGGTTGCCCGGTACGGATGTGCTCCTCAACGAGGGCACGCAACACTTCTGCGCGTCTACCTTCGAGCATCATTGAACACTGACAGGCTATCCACCTCTGGATCTTCCCACTCCGTTGACGGCTGAAGGCTCATTACCGCCCGCAGGACGGCGTCGGTTAGCAGCGGGTCCACCACCACTAGCCGGGATCCTTCCTCGACGACTACCCCGGCGGCGACCAGGGCGCTGCCTTCCTCCGAGGCGAGGAAGACTTCCGTTCCCGGACCACGGGCCACCCCGACGGTCCGTCGCAGCCCCACGAAGAGGCGGTCCAACTCGGCGTTCCATCCCGAGATCAGGTCTTCGCCAGCACGTGCCAGCCTTCCCGACTCCACCCTGGACAGATACGCTTCGAGGCGGCGGATGTTGCGAAACCGTCTCCCCTCCCGATAGCCGTGGGCTCCGCTTCCGTAAGCCAGATACTCGCCCTGGGCCCAGACCACCAGGTTGTAACGGCACTCCGATCCGGGCCGGGACCAGTTGGACACCTCGTAGCGTCGATAACCCGCCGAGGTGAGGAGCAGGTCGGCGACCCGGTAACGGTCGGCCTGGGTGTCGGGGTCGGGCGCCGGCGCGCCTGCCCGTACCGCCCGACTCAGGGGTGTACCCAACTCCACGGTGAGGGCGTAGCAGGAGATGTGCTCCGGATCGAGGGCGAGGGCCTTCTCCAGACTCTCCTCCCATGACCGATCGCTCTCCTCCGGCGTTCCGTAGATGAGGTCGAGGGAGACGTTTTCGAACCCGGCCTTCCGCGCCGCGTGCACCGAGGCCTCGATGTCCTTCGGCCGGTGCCTCCTTCCCAGAGCCCGGAGCACCGCCGGGTCGAAGCTCTGGGCTCCGAAGGAGACCCGGTTGAACCCCATTCCCCTCAAGGCCGCCGCCTTCTCCTCGGTGAAGTCCTCGGGGTTCGCTTCCAGGCTCACTTCGGCGCCGTCGGTCAAGCCGTGGTGGGCTTCGACGGACTCGACCACCTTCCCCAGTAGCGGTGGCGGGAGGTGGCTGGGTGTGCCGCCACCGAAGTACACCGCCTCCAGGGGCCGCCACCGAGGCGTCATACCTATCTCGGCGCAGACGGCTCCTACGTAGCACTCCGCCAGGTGATCCTTGCCGGCGACGACGGCGAAGTCGCAGTAGGGACAAACCCGAGCGCAGAAGGGGATGTGGACGTAGGCCGCCGCGACCCGACCCAGGGCGTCGGCCTCGTCGGGGGTCATTCCTCGTCGACCTTGAGGGCGGCAACGAAGGCCTCCTGGGGTACCTCCACCGAGCCCACCATCTTCATCCGCTTCTTGCCCTCCTTCTGTCGTTGGAGGAGCTTCTTCTTCCTGGAGATGTCGCCGCCGTAGCACTTGGCGGTGACGTCCTTACGCTTGGCTTTGACCGTCTCCCGGCTGATGATCCTGCCTCCGATGGCCGCCTGGATGGGGACATCGAAGAGCTGGCGGGGTATCAGGTTGCGTAGCCGACTGGTCATCTTCCTCCCGTACTCGAAGGCGTGGTCGCGGTGGACGATCGCCGAGAAGGCGTCGACGGGCTGGCCGTTGAGGAGTATGTCCACCTTGACCAGATCGGACTCCCGGTATCCGGCTGGCTCGTAGTCGAGGGATGCGTAGCCCCTCGTCTTCGACTTCAACAGGTCGAAGAAGTCGAAGACGACCTCCGCCAGGGGGATCTCGTAGTCGAGTTCGACCCTTTCCGGGCTGAGATAGTTCATGCCACCGACGATCCCCCGTCGACTGGTGACCAGCTCCATGATCGGACCGACAAACTCTGCCGGAGTGATGATCATCGCCCGCACATAGGGCTCTTCCAGGGTGCGGATCTCGGTCGGGTCGGGCAGGTCCTGGGGAGAGCGGATCTCCTTGAGGCTCCCGTCGACGACGGTCACCCGGTAGGCCACCGAGGGGGCGGTGGAGACAAGGTCGAGGTCGTACTCCCGCTCCAGACGCTCGCGAACGATCTCCATGTGCAACAGACCGAGGAAACCGAGACGGAAGCCGAATCCGAGGGCCTTGGACGTCTCCGGCTCCCAAACCAGGGAGGCGTCGTTCAGGCGCAGCTTCTCCAGGGCCTCACGGAGTCTCTCGTAGTCGTCGCCGTCGGTGGGAAACAGCCCGGCGTAGACCATGGGCTTGGGCTCGTCGTAGCCGGGGAGGGCTGCGGTGGCGGGTTGTTCGGCGTTGGTGATCGTGTCCCCCACCTTGATGCGGTCGATCTCTTTGACCCCGGTTATCAGGTAACCCACCTCCCCGGGGCCGAGACTTCCCACCGGAATGGCCCTCGGGGTGAGGTGACCGATCTCGTTGGCGGCGTGGGTCTCGCCGGTAGCCATGAAGCGGAGGGCGTCGCCCGAGCCGAGATGTCCATCCACGACTCGCACATAACAGACCACCCCCCGGTAGGGGTCGAAGTAGGAGTCGAAGACCAGTGCTCGCAACGGTGCTTCGGAATCGCCTTCAGGGGCCGGGATCCGTTCTACCAGGGCGCCTAGCAACTCGTCGACCCCTTCGCCGGTCTTCGCCGACAGTCGGAGCACCTCCCCGGGTGTGCCACCGATGATGTTGACCAACTCGGCGGCGACCCGGTCGGGATCGGCGGCGGGAAGATCGATCTTGTTCACCGCCGGGATGATCTCCAGCCCGGTCTCGATGGCAAGGTAAGCGTTGGCCAGGGTCTGGGCCTGGACTCCCTGGGCGGCGTCGGCGAGGAGCAACGCTCCTTCGCAGGCGGCCAGGGAACGGCTCACTTCGTAGGAAAAGTCCACATGACCCGGGGTGTCGATCAGGTTGAGGACGTATGACTCGCCGTCGCGGGCCGTGTACTCCAACCTCACGGTCTGGGCTTTGATGGTGATCCCCCGCTCCCGCTCCAGGTCCATGGTGTCGAGGACCTGGTCGCGCATCTCCCGCTCGCTGATCGCTCCGGTGCGTTCCAACAGCCGGTCGGCCAGGGTCGACTTGCCGTGGTCGATGTGGGCGATGATGGAGAAATTGCGTATACGCGCTTGGACGGTCATGGGGCGGGGAATGAGTGCATTGTAACTCCCCGCCCGCTACTGCTACCCTTCCCCGTCCGGTTGCCCAAGAACCCCTCGTGCGCCGGAAACTCCCCAACAAGAGTGAATTCTTCATGGCCAACATCAAGTCCCAGATCAAGCGGAACCGTCAGAACGAGAAGCGACGGTTGCGCAACAAGACGATCAAAAGCCAGATAAAGACCTCGATCCGTAAGGTGCATGAAGCAGCCGAGACGGGGCAACCCGTCGACGAGCTGCTGCGGGCGGCGCAGAAACACATCGACAAGGCCGCCTCGAAAGGGGTCCTCCACCCCAACACGGCGGCCCGGCGCAAGGCTCGTCTCATCGCTGAGCTGAAACGCCGCGGCGTCCAGGTCTGACCCGGTCGCTACCGGTACCACATACACAGGGCGACGGTGAGTCTCTCCAACGTCACTCTGTGGACGTCTTCGGGCTGGGTCTTCAGCACCCGGTCCGCCCTCACCAGCGCCTCCTGAGCCCGGCGTAGCGACGACTCCCGTACCCGGGTCCGGTTGTTCCAGACCCTGGCCAGCACCCGGTCGGAACCCCCTCCCACCCAGTGGCGAAAGGTCTCTTCGTCGGGAGCTGCCGCCGCCAACGTCCGACGTTTCAGATCGCTCTCCAGGGCTGCCAGGTAGACGAGGGGGTGTCCGTGGGTGAGAAAGTCGGCGAGACGGCGCAGCGCCTCAGCCTTGTCACCCCGACCTATGGCGTCGGTGATATGCCACAGGGGCTCGTCAGGACGGTTCTTGAACCGGTCGAGAATGAGCCTGGCAGTGATCTTCCCCTCCACCTCCTCCAGCTGATCGAGGGCCTGACCCATCCCCGCGGTGTCGGATCCGAACCGTTGCAGCATGGCCTCGGTGGCGTCCCTCTCCCAGGTGAAACCACGGCGTCGAACCTCGTCCGAAAGCCACTTCTCCGCCTGACGCTCCCAAGTCTTACGAACCGAGACCACTTTGCCGCGATGCTTGGCCAGAGCAGTCAACGGCTTGGCAACGACCCCTGTGGCCACCAGCACCACTTCGATGCCGTCGAGGGGGGCGCTGTCGAGGAGTTCGACCAGGGTTTCCACTTCGCCCTTGTGGAGGTTCTGGGCGTCGACCAGCTCCAGGCCGACACTCCCCCCGAACAGCGAGCCCGACTGGAGGAGGGGGATCATCGGCTCCAGCTCGGCCCGCAGCGCCCCCTCGCCCTCCGAACCGGCTCCTTTGCCGGGAACATCTATTCGCACCACCTGGCTCCGGTCCACCTCTTTGTCGGCGAAGTGCTTAGTGGCCGTGGCCAGCATTTGCTCGCGTTCGCCGGGCCCGGCGTTGGAGGGTCCGGAGACGATCAGGAGGGCCATGGCTCCAAGGTAGTCAGCGGCTGCGACCGAAGAGACGGGCCAGGTCGCAGGCCATGGCCACGTCGTGGACCCGGATCAGATCCGCCCGATGCTCCAGGGCTAAGGCGATGTACGCGGCGACCCGATGTGGGTCGCGCTTGCGCGGGATCGGGACCAGCACCGGATGACCCAGGGCCTTTAGATGTTCCGAGGAGGCGATCACCTCCAACTGCATCCGGGTGTAGGCCTCATAGTCCGCCGGGTAGTTGAGGGCTATGCCCGGGTCCAGGATCACCCTCCGGATCCCCTCCTGGGCGAGGGTGTTGAGGAGTCGCCGGAACCCGTTAGCCGTCCTCTCCGCCTTGCCCTCAGCCACGTCCAGGGTGTCGAGATCATGGGGGTTGGTGCCGTCCACATGGACTGCCACGACCGTGGCGTCGTAGGAAGCAACTACCCGCCTCATCTCGGGGTCCTGGAGGCCTCCGGTGTCGTTGACGATGACAGCTCCTGCGGCGATCGCTGCCTCGGCCACTTCGGGCTTCCAGGTGTCGATCGACACCAGGTGACCTTCGGCCACCAGCGCCTCGATGACCGGCACCACCCGGGAGATCTCGTCGGCACTGGGAATGGTGGGGTTCTCGTAGTGGGAGGACTGTCCACCGATGTCAACCAGGGCGGCTCCCCAGGTTCGGTAGCGGTCAGCGATGATCAGTGCCTCGTCCACTGAATGAGCCACTGTGGCCAGGTTCTTCGACTCGGGGGAAAGGTTGATCACCCCCATGACGTAGGTAACTTCTCCGAGAGGCAGCGTCCTGTCTCCCAGCTCGAGCAGCTCTGTCATGGCGGGCACATTAGGAGAGGGGGATGACAACATCGCCCACTTCGTCGGTCCTGACCACTTCCGCTCCTGCGGCCACCAGAATCCCGATGACGGCAGGCGATGGGTGTCCGAAGTCGTTGGGACCGACCGGGATCACCGCCAGATCAGCTCCGACTCCCCTTAGCCAGTCTGGATCGGAAGTGGCAGAACCCTGGTGGGGAACCTTGAGCACGTCGGCCCTCAGGTAGGACAGCTCCCTTTGGGCGATGACTTCGATGTCGCCGGAAAGGAGCATCGTACGCCGAGGACCCTGGACCATCACCACCAGGGACTGGTCGTTCGGCGAGGCGTAACGTCGGAGGGGACCGACGACAGTGAGCTCGAGATCGCCCAGGGTGTAGGTGGCACCCACTTCGGGGGCGGACACGGGTATGTCGAGCCTGCCCAGCGAAGCCACCAGCTCGCGGTAGGCAGGAGTGCTATGGGGATCAGCCGCCTCCCACACCTGACCCACCGCCATCCTCCCCGCGAGGGCGGTGAGGCCGGTGACATGATCGGCGTGAACGTGGGAGACCACCACAAGCTCGAGGGAAGAGACTCCATAGGCCCGGAGCCGTTCCAGGAGCACCCTCCCGTCGGGGCCCCCGTCCACCAGGGCGAACCGACCTCCGCCCCCGTGGAGAAGGATGGCGTCACCCTGACCTACGTCAAGCACCACCACACCGGGGTCGGGGAGCTGCTTGGCGGGCACGATCACCGCGGCGAACACCACGACGGCCATGACGGTCGCCAGCCCGACCCGAAGCGCAGGAAGCCGCCAGAACGCGACCAATCCGACCACGGCGACGAACAGCGGACCGACACTGAGCTGAGGCCAGCCCTCGGCACCCCGGGCCAGCATGAGCACCGCCTCCGCCATCAGCGCGGCCGGGGCCAGTGCTACCCCTAAGCCGGCGGTTCCCACCGCTCCCAGAAGGGTCGCTGCGGCGACCAGGGGCCCGGCCACCAGGTTGACGAGGGGCGACATGGCCGGAACCGAACCGAAATGGAAGAGGATCAGGGGCGCCACGGCGATCTGGGCACCGGCGGTGACCGCCAGGGCCCGGACGATCCTCCCGCCTCTGAGCGGCCACCGGGCTCCGACTATGACCCCGCCCGTAGCCGCCACGGAGAGCTGGAAGCCGACGTTGGCGGTGATTCCCGGCTCGTAGAGCACCAGGCCGACGACGGCCAAGGCAAGGAGCTGCCAGGCCTCGAAGACCAACCCGACGAGCCTTCCCGTCAGAGCAATTCCGGCCATCAGCGACGCTCGCAACACCGAAGGCTCGAAGCCGGTGGCAGCGGCATAGATAGGCAGTCCGACGAGCCCGACGGCTGCACGCCGGCGCGGACCCAGGGCCAGGGGGCCGGCGACGAAGGCGAGCAATCCCAGGAAGAGGGCGACGTTAGAGCCGCTCACCGCGACAAAGTGGGAGAGACCCGCCCGCCGCATCGCCTCGCGATCGGTGTCGGCCAGACGGGAAGTGTCTCCGATCAGGAACCCGGCAAGGAGGGCCCGACCATCGTCGAAGGGCTCAAGGCGGGAAATGACCCGGTCTCGCACCCCCCTCCCCAACCTGAGGTACAGCGAAGGAGCCGACACAGCTTCTGCCTCGGCGACCTCGATGACCGCCCGATAGGAGCGACCGCGAGCCGCCCCCGGCTCGCCGGTAATGGTCCCGGAGATGCGGATGCGGACGCCCCGTCCCAGCCCTTCCCCGGAGTCAAGCTCCAGCAGCACCGGCCCCAGGGTCGTCTCTGCCAGCGCCCAGGGCCCGTAGCGGCCTTCGACCACCTCTCCCACCAGGAGCGCCTCGCCTTCGAAGGGGCCCGCCTCGAGGGGAGGGACGACCCGGTGGGATGCCACCCATGCCCCACCGGCCCAGACGACGGCAGCAAGGGCCATCCACGGCCAGGAGACCCTGGGAGGAGCCGCCGGATGTACGCTCACGGTAACCCGACCAGATCCCGAAGGGAGGCGAGGATTGCCTCACCGATACCGGGGACGTCGAGGAGATCTTCTATCTCGTTGAAGGGTCCGTTCTGGTCCCGGTAGGCCACGATCCGCTCAGCCAATACCGGTCCCACACCGGGAAGCGCTTCCAGTTCCTCTGCCGTCGCCCGATTCAGCGAGATGCGGCCTTCGCCCCCTTCGACCGAGGCATCGGAGGGGCCCGGTACGACGATCTGATCTCCGGGACGCACTGGAGCGGCCAGGTTGATCCCCTCCACCACAGCTCCGGGACGCAGACCACCGGCAGCCTCCACGACGTCGGCGACGATCGACCCTTCCAGGACCTCCACCACTCCCGGCGAGAGCACCCATCCGGCAACGTGGACCCTCACTCTTGGCCCGGCCAGGCTGGTGATAGTCCGTTCTTGGGCGACCACCGGGAGCGGTTCCCGAGCCGACCATCCCAGAACGGCCCCGACCACCACACCCAGGCCCACCACGACCGTGACAACCCGCCGCCCCTCGTTCCACATGTTCCGATAACTACCCGAGCCCTTCCCCGCATGGAACCCCCTCGGTAGGGTTTCGACCGCCTATGCCCTGGTAGGTGGTTCCCGCCGACCGCAAGTGGTACCGGAATCTGGTGGTCTCAACAGTCCTGATCGAAACCCTGGAGAGAAGGGATCCCCGCTACCCGGATCCGGAGGAAGCCCTCAGCGGGATCGTCATTCCGTAAACAGATCCGCTTGGTGGCGTGCCTCTATCTCCAGGTCGATCTGGAGGTAGGCCTGACGATGATCCAAACCTCGGAACCTGGCTCGGAGATAGTCGGAGAAGTACCGCCCAAAGAACACCATCGGCCCCAGCTCGGAGAACTGGCGCACGTGAACTAGTTCGTGAACTATGAGCTTTGCTACGACTCGGGGATCGCGCCGAAGCACCTCGGGATCGACGAACACCCAACGTCCCAGGGTGGTGGCGGCGATCCCTTTGCGCCACAAGCGTCGCATCAGCGGCCCCGCTGGCCAGACCTGGACCCGTTCCGGGTGGGCAGGTTGGAGGGCGGACCTCAGTTCATGGCTATCGAGACTGGCACGGGCGAGGAGGGAAGAGGCCCTCACCCGACAACGATGTTGACCAGCCGGGGAGGCCGGGCGATGACCCGCTTCACCTCATGGCCGTCCAGCCAGGCCTGGACCTTCTTCGAGGCGAGGGCCAGCTTCTCCGCCTCCGCCTCGTCGACTTCGGTGGACACCTCCAGACGGTCACGGACCTTGCCGTTCACCTGGATCACCATCGTCACCGTCTCCTCCCGCGCCAGCTCCTCGTCCCAGGCGGGCCAGGGCTGGAGAGCCAGCATCTCCCCGTATCCCCGACGCTCCCAAAGCTCGTGGGAGATATGAGGCGCCATCGGCGCCAGCATGAGCAGCAACAGGCGAAACGCCTCATCGAAGGTCTCCCGGCGCGGACTGGAGGCGAGGTAGTCCTGGAGCCCGCTGGCGAGGATCATCAACGGAGGGATCGCGGTGTTGAAGTGGAAACGTTCGATGTCCTCGGTGACCTTTCCCAGGGTGCGGTGGGCGAGACCGAGGATGGCACGGTCGTCGGAGGTCTCCTCTCGATCCTCGAAGCCATACTCCCCGGTGCCGATCCGCCAAACCCGGTCGAGGAAGCGGTGGGTGCCGTCGACACCGTTGGTGTTCCATGCCGCGTCGTCGGTCGGCGGCCCCATGAAAAGGTGGTACAGCCTCAGGGCATCGGCACCGTGGGACTCGAAGAGGTCGAGAGGGTCGACAACATTCCCCTTCGACTTGGACATCTTCGCCCCGCCCAGGGTGATCATCCCCTGGGTGAAAAGGCGCTCAAAGGGCTCTTCGACGGGGCTGAGACCAATGTCATAGAGGAACTTGGTGATGAGAGTCCTCGTGGTTGAAGACGACATCGAGCTC
>JBHHWH010000065.1:0-14231 GCA_046756405.1 Acidimicrobiia bacterium | reverse complement strand
TGCCGACGGATGTCAGAGCCGATACCGGCTCCAAATCCATCACATACAGCATTGGACTCACGGCGGGCCCACCGACCCGGAAAACCTCATAGCTTTGTGCTGGTTCCACCATCAAATCGTCGTCCACCACAAAGGCTTCACCCCCTACCGGCATCCTGAACACGGCAGGATCAGATTCCGGCCCCCAAACCGAGGACCCCCCGACTAGGCGGTGATTCCTGCTTCCCCGTTCTCGGCCCCAAACACGCTTCCAACCCCTGCACGGGTATGTTCCGAGGTGTTCCAAGGCGGCTCCGGTCGACGTCGCCGCGGTGGAGCATGTCACGAGGAGGATGAATGACGGTTACACAGATTCGAGAGTCGATCAGTCGCGCAATCGAGTACCTCTCCACCCACCCGGAGAAGTCCCGCGGGAGCGACGGCTCGGTGTCAGCAGTGGTAGTCGAGGGCCTCAAGGTTCAGGTTCGGGGATCGCGCGGTGAGTCCTTGGTCTCCGACATGCCGCCGAGTGTGGGAGGCGCAGGCACCGCCCCCACTCCAGGCTGGCTGATGCGGGCGGCGATCGCCAGTTGTGACACCACCGTGATCGCCATGCGCGCCGCCCAGGAGGGGGTCGAACTCTCTGACCTGGAGGTGGTGGTCGATTCGGAGTCCGACGATCGAGGCCTGTTGGGGATGGACGAATCGGTGCCCCCAGGCCCGTTGGGCGTGCGGATTCGGATCAGGATCGCTGCTGGAGGGGTTCCACAAGAACGACTCCGGGAGATTGTCGACTGGGCTCTCCAGCACTCACCGGTTCCCGACGCCGTTCAGCGAGCAGTACCCGTCGCCTTCGAGATCGAGACCTCCTGACGGACCGGCTAGACCGCCGCGAACCAGCCCATCGACCCCCGCTCCGCCAGCCAGTGCTGGTGGGGGTGGAACATGTAGCGTCCCCGCTCAGGGAGGGTGAACTCGATCATGGCCAGATGCCGAGGGCGATGGTGTCGTCGCGAAAGACTGGCTGATCCCCCATGCCCGCTGGGTAGACGTCGAAGGTCTGGGCGTGGAGGTGAAACGATCCCAACGGCTCGTACTCAACCATGTTCACCACGTAGGCCCTTACCGGTTCGCCCACCACCACCTGAATCGGCGCCTGGTGGTAGAAGCCGGCGATTCCGTTCCAGGCCACGATCCCGTTGCGGCCTATCGCCGCGGTGGAGAAGCCCGACAGCAGGAGTGCGACCTCCTGGGCCTCGGGGCGTCCTCCTGGTGGGTCCACGATCAGCATCCCGTAGAGGCCCCTGGCAACATGCTCGGCAAGGGGGGCGGTGTGGCAGTGGTACGGGTGGACCCCAGCGGGCCCGGCTTCGATCTCATAGACCGTCTCCCCTCCAGGCGGCACCGGCTCCCACCCGTCGTAGAGGGGACTGTGGGCACCGTGGAAGTGGAGGTTGTGGGGGTGGCCGGTACGGTTCTCGAAGCGGATACGCAGGGTGTCTCCTTCCGTGGCCCGAAGGATGGGTGCGGGGACGGTGCCGTTGTAGGTCCACGCCTCGAAGTAGACGTCGGCGCCGACCTCGATCAGTTTCTCCTCGACTATGACCTCGATCTCCCGCACGGTGCCCGCCGGGCCGCGGTCAGGTGGAGGAGGAAAGGTGTGGGCGTTGAGCGCATCAGGAGCGATGCCGGCGGGCGGCTCGTAGATCTCCCCATAGAGGACCGGAGCTCCGTCGGTGTGGATCTGAGAGACACCTGGGAGGCCCGGGTTCGGGTCGTAGCCATCCGTAGACGCGCCAGCCCGGCTCGCTGCAGTGCCCAGCAGGGAGCCTCCCAGCAGGGCAGCTCCGCCGAGACCCGCCTTCTTCAGAAGATCTCGTCGCGATACGCCTTCGGCCACGTTCTCAGACGATCCCGCCCACGACCATCCCCAAGGCCAAGAAGAGCAGGTAAACCACCATGCCTCCGGCCATGAACACCCAGCGTTGCCAGACGGGGATGGTCGACTTCCCCCAGATGTAGTAGGCCACCACCCCGAGGAAGGGCACCACCAGGATGGCGGCCAGCCATCCTGTGCCGGCACCCTTGGACAGGTCGTCACGACGGGCGATATCCCAAAGGGCCAGCACCACCCAGGCGGTGTAGAGCACTAGGGGCAGGACGTAGGCGTAGAGGCCGAAGAAGACTCCGGCGGCGGATCCAAAGGTGACTCCCATGATGTTGATTCCTTTCGTCTGGGTGACTTCTAGGCCCGCCGGCATCGGGGGCACTGAGATCTCATCTATGTCGGGCTTGGATGCGGCGAAGACGTTCACCGCTGGGCGAGCAGGAGCGTCAGGCCCCCCGGGCATCTGCGGCTGGGGACCGGGCACGGGAAGGGTGGCCAGGTCGATTTTGGGCTGCCAACCCACTCCGCTCTCAAAGAGTCTCCCCAGCTGGTGAGTGGTGGAGCCGACTTCGAACAGCACGGGGAAGCGGAGGCCGGCACAAGGCTGGGTCAGCTCCAGACCGGCGGGAAGCGTGGAGGAGCTCTGGTTGTTCCGAAAGCAGTTGCCTGAGTCGGCGGGACCGCTGAGCACGATGTCAGCCAGACCGGAGCCCTCGACGACGTTCTCCTCGACCACATGACCCCGAGACATGTAGAAGTTGGCGTCCAGCATCGGGGTGATGGCAATACCGGCGAGGGCATGGTTGAAGATCCGGTTCCGGGCGACATAGGAATCCTCACCACCGGCGAGGATGATTCCATTGCCCTGAGCGGCCCACTCGAACGAGAGGGCAGGGGCGTCGATGTTGCCGTTGTCGTGGATCAGGTTGCCGACGATGGTCACCTCCCTGAAGGGAGGCAGCAGTTCCCCGTCGAGGGTGTTGGGGACGATCCCCGCCACGTTGTAGCGCCAGGTGGAGTCGACCAGGTACAGGTCACCCGAGGCGTTGGTGCCCGAATAGCCGAGGCCGTTCCACTCGGCGATGGAGTCTGTGATCACCGCCTGACAGGGGTTGCACTGTCCGATGTAGAAACCGGCGTCGGGAGAGCCCGAGGCGTAGGAGTTCTCAAAGAGGCCGTCGGAGGAGTCGAAGGCGTAGATCCCGTAGACGGCGTTGTTGATCGCGGTCAGATAAGACCCCCGGTAGCCACGAACGCCAGTCCAGAAGAAGCCGTTACCGATGGCGTTGCGAGCGGTCATATTCTCGATCGCCACCCCGTCGGCGAACAGCACTTTAACCCCGTTAGGTCGCACGCCTTCGCCGTCGATGATCACCTCGTTCCTATCCACCCCGCGAAGGGTCAGACCCGGGGTGATGACGGTCACTTCTTCCCGGTAAACGCCCCGATCGATGAGGATCAGGTCACCGGGATCGGCGGCATCCACCGCCGCCTGGATCGTCGGGTACTCCCCCGGCACGAGCCGGGTGGCCCCTGTCCACTCCGACGGTGACTCGGTGGCGGGGTTCCCGACGGCAGCGGGGGACGGCTCTCCTTGGGGAGGCCCGGCACAGGCGGCAAGAAGAAGCCCAGCACCCGCCACTATCAACCAGAGCGCTCGTCTCATCTCACCCCTCAACGATCAGTCTGGCTGCCATGCCCTGACCCTGAGCATTGCCGTGGAAAGTGCAGAAGAAGAGATATTCCCCCGGCTGGTCAAAGGTGAGGGTTGCTGAATCGCCGTTGTACTGCTCCAAGCTCCCGAAGACCGACTCCGTCGACCAGGCATCGTCGGCGGCGACGGCGTTGTGGGGAGCGCGCCCTGCTCCCACAAAGGTGACACTCCCACCCACCGGAACGCGGATCTCGCTGTATTCGAACCGATTATCGAACATATTCACCGTCACAGCCTCCCCTTCGACGACGGAACTCTCAGAGGCCCCGGAAGCGCAGGCAGCCACCACAAAAGCCACCAGAGCGAGCCATACCCAGGCCCGTCCCCTCATGCTTTCGGGGAGAACAGTCGCTTGATCCATGCCCAGAGGGAGGCGAAGAACAGGGAGAGGCCCCGGACCTCCGCGGCTTGGATGGCTTTGGCCTCCTCGGCGGTTCCAGCCTCCAGCTTGCTCTCCAGACAGGAAACGAACTCGCCGATCAAGCGTCGCGACATCTCGTTGATGAGCCCGGTGCGGCCGAACTGGGCAGCGGGACCCGACAGAGAGACGTCGGCATCGATACTCACCTTCGCCCCATCGCCGTCCTCGACGATGGTGTAGACGACCTTGACCTGTCCTCGTGAGCCACCCTTTTTGTCAACGCCCTTGCCTTCGATCAGAGCCGAGCGATTGGCTTGGTCAGGGGTCACCGTGGCCTTGCCCTCGAAGGTGGCCGTCATTGGCCCCAGCTTGACCGAAAGCCTCCCTTCGTAGGAGCCGTCATCGGACCGGGCCAGCAGCTCGGCCCCCGGCAAGCACTGCGCCACCGCGGGAACATCCTGAAAGAAGTTCCACACCACGTCAGGCGGCCGCGACACCACAAATTCCTGCGAGATCTTCATGCTCCTCCTCGGCGTGAAATCGGCGCTCTACGGTAGCGCCTTCCCGCTCCCCGGTCTCAGTGGTGAGAGGTGTCCCCGGCCAGGAGCTTCAGGGCATGGGGGATCACGCCCACGATCGCCTCCAGGCTCTCGGTGGCCCCCCGGGGCGAACCGGGAAGATTCACCACCAAGCAGGAGCCGATGGCACCGGCCCGCGCCCTGGTGAGAGCAGCCATGGGAGTGGACTCGAGGCCTTTGGCGACCATCAGTTGAACCAGTCCAGGAGCTTCCCGCTCCAACACGGCGGCGGTGGCCTCAGGGGTGACGTCCCGGGGACCAAATCCAGTACCTCCGGTGGTCACCACCAGCCGTGCCCGCTTCGCCGCGGCGCTGATAGCAGCCTCGATCTCCGGTCTCTCGTCGGGGACCAGAGCACGCTCCACTACGAAGCCCTTGTCCTCGAGAAGCCGTTCCAAGGCCTCGCCGGAGAGGTCCTCGCGTACGCCCGCGGCGACGCCGTCACTGACGGTGATCACCACGGCGGCGAAGGTGTCTACCCCCACTGGAACGGACTGACCGACACGCCCCCCGCCAGCACCGCCAGGTGGAAAACGGCGATCACGACGAGGACCAGGAAGAGCCCCACCGGCCAGGGGGTATCACGTTCGTCTTCCGGACCGTATGCAGTGGTGGTCCCGGGGGCGGCCACCAGGGTGAGCAGGAACAGCAGAGCAGTAAACGGCAGCACAGGTATGACAAGTCCTTGGAGATCAGGGAGAAAGAAGGGAATCGACAGAAACACCGAGGCGGCCGCGGGAACTACTGCCAGCCAAAGCACGAACCTGAACCTTCGCGAGCGAGTCCGAACCACACGGCGGTGGGGGGCGAAAGCAAGGAAGGCCGAGGCGGAGGCGAGGCCGATGAGGAGGAGGCCCAGTCCGCCGGCAACCCCGATCACCAGGTCCAGGCCGGGGTCGAGGTCGAAGGTCGCATAGGCCCTGGAGAGCTGGGCGTTCGGGTCCAGGGGGATCAACATCGCCTGGGTGAGGGCCTGGCGGAGCACGTGCAGCATCACCCAAAGCGAGGTGAGGCGGGAGACTCCGTAGCCCCGTTGGGTGGGATACCCGAAGAGGTAGAAGAGCCCTACCAGAAGAGTGAGCAGGAACCCACCGGCATAGGCCAGGTCGCTGGCTCCCGAAAACTCGACACGATTGTTGAACAGCACCGCGTCCCCGCCGAGGATCTCAGCAAGGACCCCATCGCCCAGGTCGTCGAGGAACTGGGCGATCACTATGCCCAGCGTCGACCCCAGGGCAGAGGCGATCACCAGCGAGGCTCCAATACGGACCGCTGGCTGAGGGGTGGAGGCTTCGGAGGTAGATACCTCAGTCGTCACTGGGGATGATGCTAAACCAGCCACGGAACGAGTCCAGGGTTCCGCTAATTCTGGAATTGTGAGACACCGGAGGCTGGGATAAACCGATCCTTCAACCTCTTCGTTGTCTTCCCCGTCGCTCTTGTTGTCGCCGCTCCCTTCAGCCTCTTCTGGTTCGCCCTCGCCCTGATAGTGGCCGAGCCGGTCGCCTACCCCACG
This sequence comes from Acidimicrobiia bacterium, assembly GCA_046756405.1. Classification (GTDB taxonomy): domain Bacteria; phylum Actinomycetota; class Acidimicrobiia; order Spongiisociales; family ZC4RG35; genus JBHHWH01. The sequence continues at coordinate 8,195 of JBHHWH010000065.1, read as the reverse complement.
GCCACGCTGGCCACGTCTGTCATCGCCGGACTGGTGGCGAGCTGGACAGCAACGGCAACAGCCCGCGACGACAGCCGAACCGACATCGGGAACCTCACCCGTCGCAATCTGGTGTGGGCAATCATCCCGGCGGCAGTCTCGCCGTTCCTGCTGGGGGTGGTAAGTCGCAACATCTTCGGTGTCCTCGCCATCCTCCTGTATACGGCGCTGGTGGCGACTTTCCTCACTGTGCGTTACCGGACGAGCGAATCGACGACCTGGCGCCTGCGAGTCACCGCCTCGTGGGTAGGCGGCACGATCGCAGCGACGGTCGCGATCATCGCGGTCGCCGGCCTTTTTGGCCTCACCGGTGCCTGAGGCCGCTCGGGCTTCCGCTATCTTCCCGCCCCGATGTCCCAGGAGTACGAGGCGGTCTACCTCCCCACCGACGACCCCAGAGTCTATGAGTCCACGCCGATAGCCAACGCCGGCTGGCACGACGAGGGCCAGCACGGCGGTGCCATCGCATCCTTGGTCGTTGGCCACGTCGAAAAGCTCCCCACCCTGGCACCCATGGAAGTGGCCCGGGTCACCGTTGAGTTGCTACGGGTAGTACCTCTGGCACCGCTGCGTATAGAGACGGAAGTCGTTCGGGAGGGAAAGCGGATCCAGATCGTGGAAGCCAGGGTCATCGATCCAGGAGGGACGGTGGTCACCGTTGGCTGGGTACAGCGGCTGAGGGCAACCCATCTGGACCTCCCCGACAGTGCCAGGCCCGGATCGACCACCCTGGCGCCTCCTGAAGAGTGTCCCGCCGTAGTCGACGACCCCTGGGGAGCGGGGAGACGGGACAAGCCGCTGTTCTACCAGGAAGCGGTGGAGCTGAGGGAAATCTACGGCAAGTTCGCCGAGCCTGGGCCGGCCGCGATCTGGGTCCGATTGAAGGTGCCGTTGGTGGCGGGCGAGGAGCCCACTCCTGCCCAACGGGCCGTGGCCGCCGCCGACTTTGGGAACGGGCTCTCCCCCCAACTCGATGTTGCCCATTGGGTTTTCATGAACACCGACCTCACCGTCCATCTAGCACGACAGCCGCTCTCGGAGTGGGTAGCTCTGGAGGCTCGCTCCCGCTACACGGATACCGGTAGGGCCATCTCCGTGGGCACCTTGAGCGACCCGACGGGATGGCTAGGCAACTCCAGTCAGACTCTCTACGTGGATCGCATCACCAGGGACGGACGCCCTGGCGACAATTGAAGTCGCAAAAGCTGGGAATCGACAACGACTCAGGCACCGTTAACACTGGGCGTGAACCGCGGCACTGCCCTATTCGCGCTCCTCGCCGTCGCCCTCGCCGCCTGCGCAGGCGCCACCGTTTCGAGTCCTAGCTCCTCCACAACGGACCAGACGCTGCCTGCAGCCGGTCGCGGTGGGACAACCCTCCCCAACGCCCCCACCACTACGATCGACCTCACCGACCAGGACATTCCTCGCCAGCTTCAGCCCATGGCGGAACGCTGGAACACCGACTTCACCAAGGCCACCGTCGACCTCAACGAACTTCTGGTGGGAATACCTGCCTCCGATCCTCGCGACCTCATCCCCCCCATCGACGATCCGGTCTTCGAGGTCGCCGAACAGAGCACCTGGGTTGCCGACCGTGAGCCCGGCGCCTTCGTCGAAGTAGACGGTGACGCCCGCTTCTATCCCCTCTCGGTGATGATCCGCCACGAGATCGTCAACGATGAGATTGGAGGAGTCCCCGTGGCGGTCACCTACTGCCCCCTGTGCAACACCGCCCTGGCCTTCGACCGCCGCTTGGACGGCGTCATCCTCCGCTTCGGCGTCTCCGGGCTGCTGCGCAAGTCCGATCTGGTGATGTGGGACAACGCCACCGAGAGTCTGTGGCAGCAGATCACCGGGGAGGCCATCGTGGGAGAGCTGGCAGGTGAACGCCTGACGCAGATACCCACGGCGATCATCCGTTGGGCGGACTTCAAGGCCGAGTATCCCCAGGGCCAGGTGTTGGGTCCTGACCAGGGTCTGGGATCCGTATACGGCACCAACCCCTATGAGTACTACTCCTCGCGCTCTGGCCCCTACAGCTTCTACCAGGGGGAGATCGACAACCGCTACCCGGCCCTGGAGCGTGTCGTGGGAGTCCTCACCGATGCCGGACAGAAGGCCTATCCCTTCTCGCTTCTCGCCGAGTCCCGGGTGGCCAACGACCAGATCGGGGACCAGCCGGTGGTGATCTTCTGGGGAGCGGCTGATACCGCCGACGCCCTCGACGCGGGCAACATCGCCGAGGCGGCGGCGGTTGGTACTGCCGTGGCCTACAACCCGGTGGTCAACGGACGACGCCTAACCTTCGAGGCCCTTGATGACACCGAATTCACCGACCTGGAGACCGGCTCCACCTGGAACATCCTGGGTAGGGCGACCTCCGGGGAGCTGGCAGGGGCCCAGCTCGAGATCCTTCCTCACCGCAACGAGTTCTGGTTCGCCTGGCAGGGCTTCTTCGGTGACGCGCCCGTCTGGGAGGGTTAGCGGGAGACGAGCAGAGTTCCCACCAGCCACAAGACGAACAGTCCGATCGACAGGGCCAGCACCTGACCGGTTTGTCTCCACCGCAGGGCGGTCCACACCCCCGAGGTGACGACCAGGATCCCCATAACGGCGGTCCACCATCCGGGCACCACACCCACCATCCCTGCTCCCGCAACAAGGATGGCAACCACGACGAGAAGCCCAGCGGCCACCAACGCGTAGAGCACCTGGCGAGGTGTGGGCCCACTCACCGAGGGCCCGCCCAAGAGCTACTTCTTCTGGCTCTGGTAGTAGGGGTCGGTGCCCGAGGCGTGATCGGTTACGTCGACCACCTCAGTCAGTTCCGGGATGGCTTCGAGGAGGATCTTCTCGATGCCCTGTTTAAGGGTGACCTGGGCCAGGCCACATCCCTGACACCCTCCGAAGAGACGGAGATAGGCGATGGTGCCGTCCACGGACACCAACTCGGTACCGCCACCGTGGGCGGCAACGGCAGGGTTGATCTGTTTGTCGATCACCTCGGCGATCCGGTCGGCCAGCGGGCCGGTCAGGTCTCCCTTGGGCGCCTCCATGGGCGGCGGCGACGGGCTGTTGGGGTTGTTCATCGCCAGGCCCTGATCGGTCAGTTCCAGGGTGGAACCCTCCAGCTTGGGGATGTCCGATTCGGGGAAGATGACGGCTAGCTCTCCGTGGCGCTCCTCAACCCACCCGTCGCCCTTACCGCCGAGGAGCACAAAGGCGAGGTCGTAGGTGAACTGGGCACCACGAAATCCGGTGACCTCGATGGAGAGGGCGTACTCTTCGTCCCCGGGCTCCTGGTCGCGGAGCTGGATGATCATGTCCAGCGCTTCGGGGGTGATCGAAAGAACGGTGTTATCGGACATCTGGCAGGATGGTAACCGGTCAGCAAGACATATCCCATGCCCAGAGCCCTAGTTCTGCTTCCCAGCACCACCTACCGGGCCGCCGACTTCGTCGCCGCCGCCGAGGCCCTCGGGGTCGAACTGGTGGTCGCCTCGGACCGGCCGCCCCCCTTCGACATGGGCGACCGCTACCTCCATTTGGACTGTTCCGAACCCGAGACCGCCGTCGAAACCGTCCTAGATCTGGCCGACCGGGTAGGAATCGACGCAGTAGTGGCCGCCGACGACGCCGGAGTGGTGGTGGCCGCCCTGGCAGGGACAAAGCTGGGCCTCTCCGCCAATCCGCCTGAGGCCACCAAGGCCACCAGAAACAAGCTGGAACTCCGTCGACGCCTCGCCGCCACCGAGGTTCCCCAACCCACCTTCGCCGCCCTGGAGTCCGACGACGACCCGGCCGAGGTTGCAGCGGCGGTCGGCTACCCGGTGGTGGTCAAGCCCCTGGACAGGGCGGCATCCCAGGGGGTGATACGAGCCGATGATGCAGCGTCGGTGACAGCAGCCGTGCATCGGATCAGAGAGATCGTCGACTCGGAGGAGGCGTCGCTCATCGTCGAGGCCTACACCCCGGGGCCCGAGGTGGCAGTGGAGGGCCTGGTCCACGACGGTGAACTGACCGTGCTGGCGCTCTTCGACAAGCCGGACACCCCCGAGGGCCCCTACTTCCCCGAGACCATCCTGATCACCCCCAGCCGGCTCCCCGAGGACGTCCAGACCGAGTGCGTCCGCGTAGCCGGCGCGGCGGTCCGGGGACTGGGACTGGTCCACGGTCCGGTGCATATAGAGCTGAAGGTGGAGGGAGAGCGAGTAGTGGTCATCGAGGTCGCCGCCCGGTCCATAGGCGGCCTCTGCTCCCGCAGCCTTTCCTTCGGCCTCATGGGAACAACGCTGGAGTCTCTTATCCTCAGCAATGCCCTGGGACCGGAACGACCCCGCCTCCGCCGCCAGCCCACGGCCAGCGGAGTGCTGATGATCCCCATTCCCTACAGCGGCACCCTCGCAGGCGTGGAAGGGGTAGCCGAAACTCGGGAGATCGAGGGCGTCACCGGGATCGATCTCACCTTCCCCCCGGGGACCAGGATCGCCCCGCCCCCCGAGGGGGACCGCTACCTTGGCTTCGTCTTCGCCCGGGGTGAGACTCCGGAGGATGTCGAAGCCGCCCTCCGCCGGGCAGCAAAGACCCTGGAAGTGAAGGTGGATCCCCGGTGACACAAACCCTCAACTTCTACTTGAGCTTTAGTTCTTACGCGCGAAGTAGCGCGTAAGACGATTTTGTGATTATGGACACCGTGCTCATCTTCGCCGGGGGCGACTCTCCCGGTCTCGAGGTGATCGAAGACCTGCCCCAGGCCGATCTGGTGGTAGCCGCGGACGGCGGCTACGACAGCGCCACCAGGCTTGGGGTCGTGGTGGACGTGGTAGTAGGTGATCTGGACTCGATCAGCACCACCGAACTCCCCCACCGCATCGTCGTGGAGCGCCATCCCCGGGACAAGGACGCCACCGATCTGGAGCTGGCCTTGGAGCTTGTTGCCCGGGACAGGCCAGACCGTGTAGTCGTGGTGGGCGGCTCCGGTGGGCGCCTCGACCATGAGCTAGCCACCGCGGCCCTGCTTTGCTCTCCGAGATGGCGCGGCTTCGACGAACTGGACTGGATCACCGAACGGGGCCGGGCCCACGTGGTGTGGCGACGGCGTGTCCTCCACGGCGACGTTGGAGCCACGGTGACCCTGCTTCCCGTCGGGGGAGATGCTGAAGGGATACATACCCGGGGCCTGCGCTGGAACCTGGAGGGTGAGCGGCTGGCCGTTGGCTCTAGCCGAGGAGTGTCCAACGTCATGGAGGCGCCCGTGGCCGACATCAGGCTCGCCAGCGGCTGCCTGCTGGTGGTGATCCCGAACCCTTAGCCCCCCAGGCCCTCCCGGATCGTCGGGTCCAGGCCGGCGAAACCGTTCAAATACTCCACCCGCTCCTTTTTGAGCCGGGCCACGATCGACTCATACTCCTCGGCCCTCCCCTGCCGCTCATACAACCGCCGAGGCTGGAGCAGCTCGATGTCGTCAACCCCGGGAACCGAGGCCGCCACGTCGTAGCCGAAGTCTCCGTCAGCCTCCCATTCGATGGTCCCCTCTACGATCCCCTGCACGATGGCCGAAGAGACCGAGATGGTCACCTTCTTCGAACCGTCCCCCACACCCCCCCACCCCCCCGGATTGTGCACCGAGGCCGACCGATACCCCCCAGTGTGCAGCCCCCCCCCTAGCCGGTTGCCCTGAAGAGCGTCATCGTCGAAGAAGAAGGGGTTGGTGCCCGGAACCCGAAGACTCTTCCCCGCCTCGGCCGCACCACCGGCAGACGTGCCCTTGGTCTCCCCCAGCATGAAGTAAGCGGGAATCTGCTGCGGGTTCAGCCGGGCCACCGCCGGGATCACATGGTCGGACCGGTTCAGGATCAGCAGATATCGGGCCGGAGGCACTCCCAGGGGGTCACGATGGCGGATACGGCTAAGGGGGAAGGTGCAGCGGCCGTTGGCAGTGTGGGAAGTGTCGAAGAAGTCCACCTTCCCGTTCTCGTCCACGGCCACGTTCTCCAGCCAGGCGTCGGGGCGGGTAGCCCCGTGGTAGATGGTGGGTTCGTCGTCAGGGTCGAGGCCGTAGGTCTTGGCGAAACAGCCCGCCTCGGTGGTGTAGATCGTCCCTCCCGGCATCAGGGCTACGAAGTCGTCCTGGACGGGCAGGGATCCAAGCTGGCGGCGAAAGGTGGTGGTGGTCTTGCCCGTGCCGGAGAGCCCGATAATCAGCATCGACTCCTCGGACCCGCTGCGGGCGGCCTCGGCAGGGAAGGTCTTCAACCCGGCATGGAGGGCCAGCCCGCCATGGTCGTAGACCAGCCGGTTCCACATCCGCAGGCCCCCCATCTTCGACTCCCCGAAGTAGTCGGAGCCGAACACTCGAGTCACCCAGTTATCCAGATCGACGATGATCAGCCGGTCGTCGGGCTTGCCCGGAACTCGAAGCCCGGGGGTGTAGATCACCGTGAATTCAGGGGACCAGTCCCCGTCGACGGGGAAGTAGAGCTGATCCTGCATCCCGACGATGTTCGGCTGGATCGCCTCGATATACAGCCTGGCCCCGGTACGGAGCTCCGGATCCGGACCGATGTAGCCCTCCAGCAGGATCATGTCCTGGTCGGCGATGTAGCGGTCCTGGAGGGCTGCCCATTCGGTGGCCTCGGCCGAGGAGATGCGGTTCTGGTGTATCTCGCGGTCGGCGACGAAGAAGGTGGAATTCTTCAGCCGGGCGGTCACCCCGGCGGAGTAGTTGAGATTGCCGAACTCGGTGACGGTGATCCTTGGCATGACGGCGAGGGCGCGCTCCCGCAGCCACTCCTGGCTGGGGTTGCGCTCCACCGAACGCGCCGCCGGCAACTCGAACATGGTCGAATACTCCCTCGGATGTGCGGGTGACGGAAGGGTAATAGGTCCCTATTCCCTTCCTGCCGCTGCGTATCGGGCAGGCATCTCCCGGCCTGCCAGCCCGGCGAGGAGGTTCTCCACTGCCATGGTGGCCATAGCCCTCCGGGTTCGCACCGAGGCGCTGCCAATGTGGGGCACCACCAGGCAGTTGGGAGAGCCCAGCAGGGGATGGTCGGGAGGCAGAGGCTCGGGGTCGGTGACGTCGAGGGCGGCCCCGGCGATCCACTCCTCTCTCAGGGCGGTCACCAGCGCCTCGGTGACCACCAGCGGTCCCCGGGCGACGTTCACCAGGTAGGAGTCGGGACCGAGGGCCCTCAGCTCGGCCTCACCGATCATCCCCCGCGTTTCGGAGGTCAGGGCTGCGGTCAGGACCGCATGGTCTACCCGCCCCAACAACTCGGGTAGGGGCAGGTACTCGGCGTCTACACCGTCCTTTGGATGTCGTGAGGTGTAGATCACCTCCATGTCGAACCCCGCGGCGCGGCGGGCCACGGCGCGGCCGATCCGTCCCATGCCCACGACGCCCAGCACCGACCCGTGGAGGTCCCCGCCGGTCATCCAGAAGGGCTCCCAGGGACCCCACCTTCCCTCGCGGACGGCCCGCTCCCCTTCGGGGAGCCGGCGCACGATGGCGGCGAGTAGGGCGAAGGCGGTGTCGGCCACGGTCTCGGTTAACACCCCCGGGGTGTGGCCCACGGCGATCCTGCGCCGGGCACACCCTTCCACGTCGATGTTGTCCACTCCCACGGCCATTTGCGAAACGACCCTCAGATGCGGCGCGGCATCGAGGAGGGCCGCGTCGATGGTGTCGGTGAGCATGCACAACAGGCCCACCGCTTCCGCAACGGCCTCCACCAGAATCTCCCGGGGCACCGGCCCCTCACCCCGCCAGACCTTCACCTGGTAGGCGCGACGCAACGGATCGAGGATCTCTTCAGGGAGAGCCTTTGTCACATAGATCAGTTCCACGAAGCTGGAGGCTAAACAGCCTCTCTGGAACTAAGACCCTCGAATGAGTCGCTTCTCTCCGCTCCTCGCCGTCGTGCTACTGGCGTCGGCCTGCACACCGGTGGCCACGGCTGCGCCCGAGGCAGCCAGCGCGGCGCTTCCCTATCCCACGGTCACGTCACCTCCGGCCGCGGCGGCGGCGAAGGTCACTGCGGTGACCGCGGAGACGGTGACCGCGGAGACGGTGACCACGGAGCTGGAAAAGCCAGACGAGTCGGAGAAACCGAAGGCGCCGGCCCCTGAGAACGCACCCAGAGGTGCTCTCG
>JBHHWH010000064.1:0-15053 GCA_046756405.1 Acidimicrobiia bacterium | reverse complement strand
ATTGGTTGATCGTGGCTACCCTCCTTGCGGTTGGATCCTTGAGTGTGCAGCAGCCGGAAGAGCTGGGGTCTGAAGCAGCAGCGTCCCACCGGGTTCTCGATCAACCTTGAGAAGTGCCGCGAAGTAGGTGCGTTCTCCGACTGAGGAGGGCCACCGTTGTGTCGAACACGTGTTCCCAGCAAGGTAGGGTTACACTCTCGTAACTCCGCAACCAGGCAGGGCATGTCCAGCGATTCCATCCTCATCCGGGGAGCCCGCGAGCACAACCTGAAGAACCTCACGGTGGAGCTGCCCCGGGGCAAGCTCATCGTCTTTACCGGGCTCTCCGGCTCCGGTAAGTCGTCGCTGGCCTTCGACACCATCTACGCCGAAGGGCAAAGGCGGTATGTGGAATCGCTCAGCGCCTACGCACGGCAGTTCCTCGGCCAGATGGACAAGCCCGACGTGGATTTCATCGAAGGACTCTCGCCGGCGATCTCCATCGACCAGAAGACCGCCTCCCGCAACCCCCGCTCCACGGTGGGGACGGTCACCGAGGTCCACGACTACCTGCGGCTCCTCTACGCCAGGATCGGAGTTCCCCACTGCCCCAACGATGGGACGCCGGTGGCCCGCCAGACGCCCCAGCAGATCGTCGACCGCATCCTGGAGCTGGAGGAGGGCACCCGATTCCAGATCCTGGCCCCGGTGGTGAAGGGCCGCAAAGGGGAGTACGAGGGGCTGTTGAAGGATCTGGCCCGCCAGGGCTTCGCCCGGGCCCGGGTCGACGGCGAGGTGAGGGACCTCACCGAGGACATCCGCTTAGACCGCTACTTCCAGCACACCATCGAGGTGGTGGTGGATCGTCTGGTCCGAAAGGAGGGGATGACCCAGCGGCTCACCCAGTCGTTGGAGACGGCCCTCAACCTGGCCGATGGGGTGGCCCACATCGAGATCTCTGACGGTCCCACCCTCACCTTCTCCCAGCATCTCGCCTGCTCTGAATGTGGGCTCAGCTTCGACGAGCTTCAGCCCCGCAACTTCTCCTTCAACAGCCCCTACGGGGCCTGTGCGGACTGCTCCGGTATCGGCACCAGATACCAGGTGGACCCCGACCTGGTCATCGCCGACCCCGACCTCTCCCTCGCCGAGGGGGCCATCCCCATGTGGTCCTCGAACCGGATGCGCTACTACCACCGGCTGCTGGCCGGCCTCGGCCAGCATCTGGGTTTCTCCCTCGATACCCCATGGAGGGACCTTCCCGAGGATGTGAGAGAGAAGATCCTCTACGGGACCGGAGATGAGCGGATCACCGTTGATTACGTGAACCGGTTCGGACGCCGGCGGCGCTGGGACGCCACCTTCGAGGGCGCCATACCCTTCCTCAACCGCCGCCACGAACAGGCCGAGTCGGATCGGGCCCGGGAGTACTACCAGGAGTACATGGCCCAGGTGCCCTGCGACACCTGCCATGGCGGCCGGCTCAACCGGATCTCGCTTGCGGTGACCATCGCCGGACGGAACATCGCCGAGGTCTCCGACCTCAGCCTCCGCGACGCCTACCACTTCTTCGACTCCCTGGAGCTGACCGAACGGGAGGCCAGGATCGCCGAGCTGGTACTACGGGAGATCAAAGCGCGGTTGAGCTTCCTCCTCGATGTGGGCCTCGACTACCTGACCCTGTCTCGATCCGCCGCCACCCTGGCCGGGGGAGAAGCACAGCGGATCCGTCTCGCAACCCAGATCGGCTCCGGCCTGGTGGGAGTCCTCTACATCCTCGACGAACCTTCGATCGGCCTCCACCAACGGGACAACCAGCGTCTCATCGAGACCCTGTTACGTCTCCGAGACCTGGGCAACACGCTGATCGTCGTCGAACATGACGAGGAGACCATCCGCACCGCCGACCACATCGTCGACCTGGGTCCCGGCGCCGGCGAGCACGGCGGAGGCATCGTCGCCCAGGGGACCCTCGACGACATCGTTGCCGAGGCCGACTCGATCACCGGCGACTATCTGGCAGGCCGTCGCCGCATCGAGGTCCCTGCGAAGCGCCGTACCGGCAACGGCCAGGTGATCCGGGTGGTGGGTGCGGCAGAACACAACCTCCAGGGGATCGACGTGGAGTTCCCCCTCGGCGTCTTCACCGCGGTCACCGGAGTCTCCGGATCGGGGAAGTCCACCCTGGTGGAGGAGATCATGTGGAAGGCCCTGGCCCAGAGGGTGAACCGGGCCCGCCTGGTCCCGGGAAGGCACAAGAAGGTGGAGGGGGTGGAGTGGATCGACAAGGTCATCGACATCGACCAGTCGCCCATCGGGAGGACACCCCGCTCTAACCCGGCGACCTACACCAAGGTCTTCGACCATATCCGGGCCCTGTTCGCCCAGGTCCCCGAGGCCAAGGCTCGGGGATACAAGCCGGGAAGGTTCTCCTTCAACATCCCTGGAGGGCGCTGTGAGGCCTGCAAGGGCGACGGGACGATCCGAATCGAGATGCATTTCCTTCCCGACGTCTACGTCCCCTGCGAGGTGTGCCGGGGCAAGCGTTACAACCGAGAGACCCTGGAGATCCTGTGGAAGGGTCACAACATCTCCGACGTCCTGGCCATGTCGGTGGAGGAGGCCCTGGCCTTCTTCGAGAACCAGCCCAAGATCGTCCGCATCCTCCAGACCCTCTACGACGTGGGTCTGGGCTACATCCGACTGGGCCAGCCGGCCACCACCCTGTCCGGCGGTGAGGCGCAGCGGATAAAGCTGGCCTCGGAGCTGGGACGGCGCTCCACGGGAAGAACCTTCTACATCCTCGACGAGCCCACCACCGGATTGCACTTCGAGGACATCCGCAAGCTGCTTCAGGTGCTGCAACGTCTGGTGGACTCCGGGAACACGGTGGTGGTCATCGAACACAACCTGGATGTGATCAAGAGCGTCGACCACATCATCGACCTCGGCCCCGAAGGCGGCGACGGCGGAGGACGGGTGGTGGCCGTGGGCACACCAGAGGAGGTGGCTCAGGTGGGGGAGAGCTATACGGGGAAGTTCCTGCGGGAGATCGTGGGAGCGTGACAATCAACGGCTCACGCCGAGCTGTCGATAAGAATTGGGCCTATGACCCGTCGTCCCAGTGCGGAGGTCGTTCTCGCTGTGCTGATAACCGTGGCCACGGCCTTCTATGCCCGAGCCGCTTACGTGCCGACCTGGGCCGACCGTCACGTTGCTTTGGCCGAAGACCGCCTAGGGATTGACGTTGGCGACCCGTCTCCATGGTTTTCGGCTTGGGCACTCGGTGATGGACAGGCCTTTGCCCTCATAGCGGCGGATCCTTCAGGGCAACGTTTGGCTGCCGTTGTTGGCGAACCCGCCTACCGGTTCTCCCGCGCTGCCTACGGTTGGGCAGCGTGGGCTGTCACGCTGGGCAACGAGGAGAAGGTGCCCCAAGCCTTGGCGCTCGTCGGTGTCCTGGCAGTCAGCGGCAACTTGGCGGTCGCCGTTCACCTCAGGCGAAGACTGGGTCCCTCAGTGTGGTTCCTGATCCTCAACCCCGCCCTCTACTTGGGATTCGCCGGTGACACCGCAGAACCGATGGGAGCGCTGGTGCTCGCCTTGACCTTGGTGGCCGGATCGACGTGGACGGCAGCGATCTTGGGCGTCACGCGCCCCAGTTATCTGATTGCCCTGCTCCGTTGGCGTAGGGCGCTGCTGGCGGGCTTCTCCGCCGCGATGATGCTGGCTCTGTACAGCCTGTGGCGGTTTGGTGCGGATCGTTTCATCCCTGATGGTGGTCGACTGGATTTCCCTCTGAGGGCTTACTTCGAGGTTCCATCTCTGGCGGCAGCGTTGCTCGCTGTGTTGGCCGTCGTCACGCTGATAGTCGGCCTACTCAATAGGGACGGGGCTTGGGTAGTCACCGCGGCGCTGGTGCTGTCGCTTGGGTCGGACGTCGTCATCAACCCAGTGAACGCCTGGCGGGCAGCGGGAATGCTCCCCGTACTCTGGGCCTTCGGTCCCAACTACGAGCCGACGGCGGCCGCGGACCCCTCCGGCGAGCCTGCCCCGGCTCTGAGCTGACCAGACGTCAGGACCGCCAGCACGATGATGGGGGCGAAGGCCCGCGCTGCGTTGTTGCCGAAGTCCCAGACCCAATTGGACGAGACCAGGGCGAGTGCCGTCCACAGCAGAAGGGGCCAGCGGAGCCAGCCACGTCTGAGGCCAGCTACGAGGCCGACAGCAACCGAGCCCATAGTGAAGGCGAGGTAAAACCACTCCTCACCGCCGAGGTGCACCCAGTTCGACCAAGCGTCGACGATGCCCTTCAAAGGCCAGGTCAGGTTCTGGCGGGGTGTGAAGCCCTCACCGAGGGATTGCGTCAGCCAGAAGGACCAGGCTCCCAAGACGGCCAGGGGAGTGACAGCGACTCGGTGCCACTGTTTCGGGTCAGCGAGGGTTGACCCCAGGGGCGTCAACACGAACACGTCCTTGGTGAGGGCGGCGAGGGCGAATGTGGGGCCAGTGTTCGAGGAGCTTCGGCTGTACGCATAGAGGCCCAAGGTCATGAAGGCGATCGCCGTCACATCGGCGGTCAAGAGGCGGACGGATAGCCATATCCCCGGGTTGAGCACGACGCTCAGAGCAATCCATTCGGATAGGCCCGTTCGTCGAGCAGTAACGGCCACGACACCCGTGGCGACGGCTGTGGAAGCGACGACGAGGACGATCATTCCCCACAGCAGACCCTCTCCCTCCAGGAGGCCGAAGCCGGAGGCCAGCAAGGGGAAAAGGATCCGGCGGTAGCGGTATCCGGCATGGTCGAGCAGGGGACCCACCTCGTCGCCGTCGAGGTCCAGGCCGATGGCGTAGTAGATCTGGCCGTCGTGGCCGGGGCCGGGAGCAAGGGGCAGATCACCGAGTTCTGCCTCGATGAGAGGGCGAAGGTTGCTGGCTTCACCAACCTGGAGTAGCCCGGTGGCTCCGCCAACGGATGCGGCTTGAGCGGCGAGCAGAATGGCAGCGGCTGCTCCGCCTACGAGCGCCCACCGGACGGCTGACTCTCTCACCGAGACAGTCTCCCATATGATCTGCGGCGGGAGCTTCATTGGGTGTGGCGAGCTGCCGATGTAGTGTGAAACCGATTTGGAGGGTCAAGCTTTGTTCGACGTGCGCCGTTCCGCCTTCGGGGGCTTCCAGGAATTAGAGGGAAAACATGCCGTAGTGCTGGGGGGAGCAGGGTTCTTGGGCTCCCACGTATGCACGTGGCTCGTCTATTCAGGAGCCAGGGTGACCTGTCTCGACAACATGATCACCGGTCACGCCTCCAATGTCGCTCATCTGATGGGAGACCGCCGGTTCAGGCTCATCGACTACGACGTCACCGACTTCATCCATGTTCCCGGCCAGGTCGATTACGTCCTCAACTTCGCCTCCCCGGCATCGCCCATCGACTATCTCAAGTGGCCGATCCACACCCTCAAGGTAGGGGCCTTCGGTACCCATAAGGGCCTGGGCCTGGCGTTGGACAAGGGGGCTACCTTCTTCTTGGCCTCGACCTCGGAGGTCTACGGCGATCCTCAGGTGAACCCTCAACCCGAGTCCTACTGGGGCAACGTCAACCCCATCGGTCCCCGAGGCGTCTATGACGAAGCGAAGCGGTTCGCCGAGGCTCTTACCCTTGCCTACCACCGGGAGCACGGCCTCGACGTGCGGATCGTGAGGATCTTCAACTCGATCCTGGCCGATGAACAGGTCCTCTACGACGACGGGACGACCCTCAGGCGGGAAACCATCGAGGAGCTCGCCCACCGCCTCGGCAACCCTTCGAGTGAGCTTGAGGGTTACAGGGTTCCAGCGTTCGATGCCCAGGGAAGGATAAGCCCCAGGGACGCCGTGGCGCTCATCGGTCACCCGACCTCGAAGAGATGCTTCGAGGTGTCAACTCGGTACGGCCGCTCCGTGCGGGTCACCGCCGACCACAGCCTCTTCGTCGAAGGTGACGACGGCTCACCGGTAGCCAAACCCACATCGGAGCTGATCGAGGATGATCGCATAGCCGTTGCTCGTCGAATAGACGTCCCGACACGCGACCGGCTGGCCTTCGATGTGGCTCGGGAGTGGCAAGAGAGAGGAAACGACCGCTGGCAGCTCGACATTCGTCATCCCAGCTTCGGCGGGCTCGCGTGGCGAAAACGTAGGGAGATCTTCGACATAGTCGCATCAGAGCGTCCGCCGGCAGGCAAGGTTTTCAGGTCGGCCGTGTGGTCCCGGGTCCGCGCCATGGCTGAGCGCTCTCAACTGCCGCTCGCTGTCGTCAGAGCGCTGGGTATCGCCATACCCGAGGACGCCACGGTGCGGCTACACACGGCGGGTCGGTCGGCGGAGCTTCCGGCGTTGATTCCGATCTCCAACGAGTTTCTCTGGATGCTGGGTGTGCTGGTCGCCGAAGGTCACATCCGGGTGGACGACCACGACACGTTCCTCGCCATCGCCAGCGGAACGGACGTGTTGGACCGCTGCGAGAAGATTGTCCAAAGAGACCTCGGTGTCCACGTGGTGCGATCCCCCAAGTCCAAGCAGCGATCGGCCGGCATGTTTGTCCACTCGAAGTTGCTCGTCTGGTGTCTCGAAGTCCTCGGTTTCGCACCGGGCGAGAAACGAATCCCAGGATGGATTCTGGGGCTGCCGCTCTCCCGGCTGGGGTGGTTCCTCGAGGGGTACCGGGAAGGCGACGGGGTCCACTCCGGAGCGAAGTTCGACGAAGGCAAGCGACACGAGTTCTCCACAACCTCCGAGGCTCTCAAGGACGACCTGGTGGTCGCCTTCGCCCGCTACGGCCTCGTCCCCTCAGTCGGGCTGTACGAGTCCACCTTCCGCAAGCGGACCGGGGACCGGAAGTATCCGTTCTGGCGACTGACCCTGGTGAATGTCTCGCCGTGGAGTCCCCTCGAATGGCATCGTGGAGTCACCCAGGTGCTGAACGCGAGAGTCACCCAGGACATCGTCTGGGCGAAGATCACTTCGATCCAAGAAGTCGAGCCGACAACCCTCGTCTACGACTTCTCAGTGCCCGGCTACGAAAACTTCTGGGCCGGAACGGGGGTATTGGCCCACAACACCTACGGCCCTCGTATGCGTGCCGACGATGGCCGTGCGGTGCCGGCCTTTTTCAAGGCCGGCCTGGAGAACCGGCCGCTGCCCGTCCATGGTGACGGTAGCCAGACCCGCTCCCTGTGCTACGTCGACGACGAAGTGGAGGGCATCCTCCGCCTGCTCCTCTCCGATGTCACCGAGCCGGTCAACATCGGAAACCCCGAAGAGGTCACCATCCTCGAACTGGCCGAGACGATCATGGACGTGGTCGGCAACCATCCCGGCATCGAGTTCCTGGACCGCCCCGTGGACGACCCCACGGTGCGCCGACCTGACACCACCAAGGCCGAGGAGCTTCTGGGATGGAAGGCGCAGATCTCGCTGCGGGAAGGGCTGGAGAAGACCCTGCCCTGGTTCCGGGAAGTCCTCGGTATTTCCTGACCTAGCCTCCGGACCATGCCCTGGACCGATGCCGCCGGGTGGTGGCTTGACGAGATCGCCGGCGACCCTGCCTATGAGGAGGTGGTCACACCCCTCCTCCTCGACCTCCTCGTCCCTGAGCGCGACCACCTGTATCTGGACCTGGGCTGTGGGGAAGGCCGGGTCATGCGACGCGTGGCTGCCACCGGGGCCCGGGTCCATGGCATCGACCTGAGCTTCCTGCTCGCCGACCATGCCGGCGCGACCATGGCCGATCTGGGTTCTCTGCCCTTCCGGGATCGGGCCTTCGACGGCGTCTACGCGGTGCTGGTGGTGGAGCACGTCGCCGACCACCAGGGCTTGTTCGCCGAGGCGGCCCGGGTGACCCGCCCCGGCGGGGTGATGGCCGTCGTCTCCAACCATCCCGTCTGGACCGCCCCCGGATCGACACCGATCAGCGACTCCGAGGAGACCCTGTGGCGGCCCGGCGACTACTTCTCTCAAGGTGTCACTGCCGTCTCTGCGGGGGAGACCACGATCACCTTCCACCACCGCCCTCTGGCGGAACTGCTTACCGTTGCCGCCGAAGCCGGGTGGTCCCTGGAGCGGATGGTGGAGTTGCCCCACCACGAGATCGAAGACCAGGCGGGGATCCCTCGGCTGTTGGGAGTTCGCTGGCGGCTCCTACCCTGAAGGGAGAATGCTCTCCCGCCCCAAACCCTCCGAAATACCGAACCAGCCCGGCGCCTACCTGTTCCGCGACGCCCACGGGCGGGTCATCTACGTGGGGAAGGCAAAATCCCTGCGCAGCCGGGTCTCCTCCTATTTCGGGACCGGTCTTCACCCCCGCACCAAGGCCATGGTGGAGGCTGCCGCGTCGGTGGAGTGGGTGATCACCGAATCCGAGGTGGCCGCCTTGATGCTGGAGTACTCGCTCATCAAACAGCACCGGCCCCGTTTCAACGTCAAGCTGGTCGACGACAAGTCCTACCCCTACCTGGTGATAACCCGTAGCCACCCCTGGCCTCGAGCGGCGGTCATGCGGGGGAGGAAGCGGAAAGACAACGAATACTTCGGGCCCTACGCCCACGCCTATGCCATCCGCCAGACCCTCGACCAGCTTCTCCGCACCTTCCCGGTTCGCACCTGCTCCAACGCCATGTTCGACCGCCAGCGGGCCCAGGGGAGGCCCTGTCTGCTGTTTCACATCGAGAAGTGCTCCGGCCCCTGCATCGACGAGGTCACCGCCGAGGCCTACCAGGAGATGGTCGACGGCCTGGCAGCTTTCTTCCGTGGCGACACCGAAGGGATCGTCAAAGAGCTGGAGAAGAAGATGTGGCAGGCCGCCGACGACCACGAGTTCGAACGGGCCGCCAGGATCCGGGATCGCCTCGACGCGGTGCGGCGGGCGATGCTCCGCCAGGAGGTGGTCACCGACCGGCCCGAGGACTTCGACCTGGTCGCCTTACACGGCGACGAACTCGAAGCTGCCTTCCAGGTGTTGAACGTCCGACGGGGCCGAGTGGTGGGTCATCGCGCCACGGTGGTGGACCGGGTCGAGGAGCTGTCCGACGGGGAGCTGATGGGGAGAATCCTCCGACAGCTCTACGGAGAAGACTCACCACCCAAGGAGGTGCTGGTCTCCATCGAACCCGACGAGGTCGAGCTGCTGGAGCGCTGGCTGAGCCAGCTCCGGGGCTCCCGGGTGAGCCTCAGGGTGCCGCAACGGGGCGCTAAGAGGCGGCTCCTGGAGACCGCTTCCACCAACGCCGCCGAGGCCTTCGCCCGACACCGCATCAGCCGCCGCCGGGACCACAACGCCCGAGCCCGGGCCCTGCGTTCCCTTCAGGAGGTGCTGGAGCTGCCCGAGCCGCCGCTTCGGATCGAGGCCTACGACGTTTCCACCCTCCAGGGAACCAACACCGTCGCCTCCATGGTGGTGCTCGAAGACGGGCTGCCGCGGCGTAATGAATACCGGCGTTTCAAGATCCGCGGCGTGGCCGGCCAGGACGATTTCGCCTCCATGGAGGAGACGATCCGCCGCCGCTTCCAGGCCTACCTCCGGGAACGGGACCGCCCGGTGGCGGAGCAACGCAAGTTCGCCTACCCGCCGGGTCTGGTGGTGGTGGATGGCGGAGCCGGCCAGTTGGGCCGTGCGGTGAAGGTCCTCGACGAGCTGGGCATCGACATCCCCGTTGTTGGTCTGGCGAAACGCATGGAGGAGGTCTACCTGCCGGGACGCCTCGAACCGTTGCAGATACCCCGCGACGCCGAAGCCCTCTACCTTCTCCAGCAGGTGCGCGACGAAGCCCACCGTTTCGCCGTCGACTACCACCGCCGCCTCCGCTCCAAGTCGATGGTCGACTCGATCCTCGACGAAGTGCCGGGGATCGGCCCGAAACGAAAACGGGACCTGCTCAAAGCCTTCGGATCCCTGAAGCGGATGCGCCAGGCCCCGGTCGAGGACCTAGCCCGAGTGGTGCCGGAGAAGGTCGCTGAGGATCTGTACGCTGCACTCCACACCTGACGGAGAAGCGATGGATCCTGTCTCGAACGACACCCCCAACGTCCTCATCGTGACTGGCATGTCCGGAGCCGGGAGGTCCTCGGCGGCGAAGATCCTCGAGGACCTCGGCTATGTGGTGATCGACAACCTTCCTCCTTCCCTCCTCGACCAGGTGGTCCAGGCCCACGACATCCCCGAGGCCAACAAGAGGCTGGTGGTGGTGATCGACTCTCGGGGGGGCCTCCCTATCGAAGAGCTGGAGGCTGCCATCACGGAGATGGCCCGGGAGGGGGTGATCACCCGGATCGTCTTCCTCGACGCCGACGACGAAGTGATTCTCCGCCGCTACGAGGAGAATCGCAGACCCCACCCCCTCGGCGGGGACATCATTGCCGATGCCATCGCCGCGGAACGCAAACTCCTGGTCCGTCTCCGGGAGATGGCCGACGTCATCGTGGACACCTCCGACCTCAACATTCACCAGCTTCGGGACCGTCTCACCGAACAGTTCAGCGCCGCTCAGGCACCCCGGCCGATGAACGTGGCCATCCGCTCCTTCGGGTTCAAGCACGGCACCCCCCGTGATGTCGACCTGCTCTTCGACGTCCGGTTCCTTCCCAACCCTCACTGGATTCCTGAGCTGCGCCCACTGCCCGGGACCGACAAGAGGGTTGCCGACTATGTCCTGTCCTCGGAGGGTGCCAGGGAGTTCCTGGATCGGGTCGACGAACTGCTGGCGTTCCTCATTCCCCGCTATCAGGCGGAGGGAAAGTCGTACCTGTCCATCGGGGTCGGCTGCACCGGAGGCCACCACCGGTCGGTGGCCATCGCCACCGAGCTTCAGAAACGAGTGTCGGCCCACGATGTGGGGGCGGCCGTGAGCCACAGAGATCTGGAGAAGTGAAGCCGGAAGTCGAGACCGTCCTCGAGCCGCTGCTGCTCGATCCCGACGGCCCGGTGGTCGCTGCGGTAGGCGGCGGCCACGGCCAGGCGGCTGCCCTCGAGGCCATCCAGACCTACGCCTCCCGAATCGCGGCGCTGGTCAGTGTCGCCGACGACGGGGGATCGTCGGGTCGGCTCACCACCTTGGGCATCCCCCCTCCGGGGGACATACGGCGTTGCCTCCTCGCCTTGACTCCGGAACCGTCGTTGTGGTCGGAGCTGTTCGCCCATCGCTTCCGGGGAGCCGATGTGGCCGAGCACTCCTTGGGGAATCTGATTCTGGCGGCCCTCACCGACCTCTACGGAGACTTCAGGACCGCGGTGGGCGTCGCCGAGCGGATGCTGGGCACCCTGGGCCGGGTGATACCTGTCGCCGACCGTCCCGTCACCCTCAAGGCGGTCGTCGACGGAGGCGAGGTAACAGGCCAGGTGGCCATCGCACGGTCACGGGGGACCATCACCGATCTCACCATCGAACCTCCCGACGCCGAGGCGAGCAGCGACGCCCTCAAGGCGGTCGCCGAGGCCGACCAGGTGGTGCTGGGACCGGGGAGCCTCTACACGTCGGTCATCTCCGCTCTGAAGGTGGGGGTCCTGGCGTCGGAGTTGATGGCCTCGCTGGCGCAGCGGGTCTTCGTCCTCAACCTGATCACCCAGGACGGGGAGACGTTGGGGATGAGCGGGATCGAACATCTCGAAGCCCTCGACCGTCATGTCGGGGTGCGGGGTCCGGGCATCGTCATCGCGCACCAGGGCCCGCTAAGGGTCCCAGACGGCCACGAACCGGTGGCGGTCGACCCGCTGGAGGCGGCTCGACTGGGGTGGAGGGTCGTCTTTGCAGATGTGGCCGACCCTGAGGCAGACTGGCCCGTCCACGACCCGCTGAAACTGGGGCGGGTCCTGGAGAGCCTCATCAGCCAGGAGGATGGTCTTTGAACAGGTATCTGACCCTCGACGACGTCGATGTGGCCGGCGTGGCCGTCCTCGTCCGCGCCGATCTAAACGTGCCCTTGGATCGCGGGCGAGTGGCCGACGACTTCCGCCTCCGCGCCGCCCTGCCCACCCTGGAGACCCTGGTGGACAGGGGAGCAAAAGCGAGGGTGTGCTCCCATCTGGGTCGTCCCAAGGGCGTCGACCTTGCCTACTCGCTGCGTCCGGTGGCGGCACGCCTCGACGAGCTGAGCCGCTACGAAGTGGCCTTTGAGGTCGGCGGGGAGATCACCGTCCTGGAGAACACCCGCTTTCTTGCCGGGGAGACCAGCAACGACCCGGGCACGGCACGGATGCTCGCCCAGGGGGTCGACCTGTTCGTCCAGGACGCCTTCGGAAGCGTTCACCGCGCCCACGCCTCCACGGTCGGGGTGGCCGAGCTGGTCCGGTCGGTGGCCGGTCCACTGCTGGACACCGAGCTTCAGGCCCTGGGCTACTTCCTCGGCGATCCGGACCGTCCCTACACGGTGGTGCTGGGAGGAGCCAAGGTGTCGGACAAGCTGGGAGTTATCGAGAACCTGCTGCCCCGAGTGGACCACATGCTGATAGGCGGTGCCATGTGCTTCACCTTCCTCGCCGCCTTGGGCACCCCTGCAGGGGCTTCCCTGGTCGAAGAGGGCATGGTCTCTGAGGTGCGACGGCTGCTCGAAGGCGGCCACGGTCACAAGATCTCCCTGCCCAAAGACCTGGTGGTGGCCAACCGTTTCGCCGAAGACGCAGTGGCACAGACGCTTCCCGTGGGGGAGGTTCCCCCCGACGGGATCGGCCTCGATATCGGCCCGGATACCGCGGCCGCTTTCACCGCAACGGTAAGGAGCTCGGCCAGTGTTTTCTGGAACGGCCCCATGGGAGTGTTCGAATGGGAACGGTTCCGCTCCGGCACAGAGGCCGTGGCCAAGGCACTGGCCGACTGTGACGGTTTCACCGCCGTCGGGGGAGGAGACTCCGTCGCCGCTCTCCGCCAGCTCGGCCTCGACGGGACGGTGAGCCATCTCTCCACCGGCGGGGGAGCGGGGTTAATGCTCCTGGAGGGCCGGGACCTCCCCGGTGTTGCCGTTCTGGGAAGATGGGCCCATGAGTGAACGTCTCCCCCTGATCGTGGGCAACTGGAAGATGCACGCCACCCATCTGGAGGCCATACAGATGGTCCAGAAGCTGTCCTACCGCCTCGAAGTAGACGACTACGAGCGGGTGGAGGTGGTGGTCGCTCCGCCGTTCACCGCCCTCCGCTCGGTCCAGCTCACCATCGACCAGGACCGGATGCGCATCGGCCTCGGTGCCCAGGACGTCCACTGGGAGGAGAAGGGGGCCTTCACCGGGGAGGTGTCGGTACCAATGCTGGCCAAGCTCGCCGTCGGCTATGTGATCGTCGGCCACTCCGAACGCCGGCGGTATTTCGGAGAGACCGAGGAGACGGTGCGGCGCAAGACCAAGGCGGTGCTGGCAGGCGAGTTGACTCCGATCGTCTGTGTGGGCGAGACCCTGGAGCAGAGGGAGGCCGGAGAGGCGGAGACGGTGGTCGTCGACCAGGTCAAGGCAGCCCTGGCCCGCCTCCAGACGGAACAGGTCGCCAGGGCGGTCTTCGCCTACGAGCCGGTGTGGGCCATCGGCACCGGACGCACCGCCCTTCCCGACGACGCCGGCCTCATGGCGGGGATAATCCGCGAGACGATCCGTGAGCTGGCCTCCTCCCACGCCGCCGAGTCGGTGCGGATCCTCTACGGAGGGTCGGTGAACGCCGGGAACATCAAGAATTTCATGGCCAAAGCCCACATCGATGGAGCTCTGGTCGGGGGAGCATCCCTCGACCCGGACAAGTTCGCCGCCATCGTGAGGTACTGGATGTGAGCCACACCCTGATCCTTCTCCGACACGGCCAGTCCACCTGGAACCTGGAGAACCGTTTCACCGGCTGGACCGACGTCGGCCTCACCCCGAAGGGAGAGGATGAGGCCCGGGATGCGGGCCGTCTCCTGGCCGAGGAAGGGCTCAAACCGGATGTGGTGCATACCTCGGTGCTGAAACGGGCCATCGACACCGCCGACATAACGCTCGAGGAAGCAGGTTGGACCGATCTCCCCACAAAGAGGAGCTGGCGGCTGAACGAGCGCCACTACGGGGCCCTCCAAGAGCTGGACAAGAAGAAGACCGCCGAGGAGTACGGCAAGGAGCAGGTCATGGCCTGGAGGCGCTCCTACGACGTCAGGCCTCCGGCCCTGGACCGCGACGATCCCCGCCATCCGGTCCACGACCCCCTCTACGATGATCTGGACCCTGACGAGCTGCCGGCGACGGAATGCCTCGCCGATGTTGTAGAGCGAATGCTTCCCTACTGGTTCGAGGAGATCGTGCCCGATCTGGTGGCCGGCAAGACCCCGCTGGTCGTCGCCCACGGGAACTCGTTGCGGGCGCTGGTCATGTACTTGGACGGTCTCAGCAAAGACGAGGTTGTGAAGCTGAACATCCCCACCGGTATACCCCTGGTCTACGAGCTGGACGAAGACCTAAAGCCCATCTCCAAGCGGTATTTGGGCGACGAGGCCGCCGCCCTGGCGGCTGCCGAGGAGGTGGCCCGCCAGGCCGGGTAGGGGAGGGGAAGCTGGTAGAATGACGGATCCGTCATCAGCGACGGGTTCAGTCCACCGACCACGGAGCTTGAATACCGTGAACATCCTCACCGCCATTGCCATCGTCATCCACATCCTCCTCTCCCTGGGCGTCGTCGCCCTGGTGCTACTTCACTCGGGTAAGGGCGGAGGACTCTCGGATGTGTTTGGGGGAGGCATCAGCACCTCCAGCCTGGGTGGGTCCACGGTGGTGGAACGCAACCTGGACCGGCTCACCGTGGTCGTTGGGGCGCTATTCGGGATCAGCACCTTCGTCCTGACCTTCGTCTTGAGCTGACCCGCCACCTACAATCCGAGCCGGCCAATCCAGTCGGAGTGGCGGAATTGGAAGACGCGCCAGACTAAGGATCTGGTGGGGTTACACGCCCCGTGGAGGTTCGAGTCCTCTCTCCGACACTCGACTCAACTACACGCGGCCGGGATTCGACGACGACCCGGCCGTCTTGGTGGTAGGTGATGTCGATCCCCATCTCGGCGTAGACCTTGGCCTTGTCCGCCGGGTCGGCTGC
>JBHHWH010000063.1:0-15151 GCA_046756405.1 Acidimicrobiia bacterium | reverse complement strand
CTAACCTCAGCCCGGTCATGTCCCTTCAATCTCACCTGTCCCGACTCGCCGGTGACGCCTTCGTCCGACGAGGGCTCCCCGCCAACCTGGGAGAGGTGCTGCCGTCTCAGCGACCGGAGCTGTCGCAGTTCCAGTGCAACGGCGCCATGGCCGCAGCCAAGCTGGCCCGACGCCCACCCCGGGAGATCGCCGAAGAGGTGGCTCGGATCCTGGCTGACGCGCCCGAGGTGGCCATAGCGGACGTCGCAGGTCCGGGTTTTATCAACATCAGCGTCACCGATGAGGTCCTGGCCCACTGGGGGACCAAAGCCGCGGCCGACGACCATCTGGGGTTCGAACCGGCATCGGAGCCAGAGACGGTGGTGGTCGACTACGCCGGGCCCAACGTGGCCAAGGCGATGCACGTAGGGCACCTCCGAGCCACGATCATCGGCGACTCCCTAGCGAGACTCATCGCGTTCGCCGGCCACAACGTCATTCGGGATCCGCACTTCGGCGACTGGGGATTCCAGATGGGGCTACTGATAGCAGCCATAGAGGAGGAGATGCCGCACCTCCCCTACTTCGACCCCGACCCCGACGAGTACCCGGACGAACCACCCGTCACCCTTGACGACCTGCAACGCCTCTACCCGCAGGCCGCGGCTCGGGCCAACCTCGACGACGTGTTCGCGGAGCGGGCCCGTCAGGCGACGGTGCGTCTCCAGCAGGGTGACCCCGGCTACCGAGCGTTGTGGAGGCAGATAAAGGAGGTCTCCTTGGAATCGCAGCGAGCCGACTTCGCCGCCCTGGGGGTCGAGTTCGACCTCTGGTACGGGGAGTCCGACGTAGCCGATCGGATCGAACCGATCCTGGAGAGGTTGAAGTCGGCCGGGGTCGTGGAAGAGTCGGACGGTGCCCTGGTGATTCGGGTCAACCTTCCCGACGACAACCGGGAGTGGCCACCGCTAATCCTCGTCTCCAAGACCGGCGGCTACCTCTACTCCACCACCGACCTGGCCACCGTGGAGATGCGGGTCGAGGAGCTGGGAGCAACCCTGATCCTCTACGTGGTGGACCGGCGTCAGGCGGACCACCTGGAGTCGGTGTTCCGGGCCGCCCGCAAGGCGGGGATCGCCCCTCAAGCGGTGGGCATGGAACACATCTGGTTCGGCACCATGAACGGACCGGACGGAAAGCCCTTCAAGACCCGGGAGGGCGGGGTGGTCAAGCTGGGCGACGTCATCGCCATGATCACCGAGGCCGCGCGAGCCAGGCTCGAAGAGGCCCACCTGGCGGAGGAGTACGACGACGAGGAACGGGAACGCATCGCCCACCAGGTGGGGATCGCCGCCCTCAAGTTCGGGGACCTGATCAACAACCGCACCTCCGACTACGTCTTCGACCTGGAACGGTTCAGCTCCTTCGAGGGTAAGACCGGTCCTTATCTCCAGTACGCCGCGGTGCGGATCAAGTCGATCCTTCGCAAGGCCGAGGACCGAGACCTCAACCCGGGCGAGATCCTCCCGCCGGGAGTGGACGCCGAACGTGACCTCATGCTGGGGCTGCTCCGCTTCCCCGAAGTGGTCCAGCGTGCCATCGACCTGCGGGCACCCAACCATGTCGCCGAATACGCCCACAACCTGGCTGGGCGTTTCAACCGCTTCTACGACGTCTGCCACATCCTCTCCGAGTCCGACCCTGCCCGTCAGGCCTCCTGGCTGGCGCTGGTGGCATGGACTCTGGAGGCTCTAGGGCGCCTCCTCGGCCTGCTGGGTATCGAAGTCCCAGACCGGATGTAGCCATGGGCTTCCGAGTGCGCCGGGCGCGAGAGGAGGACATCCCCCTCATCCTCCCCTGGGTCCAGGACACCTTCGACTGGGGAGACTATGTACCGGACGTCCTGCCGGTCTGGGTAGCCGACCCAGACTCGGTGCTGTTGGTGGCCGTCGACGACCATGACCGGCCCTGGGCTATCACCCACGCCCTGATGCTCTCTGCCTCCGAGGGGTGGTTGGAAGGGGCTCGGGTCCATCCCGACCGTCAGCGCAGGGGCCTGGGAAAGGCCCTCAACGAGGCCGGGGTGGCCTGGCTGAAGGAGCGGGAGGCCACGGTGGTGGGCTTAGCGGCGGAGGCTGACAACGAAGCCGTCTCCAACCAGATGAAACTCCTCGGCTACCTGCCCATCTCCCGCTGGCTCCATGCCCAGCTTGAAGTTCCCGGGGACGACGTCTGCCCGCCAGGACTCCACTTGAGGCGCGCCGTTTCCGCGGACGTTGACCCTGCCTGGATGTTCTGGTCCACCTCAGATCTGGCTCATGAAGGCCGGGGGATGCTGGCCGAGGGGTGGCGCTGGCGTAAGGCGAAGCCCGAAGATCTGCTGGCGGCGGTACGGCGGGGTGACTTCTTCCAGGCTCCTACCGGTTGGGCCATCGTCGACCAACCCGACGAGACCCGGCTGCGCCTGCTGTGGTTGGCCACCAGCCGTCCTGACGCTCCTCGCCTCCTTGAAGCCCTCCTCGACCTGGCCCGGTCCAGGGAAGTCGAAACGGTGTCATTGAAAGTCCCCTCCCTTCCCTGGCTGGCGGAGACCCTGATCCGTGCCGGAGCCGAACCTGGAGAAGTGATCGTCTACTGGAAGGCGGTCTAACCCAAGAAGACCATCGCCGCCACAGCCCACACCACGAACATCACCGGGATGTCGGCCCGCCGTACCCACTGGAATCGTCCCTTGGCTAAACGAGCGGCGAACGCGAGGGGGACTCCGAGCACGGGCATGGCGGTAAGCCCGCCCAACCCCACCGCCTGGATCCCGTCGGCACCGCGTTGGATGGGCTCGGGTAGATCAGCAAGGAAACCCAAAAGGGCTCCGTAGAGGGCCAGCGCACCGAAGCCCACACCGAGCACCGCCAGACCCCTGGCGATGGCGATCTCCCACTCCTTGTAACCCACCAGCCGGTATCCCCGACCTAGCGGCCCCTCGGAGGCGAGGCCCAGACAGAACATTCCGGTGACCGCTAGCACCAGCGTTGAGACGAGCATGGCCGCGGTGGAAAGTTCCTGCGCGGCGTCGATGATCTCCAGTCCCACCAGGAGGACGGAGGCCGCCAGCCCGATCAGCAGGGTCCCCAACACCATCAATCCCACGTCGAGCATGGTCCCCACCGCCCCGTAGGCGAGAATGGCGTAACGCTTGACTACACCCAGAGGCGAAGTCTTGATTGCCCTGTCCGTCATCCCGCAGTCCTCCCTGCTTCGAGGCTAGCCAACCCCTCTGCCGTCAGGGCGTTCCAATACCACTCGACAGGGTGGGCTATCTCGTAGCGATCTCCCAGATGGCCGCGAAGTTGCATCTCGCATCCCGGGTTGGCGGAGGCGACTCTCATCACGCCGGTAGAACGCACCTGGTCCGCCTTCTGGTTTCCCAGCTTCTCCGCTGCCTCCGGCTGGAGCACCGAATACAGGCCTGCAGCGCCGCAACACATGCCTGCCTCGTCGATCTCCACGATCTCATACCCACCGGCTTCGAGGATCGCCCGGGGGGCTTGGCTCTCCCGTTGGGCGTGACGGAGGTGGCAGGGATCCTGGACAGCGATCTGACCCCGGCCCGATCCCAGGCGAGGAAGCCTTCCTTCATCAATGGCCTTGGCCACCACCTGGGTGATGTCCGCCACCCGGGAGGTGAAGCCCTGCCCGTCTTCGACCCAGTGTTCGTACCCGGCCAGGTGAGCCGAACAGCCGGCGGCGGTGGCGACCACCAGGTCGTACCCTTCGAAAGTGGCCCTGTTGCGTTCGGAGAAGCGGCGGGCTCCCGCGGCCTTCCCATCGTGGGCGGCGAGGGCACCACAACAGGTCTGGCCGGCAGGAACCTCCACCCGGTGTCCGGCCAGCTCCAGGAGGGCGATGGCCGCCTGATTGACGGGCCGGAACCAATGGTCCTGGATACATCCGGCGAGGAGGCCCACAGTCCCGGCCTCGCCGCTCCCGCCCCCATGTCCCACTGCCGGACGGGGCCGTCCCCTGAGGGGCCGCAGCCCGGAGGCGAGACGCTTGTAGCGGCGCGGAGCCAGCCTGGGCAGACCAAGCGCTTGGGCAGCGGCCAGCAGGACGGTGCCGGTGCGGAGAAGAGGCCGGGAGCCGATACCCCTCCCCAGCAGCCACTTCCTCTTGCCCCGACCAGGAACCTGGGCTTCGATCTCTGCCCTGGCCCCCTCCAGGGCCCTCCCGTAGGGCACCAGCCCGGGACACACCGGCTCACAGGCCCGGCATCCCAAACAGAAGTCGATGATTCCGGCGAAGGTTTCGTCCACCGCAGCGATCCCTTCTGCCACCGCCGCCATGGCGTGCAGCCTTCCCCGCGGTGAGGCTGTCTCCCGTCCTGTCAGACGGAAGGTGGGACAGACCGGAAGGCAGAGTCCGCACTGGACGCAGGAGTCCAGTTCGGCCTTCGTGGGGTGGAGGTCGGTGACCCAGCCCATCACAGCCCTCCGGCGAGACGGCCCGGGTTGATCACCCGAGCGGGGTCGAACTGGGCGATGAGACGGCGTTGCAGCTCGACGGCGGGTGGAGGACGGCCCCAGGGGTCGAAACCACCGAGAGCACCCGGCGGGGAGTCCACCACCACCAGATGACCTCTGTGAGACTCGGCCCAGCTCCGCAGCTCGGCCGCCCCCTCTGCGTCATCCGAGGCAGTACGGATGTCACCGACGCCGTGGACAGCCAGATACCGCCACCCCCGTGGCAGTCGGGCGACGGCTTCGGAGGTGAGGGCAGGGGGAACCCGGAGTGACCAGCGGAAGTCACCGGCCGGGTCGGCGGGCCAGTCGTGGCCTTCGCTGGCCTCCCCGCCCAGCCGGCGCACCTTGGCCTCCACCTCTTCGGGCCTTCCCCAAACGAAGACCCGGGTTCTGTTGTTCTCCTCCAGCACCGCCAGGGGTCTGGTGAGGACTGACGCCTGGGCTGGGTCGGCGACGGTGACCGTGGCCGCGGCCGGGGGGACCGGCCACAGCTTGAGGCAGACCGAGACCACGACGCCCAGAGAGCCGAAGGCGCCGACATGGAGGCGGTGGAGGTCGTAGCCGGTGACGTTTTTCACCACCCTCCCTCCGGAGCGGACGACATGCCCGTCGGCGGTCACCGCCGTCGCCTCCAGGACCCGATCCCGGATCGGGTACAGACGACCCCGCCGTAGTGAGGAGGTGCCGGTGGCGATCACCCCGCCGATGGTGGAGTCACCTGGGACTTCGGGCAGGGCCGCCGTCTGGTTGCGTTCGGCCAGCACCGCTTCCAGCCCGGCCACCTTCGCCCCCGCTCCCACGACCAGGGTTAAGTCGTCGGGCTCCCACGCCTCCACCTCCTTTAGCTTCTCCGTGGAGAGAACTATGTCGGGGGGTGGCGGCAAGCCGTAACCCTGGCGGGTGCCCCCACCCCAGACCTGGACCTTCATCTCCTTTTCGGTGGCGTAGCGGAGGATGTCAGCGACGTCGTTGGCCGTCTTAGGGGCCAGGGTCAGCTCCGCCTCAGGGGCTCCGCCGATGGTGGTCTGGAGCCGCATGAGGTGCGGCGGGTGGTACCTCAAATCCAGGTGCCCTCCGGAACCGGGCGGCCTACCTGGCCGAAGTCGAAGCAGCGGGAGCCCTGGGGGAGGATCTTGCCCGGGTTGAAGACGCAGCTCGGGTCGAAGGCCGCCTTGAGGTTGTCCTGGGCGGCGAGGTCGACTTCGGTGAAGGCCAGGGTCATCAGGTCGCGCTTTTCCAGGCCGACGCCGTGCTCACCACTGAGGGCTCCGCCGTTGGCCAGGCAGACGGCGACGATCTCCTCGCCTGCCTTGTGGACCCGTTCGTTGGCGCCGGGATCGGAGGCGTCGAAGGCGATCAGGGGATGCAGGTTGCCGTCCCCGGCGTGAAAGACATTGACCAGGATCAGGTCGTAGCGGTCGGCGATCTCGTAGACAGCCTTCATCGTCTCCACCAGTCGGGTGCGGGGGACCACCGCGTCGTGGAGGTAGTAGTCGGGGGCCAGTTGGGCGATGGCCCCGAAAGCCGACTTGCGGGCCTTCCACAGGAGGGCGCGCTCCGCTTCGTCCTGAGCCACCTCGATGCCGGTGGCGCCGTTGTCCCGGGCAATACGAGCGATGATCTCCGCTTCGGCTTCAACTCCTTCGGTCTCCCCTACCACTTCGGCCAACAGCACCGCGGCGGCGTCGGTGGGAAGCCCGGCGTGGATCCAGTTCTCCACGGCTTCGGTCATCCGCTGGTCCATCAGTTCCAGGGCAGCTGGGACCATGCCGGCAGCGATGATCTGGGAGACGGTGGCGGTGGCCCCTTCCACCGTGGAAAATTCCATGAGCAAGGTGCGGACGTCGGGGTCCATGGGAAGGAGGCGGACCAGGGCACGGGTGACGATGCCCAGCGTGCCCTCGGAGCCGACGATGATCCCCTTCAAGTCCAGCCCGGGCGGGTCGGGGGCTTCGCCTCCGAGGATCGCCACCTCTCCGCCGGCGAGCACCACCTCCATGCCGAGGATGTGGCTGGTGGTGGATCCTTCGGCGAGACAGTGGGGGCCTCCAGAGTTGTTGGCGACGTTGCCGCCGATGGTGCAGGCCGACTGGGAGGAGGGGTCGGGGGCGAAGTGCAGACCGTAGGGAGCGGCCGCCTTGGACAGGTCCAGGTTGATCACCCCGGCGCCGACCCAGGCGGTGCGGTTTTGGGGGTCGATGTCGATATCCGTCATAGCAGTAGAGGAGACCACTATCCCGCCCTGGGTGGGGCTGGCTCCGGCCGCTAGTCCGGTTCCGGCTCCTCGGGCGACGATTGGCACCTCGTGACGTTCAGCGAGCTTGACCACCTCAGCGGTCTGGGCCGTGTCCTGGGGGAAGACCACGCAGTGAGGCTGGCCCCGCATCAGGGAGGCGTCTTTGCCGTAGAGGTGAAGCTCGAGGGGTTCGTCTAAGACGTTTTCTTCTCCGAGTACCGCCCTCAGCGCGGCGACCAGCTCCATGGAACGGGAGGGTACCGCTTTACCTTCACGGCTTGCCCCAGCCACCCCCTCCGGGGGTGAGCACCACCAGACGGTCGCCAGGTTCCACTTCGACGGTCACCTTTCCGGGAAGACGCTGCCTGTCTCCGTTGGCGCGTATCAGCCAGTCTTCTCCTGCCGCGCCCGGCTCCCCGCCGGCCAGACCCCAGGAACGATGACGGCGCCTCTCTCCCATCAGAGAAAGGATGGCTGGGACTTCGAAGACCATCTCCCGGCGGATTCCGTCTCCTCCGCGGAACCGGCCCTGTCCGCCGGAGCCGCGTCGCAGGGTGTAGGCGATGATGCGGAACGGGTAGTGGGTGTGGAGGGCCTCGATGGGGGTATTCTTGGTGTTGGTCATCCCGGTGTGGATGCCCGACTGGCCGTCCCGGTAGGGGCGGGCACCCTGACCGCCCGCCAGGGTCTCGTAGTAGGCGAAGTCGTCGTTTCCCACCAGAACGTTGTTCATCGTCCCCTGAGAAGCGGCGGGCACCACTTCGGGCGCTGCCTGGGCCAGAGCCCCGAGCAGGACGTCGGCGATCCGTTGACTGGTCTCCACGTTCCCCGCTGCTACCGCCGCCGGTGGTCGAGGGTTCACCACCGTTCCCTTGGGGGCATGGAAGGAGAGGGGCCGGTAGCAGCCGCCGTTGGCGGGGATAGTGGGATCGGTGGCCACCCGCACCGCGTAGTAGAGACAGGATCGGGTCACCGCCTCCACGGCGTTGAAGTTGGCCTCCACCTGGGGGTCGGTGCCGGCGAAATCCGCGCTGAGGGTGCCGCCTTCCACCCGCACCCGGACCCGGATGGCGATGTCCTCCTCGCCGTGTTCCATGTAGTCGGTGAAGGAGTAGTCACCGTCGGGGAGGGCCTCGAGAGCGGCCACCATCCTCCGCTCCCCGTAGTCGAGCAAGGCCCGACTCACCGCCCGGTAGGCGGCCAGGCCTTCCTTCTCCACCAGCTCGGTGAGCCGGCGCACCGCCACCGCGTTGGCCCCCATCTGGGCATCCAGGTCGCCGCGACGCTCCCAGGGAGTGCGGGAGGCAGCGACGAAGGGCTGGACGAACTCCGGGAGCCAACCGTCGTTCCTCACCGCCACGGTGGGAGGTACCCGATAGCCCTCCTGGTCGACGGTCGTGGCGTGAGCCGGCATCGAACCGGGGGCTTCGCCACCCACATCGGCGTGGTGGGCCCGGTTGCCCACCCAGCCGATGTGCTCACCTCCGACGAACACCGGAGCGACGATGGTCAGATCGTTGAGGTGAGTTCCACCATGGAACGGGTCGTTAACCGCGTACTGCACTCCCGGCTCCGGATCGAAGCGGGCAAGGCAGGCGGCCACCGATGCCGGCATGGAACCCAGATGGACGGGGATGTGCTCCGCCTGGGCCAGCATCTCACCGCCCGCGGTGAACACCGCCGCCGAACAGTCCGCCCGCTCCTTGATGTTCGGCGACAGGGAGGTGCGGCGAAGCACCACCCCCATCTCGTCGGCGATGGCCGCGAATCGGTGCCTCGCTACTTCAAGGGTGATGGGGTCGATCACAGGGTCATCTCCAGGGTTCCGTCGTCCAGAACCGTCAGCTTCTCCCCGCCACCTATCAGCACCGCCGAGTTGGTCTCCACCACCAGGGCCGGACCGGTGAGAGTGAAACCGGGGGGCAGGCTCTCCCGGCGCCATACCCGGGCCACACGCGACGGCTCCCCTTTTGGCTGCAGGCGGGGGAGGTCGGCCCAGGTCATCGGTGCCGACCCTTCGGCGGTGGCCCGCAGGTTGACCACTTCGATGGGCTCGCCGGGCCGGACGAAGCCAAAACGTTGATAATGAAGGGATTCGAACCGTTCCCGCACGATCCGCCACACCGGCTCTGTGGTCACCTCAAGCTCGTGGGACTGACCCCGGTAGCGAACGTCGGCGGCGGCTGTGACCGTCTCGGCTTCGCTTCCGTAGAGGTCCCGAAACCGGCGGCCGGCGTCGATGCTCAGCTCCGCGATCGCCGCCTCGAGGCGAGAGTCGTCCTCTTCCATCATCACCGTCCGGGCGGTGTCTGCCCGGGGGGAGGCCAACAACAGGCCCAGCGCTGAGAACACCCCTGACAGAGGTGGGATCAACACCTTCGTAATGCCCAGCCGCCTTGCCAGGCGGCTGGCGTGGAGGCCACCTGCTCCTCCGAAGGCCACCAGCACCGACTCCCGAGGGTCGGCTCCCTCCTCCACTGAAACCGAGCGGAGCGCATGCTCCATGTTGGAGTCCACCACCTCCAGAACCCCGTCGGCGGAGTCAACCAATGACAACCCTGCCGCTTGTGCCAGACCCCCTATCACTGCCTCGGCCGCCTGAGGCTCAAGGGTCACGGTCCCCCCCAAGGCCAAATCTTGGGGAAGGTTGCCTGCTACCAGGTGGGCGTCGGTGACCGTGGGCTGCCTACCGCCTCGGCCGTAACAGGCTGGACCGGGGTCGGCTCCCGCCGACTGGGGACCGACCCGGAGGGCTCCCCCCGGATCCAGCCAGGCGATACTCCCCCCACCGGCGCCGATCGTCCTGATCGGAACCGCCGGGACCCGGTTGACCCGTCCCGCCACTTCGTGACCCGAACCCACCGCCAGCGCACCGCCGGTGATACGGCAGACATCGGTAGAAGTACCACCCATGTCGAAGGAGATGACACTGTCGTAGCCGTGGTGCTCGCCGAGGGCGCCAGCGGCCACCGCTCCTCCCGCAGGGCCGGAGAGGACCAACCTCCCAGCGACCTTGGAGGCTCCGGAGAAGGGCACCAGTCCGCCCGAGGAGGTCATCACCAGCCGCCGCTCCATGGGCAGACGGGCGTCCAGGGCGGATAAATACCGGGCGACGGAAGGAGTCAGGTAGGCGGAGAGGACAGTGGTAGCGATCCGCTCATACTCACGGAACTCCGGGGAGACCACCGCCGACTCCAACACCTCCACACCCAATTCTCGCCGCAGGTCGGCGGCGAGAACCTGCTCCCGAAAGGGGTCCAGGTAGGACTCGATCAGACCCACCACCACCACGTCGGCTTCGGCCAGGGCTGCCGCCGCTGCTTCAGCGTCGCCGGTAAACCCGACCCTCAGCTCCCGGTCCACCAACGGCCGGGGCCGGTCGGTGCTGGAGTCGTAGAGCGAGGGGCGGTCCTGACGGGCGATCTCGATCAGGTCCTCGAAGCCCTGGTCGGTGACCAACCCCACCCGGGCCCCCTGTTCTTGGAGAAGGGTGTTGGTAGCCGCGGTGGTGCCGTGGAGAAACAGATCCTCGGAGTTGCCGCCGACCGCCGCCGCCACGCCTTCGGACTGGTCGGTGGTGGTGGGCACCTTCCGGCTGGCGACTGTCTCTCCATCGAAGACCACCACATCGGTGAAGGTTCCGCCCACGTCTACGCCGATGACCCGGAGCATCGGGCTAGCCTCGTCCCACGATGGAGATCCGGGCCGAACCAACCCCCAACCCCAACGCGATGAAGTTCACCGTGGGCGTCCCCGTCGGCGGTCCGGGCACGTACCCGGCAGGTTCGAATCCCGACGAGGACTGGGTGGCCGCTCTCTTGGGCCTCAACGGGGTGGCCAGTGTGTTCATGACCGCTGACTTCGTCACCATCTCCAAGACTCCCGACGCCTCCTGGGATTCGATCGTGCCGGAGGCGAAGGCGATCCTAGAGAGCCACTTCGGTGCCTGATCTCAGGGGACGGTAACCGTCACCGGACGACGGACCCCGTCGACACCGGGCGCCATCACCACCACCCGCCAGCGCCCGTCAGAGAGGGCGGTTCCGCCCACCACTTCTCCGTAGCTGGCCGCCACCTGGTCGGCGAGGGCAGCAGGCACCTGATCCAGGGTGAGCGGCTGGGGAGCGCCGGTGGGCGGAACGGAGACCTCCGGGGGCCACAGCACCCGGGGACGACCCTCCGGGTCGAAACCCACTTCCAGGATGGCTAACCGGGTGGGCTGGCGGACAAAGGCCTCCTCTCCCACGGCCCGCAGCGAACGCACCGCCACTTCAATCCGGTAGGTGAGGGGGGCGGTCTCGGTGACGCTCAAGGCGCCCGCCCAGTCGACGAACACCTGCACTCCCGGTTCGGCTTCCGGAAGGGGAACACCTGCGGGCATGAGAGAGGCGAGGGTGCGCCGGGACTCCTCGGAGCCGTCGACGCTGAAGTACTCCACGGCGAACCATTCGGCGTGGGCGACGGCCTGGTCGATGAGACGCTCCGGATCGACCGCATAGAGGTCGGCCTCGGCTACCACCATCGGCGCGGCCACCGTGGTCGCGGTCGCTGGGGGAACCGTGGCCACGGGCGCTGTCACAGCCGTGAGCGGTGGAGCTGGGGCAGAGAGCACGGTGGCGGGCTGGTTCTTGACGAAGGAGTAGGCCAGAGCACCCAAAGCCACCGCGGCGGCTACACCCACCATGAGCCACTGCCGATCTGGCTTCGGCTGCTGGAGATGCTCCCAGGGGATCCGCTCGTAGACCTCGTTTCGTTCCGGTTCCATGGTTCGAACGTATGGGGACGGTCGACCCGGTTCAAGGGGGTTGATGACGAGTCCAGGGAACCAGAGGCATCACCGCTATCGTTTCCGCAGTCATGGCTGTCAACCCCGACCCCCGTCCGGGCCGCTGGATCCTCCCCCTGGTAATCCTGGGGATGATCGCCTTCACCTACTTCTTCGTCCGCGAGCTGCCCGCGGCGTCACCCGACACCACCCTGGCGGCCCAGCCCACTACTACGACCACCGAGGACACGACCGTCACCACGAAGGTGACGGAGACCACCACCCTCGATCCTGAAGTCCAGGCCTATCTCGATGCCGTCGAGCAGATCAGCGGTCAGCTCCAGATCCTGAAAACGGAGCTGCTCACCATCAACCAGGGCTTCGACGCCGACCCCCGAGAGATCCAGTATTCGGAGATCGACGCCCGAATGGAGGTCGTGGTCAACGACACCCGGGCCCTCGCCGACCAAGTAGCCGAGCTGACACCCCCGGCCGGGTTGGAGGCCAACCACGAGGCCTTGAAGACCGCCATCGACCTGGCCGCCCTCGCCGCCGACGACGGACTCGACGGTCTTCGCTCCACCGACACCGGGGAGCGCCGCCGGTCGGCCCTCGAGGCCTACGTCCAAGCCGCCGACGACTTCGCCACCGCGGTCACCAACGCCCGCAACGCCGCCGAATCCGGTACCTAATGCACCAGGGCCCGTATATGGTCCTTTGCGCAAAAAGGAAGCCAGAGGCGCTCTCCTAGATGTCGTAGTAGAGGTGGAACTCGTAGGGGTGGGGACGGAGCTTGACCGGCTCCACCTCGTGCTCGGTCTTGTAGGAGATCCACGCCTCGATGAGGTCCTCGGTGAACACCCCTCCCTGGAGCAGGAACTCGTGGTCCTCCTCAAGGGCAGCCAGGGCCTCGTCGAGGCTTCCCGGCACCGAAGGCAGGTTCTTCAGCTCCGCCGGAGGCAGGTCGTAGATGTCCTTGTCCACCGGATCTAAGGGCTCGATCCGGTTCTGGACCCCGTCGAGGCCTTTCTCCTCGTAGCGATGCAGCCAGTAGTAGAAGGTCTGCCGGCTGATCCCGAAATACCGGCACACCTGGGCGACGTTGCCGGTCACCTCCTCAGCATGCTGGATGATCGCCAGACGTCGTTTCACCAGTCGCTGCGGCTCTCGTTCTGTCATCGGTTCTCCTGTCCGATCCGGAGAATCCCAGACGTAGGCAATGTCCGTCACTTCTAGGCTCAGAAAGGAACGAGGCCCTCAACAGGGCCTTGACACCTCCCCCCACAACCGATATCTTCGCGAGCAGTACAGGACAAAGGGGGTTCCGATGAGGTATCGGCTTTCGCTAGGTCTTCTCGCGACGCGTTCACGCTTGGCCGTTCTCTCAATATTTGTCGCGCTATTCATGGTCGCCAACGCGACCGTCCCATCGACAACAGCGGCGGCCGCAGCAGGCACACCTGAGGGCGCCAGCTACTCCCCCGAAACTTCGGCGACCTCGAACCCAGTCACCAACGCCGGTGAATACCTCTTGGATTCGCGTGTCGAGATCCTCAAAGGCGTCCGCAACCCCGACGGGACCTGTACGTTCTCATTTCCGGTTCTGAGACTTGGTCCAAACGAGGATGCAAAAGAGGCGCGCCTGCTGAAGCTAGACGTGCCGGCTTGTGTCCAGTACGTCGAGATCGGGATCCCCCCGGAGAGCCACGACTCCGTTTCCCTCACCACCGACGAGGGTGCCTTCTACCTTGAAGAATTCCGTGAGTCGGAAACCGGTTCGCCCGCGCTACCCAGCGGACCACGATTCGCTCCGCTTTCAACATCAGGATCATCCACTGCGTACTACGAGGTCCGATGGCACGACAAGGTGAACATCACAGTGAACTACACACGCGCCTACGTGAGTTGGAGTTGGAACGGCTCATGCGTGACGTCGAGCTCGGCGTGGGGCTATTACTGGTGGCGAAAGGGTACTGGCTGGTCGAAGGTTCTGAGCTATGGCTACAAGACTTCCACCTGCGGGTACGCGAAGTCCGTAGTTGACTGGGCCCACTACATGAACAACACTTTCTGCGCGCCGGTGGGAGTCGAAGTAGACGTGTTCGTCGACGACGCCTGGGTTAAGGGACAGAGCGATGGAAGTATCAACGGCGGGAACAAGGCTACTTGGGAGTTCGAAACACCAAGCAACCCAAACCGCTGCCCTGACCTCCACTATCACCTTAAGCTCGTTCGTACCTCTTAAGTCAAACAGTAGAGATTGATTGTTAACAAGCGACAGGAGCCTGCATGTTTGCTTATGCGATTGCACTCGCCCTCTTTCTCCTGGCCTGGCGCTGGCTTCCGAGACCGCGTCCCATTCTGAAGGCGATAGTTGGAGCTGGTTTCCTGCTGCTAGCCGGGGGCTACGCAGCTTCGATAGCGGCCAGCGGCCACCCGCTGACTAGTGGTGAGGGTCTGCCTGTAGTCGCCATTGCTGGACTTATCGGCTTGGGTGGACTCATCTACCTGTTCAGCGCGGTCACCAACAACACGGCATCGGAACGGGTCTTCGAAGCCAGCGGCTTACTCCTGCTGGCTGCCGCGTTCGCCATCCCAGCTTCATTCATCGTCTTCTTGCCGTTGATCGCCGTGCTAGCCGGTGCTTCACTAGGTCTGAGGCGGAAGGAGTCCAACCGCTACACGCCGACAACACAGGCTTAGCCTCTCTCCGTCGGCGTGCCGGCTTCGCTTGGAAGGCTGTGGCCTCGGCATCAACTACGTGCTTTCACAACTGTCGTCTAGACGTTTGCCTGGGTTACGGAGGGGCCGGCGCTGCCGCTCGGCCCTTCCGTGACCGAGACGCTGTCTCCTAGATGTCGTAGTAGAGGTGGAACTCGTAGGGGTGGGGGCGGAGCTTGACCGGCTCCACCTCGTGCTCGGTCTTGTAGGAGATCCACGCCTCGATGAGGTCCTCGGTGAACACCCCTCCCTGGAGCAGGAACTCGTGGTCCTCCTCAAGGGCAGCCAGGGCCTCGTCGAGGCTTCCCGGCACCGAAGGCAGGTTCTTCAGCTCCGCCGGAGGCAGGTCGTAGATGTCCTTGTCCACCGGATCTAAGGGCTCGATCCGGTTCTGGACCCCGTCGAGGCCTTTCTCCTCGTAGCGATGCAGCCAGTAGTAGAAGGTCTGCCGGCTGATCCCGAAATACCGGCACACCTGGGCGACGTTGCCGGTCACCTCCTCAGCATGCTGGATGATCGCCAGACGTCGTTTCACCAGTCGCTGCGGCTCTCGTTCTGTCATCGGTTCTCCTGTCCGATCCGGAGAATCCCAGACGTAGGCAATGTCCGTCACTTCTAGGCTCAGAAAGGAACGAGGCCCTCAACAGGGCCTTGACACCTCCCCCCACAACCGATATCTTCGCGAGCAGTACAGGACAAAGGGGGTTCCGATGAGGTATCGGCTTTCGCTAGGTCTTCTCGCGACGCGTTCACGCTTGGCCGTTCTCTCAATATTTGTCGCGCTATTCATGGTCGCCAACGCGACCGTCCCATCGACAACAGCGGCGGCCGCAGCAGGCACACCTGAGGGCGCCAGCTACTCCCCCGAAACTTCGGCGACCTCGAACCCAGTCACCAACGCCGGTGAATACCTCTTGGATTCGCGTGTCGAGA
>JBHHWH010000062.1:0-15267 GCA_046756405.1 Acidimicrobiia bacterium | reverse complement strand
GAGAGCCGATCTTGCCGCCGTCCTTGTGCTCCCGGAACCCGCCCACTACCACGTCGATGGTGCGGCGGTGCTTGATCTTGATCATGGCCCGCTTCCCCGACAGATACCCCAGGTCGGGGCGTTTGACGATGATCCCGTCACACCCCGCCGGCTCGAAGCTGTGAAACCATTCCCGGGCCAGCGCCTCATCACAGGCCTGAGGGGTGAGGTGCCAGGGGAGATCCAGTCGAGCCGCGAGTTCGACCAGCCGTTCCCGGCGCTCAGCGAAAGGCACCGAACGGAGATCTTCACCCCGGTGAGCGAGAAGGTCGAAGGCCACCAGCTCGGCGGGGGTGGTCTCGGCGAGCATCCGCACCCGGGAGTCGGCGGGGTGTATCCGCTGGGACAGAGCGTCGAAGTCGGTGACCCCGTCGACAACCACCACTACCTCTCCGTCAACCACGGTTTCCGGGGGGAGCTGGCCGAGGGCGGGTCGCAGTTCGGGAAAGTAACGCAGCAAGGGCTTACGGCTACGGGAGTCGAGACGTATCTCCGGCTCCGACCAGGAAAGAGCTCGGAACCCGTCCCATTTGGGTTCGTAGAGGAAATCCCCGTCTGGCCACCGTTCCGAGACGCGGGCCTCCATGGTGGCCGCCGGAGGTGGGAAGGGGTGGCTCACGGGATCTCAGTGTAAGGCCGATACCCTGATGGTCCCATGGTCAGACGTGTCAGAGAAAAGCTTGTGGTCGCTTTCCAGATCCTTATGGAGGCCGGCAATGGGTTCGGTACCCATCGCGCCGGCCGCATGGGGGCCGCCATCGCCTACCGGGCCATGTTCGCCATGACCCCGCTGCTAATTATCGCGGTGGCCGTGATGGGCTCTGTGGTGGGGAACTCAGAGGAGGCTCGCCGAGAGATCCTCGACACCATCTCCAGGGTGGCCGGTCCCAAGATCACCGACGCCGTCGCCACCTTCATCACCTCGGCCGCCGAGTTCAACCAACCCGCCGCGGTGGTCGGCGGGCTGCTGCTTCTCTGGACGGTGTCGTCCCTGTTCCTGGAGCTTCAGCATGACCTCAACGACATCTTCGGGGTGCCCTACACCCACCTCACCGGACTGGCTGCCGTCGCTCTGAAACGGGCCATCGGGTTCCTCTGGGCGATGGGATTGGGCCTGGCCGTGCTGGGGGTGTGGCTGCTCAACCTGGCCTGGCGCTTCCTCGCCGGGTTCCTCCCGGAGTCGTTCGAACCCCTCCACACGATTGTCTCTCTGGTCACCCCTCTGGTCTCTTTCATCATCCTTCCGTTCCTCTTCGGCCTTATCTTTCAGACCCTCACTTCGGTCAAGATTCACTGGCGGGCTGTGTGGCTGGGGGGCCTGTTCACCTCAGTCCTCTTCCTTGCCGCCGCCTATGGGATCGGGCTCTACTTCAGCCTCCGGCCCGGCTCGGGCGCCTACGCCGCCGCAGGATCCTTTTTCGTCGTCCTCCTTACTGCCTTCCTTCTTGCCAGCGTGTTTCTCTTCGGCGCTGAGGTGACCCGGGCTTATCACGAGAGGCTCGAGGGACAAGAACACCTTCCCAAGCATGAGTCGGTTCAATAGGCTCGGATCATGTCGATCGACATCGCCGGCTTCGTCGCCGACCTCAAGGAGCATGCCACCGACCATGGCTTCCACGTCCACGACGAACGTCACTTCGTCGAGACCTATTCGCTGCGACAGGTCTGGGAGGTAGACGTCCACCCTGAGGCCGGCTGTGGAGGGCCCATCGACCTTCATCTCGCCCTGGATGTAGATCCGAAGGTTGTCCTGGCGCTACGGGACCGCCTCGACCAGATGGTCGGCGAGTTCGAGGAGCCGGAGAACGAGTACTTTCTCGACCTCCTCTTCAACTGGGCGGTGCCGCCGCTTCCCAGCCCGCCGGACTTACTGGTGGTGGCCACCGATCTGGCCGGGATCGGTGGGCTCGCTTTGTCCATCGAGGTGTCCGCCATCGACTCCTACGCCGCGGTGACCGACGCCCCCGAGCGCCGGCTCATGCTCCAGGGAAAGTCCCCGGTCAGCCTGGTGGACGTGGTTATGGGACGGGAACAGCTCTGTGAGGTCCTGGACCGGTCTCGTGAAGTCTCCGAGTATCTGCTGGAGCGGGTAGCCGGTTGGATGACCTGATCAGAAGAGGAAGAGGCTCAGTAAGGCCCAGACTCCCAGGAGGGCCGTCATCGTCGCAAGTAGATAGAAGAGGACCTTGGTGATCCGCTTCGGTTCCGGAGCTCCTTCCGAATCGGAAGGGCTAGACGGCTCCTCGTGGTCCGAGATCGTCGACGTGTCTCCTATCCCGCCGTTGACGGCGGCGGCGAAGGATCCCGGATCTCGGGGAAGGAAGCGCAGCGTCTCGTCTTCAGCGCTGATCATAAACACACCGTCGCCCTCATCGGCGATCGTGCACTCTCCCTCCGTCCAGGCGCCGATCTCCGTTCCATCGGCGGAGAGCCGGACGAGGTCTTCTTCGATTCCAACGATCACCGGTATGAGGGTGGTGTCGTCGAAAGCCACTACTCCGTCGTAGATTGGCACAGCTAGCCCCCGTATTTCATCGTTGGGTAACAAATTAGGCGAATCGCTTTCGACTTCCAGGTTAGAAGGGGATGCCGGTGGCCTGACACAAAAATCGGGTGAAATCCTTAGCGACGGCGAACATGCGGGCCAGTTCGGCGTCGAACCCCTCCGAGGTGACCTGACGCTGGGTCAGCCGACTACTTACGACGAAGCTCTTCAGTTTCAGGTCCTCAGGGAAAGGATGGTCGTCTTCGAACTCTCGGGGCATCCGCTTGAGGACGTAGGCGTCGTCGCTCTCGAGGCTCCACACCGAGGCGAAGCGCTTGGACCTGGTGGCCCGACGCCAATCTGCAGGTTTGCTGTATATAGCCTCTCGGACCTGGCGGGCTACTGCCGCCTCCGGCTTCCACATGCCCGCGCCAGCGAAACAGGCTCCCGGTTCCAGATGGAGGTAGAAGCCTGGAGCGTGGACGTCTCTGCCCATCTCATGGCGGAACTGGATACCCACATTGGTCTTATAGGGGGTCTTGTCCTTGGAGAAGCGAATGTCTCTGTAGGGCCGCATCAGCGATCCTCCTTGGGTCCGGGCGTCGGCGACGAAATGGGATGAGATCTTCTCCAGACGGGGAGCGAAGTCGGTGATGAAGTCGAGGGCCGGCTCCCGGATCAGCTTCAGGTACCGGTCCTTGTTGGCCTCCCACCAGGCTCTGTCGTTGTTTGCCTCCAGCTCACGGAGGAAGGCGAATAGTCTGGATGCGAAGTACCGCTTGGGCATAACGGGTTCCTTGGGATGGCGTGGCCCCACCATACGAGCGTCTCTTGCCGCGGGGAAGGGGGTCGAAGTTGGGCCGGACGGAAGGGACTGTTGTGGCACCGGCTTGTGACTAAAGGCCCTTCCGGGCGGTCACCGTCCTGGCGGATGCTGAGCACAACCAACCGGAGGAGAGAACTGTGGTCCAGATCCGTCGTAGGACCTTTCTCAAGGGTTCCGCTGTAGTCGGGGGTGCCGCTGTCGCCTCCCGTTTCCTGTTTGACACCTTCGATTCAGTAGCCGAGGCCGAGGCCTTGGCCCAGGCACCCCTGGAAGATCGGGTTTTCACCACCTGCTGGATCGGAAAACAGGACTGCGGTATGTCGGCCCGCCGCATCGATGGACGGGTGGTCAAGTTCGAGGGCTTGGGAGCGCATCCTCGTAACCGAGGGACGCTGTGTCCCAAGGGCCAGGCCCAAATAGCTTCCATCTACGACCCCCATCGGGTGAAAACTCCCCTGGTACGAACCAACGCCAAGGGTGTCTCCGGGGAGTGGCGTCGTGCTTCTTGGGACGAGGCCCTCGGCCTGGTGGCCGCCAAGTACAAGGAGGTGGCCGCTGAGGACCCGAAGCTGGTCTTGTGGCAGAAGGGGAGGTCGAAGGCCAAGGGCTTCTACGACAAGGCCTTCATCAAGGCGATCGGGGCCACCAAGTTGGGGCATGGTGCCTACTGTTCCGATGCCGGTTACCGGGCGGTGGAGTACACGGTGGGACTCCATGGAGTGCTCCACCCTGACCTTCTCAACGCCAAGTACGTCCTCTCCTGGGGATGGAACATCACCAACGCCGGGGGAAACAAGTTTTGCTGGCTGACCTGGCCCCAGCAGATG
Organism: Acidimicrobiia bacterium; assembly: GCA_046756405.1. GTDB lineage: Bacteria > Actinomycetota > Acidimicrobiia > Spongiisociales > ZC4RG35 > JBHHWH01. Next base: position 11,090 of record JBHHWH010000062.1, on the reverse strand, counting down.
GTCCAGGCGCGAGAGCAGAACGGTCTCAAGATCGTTCAGATCGATCCTAGGCTCCGACCCGCGGGCCCCTTTGCCGACGAGTGGGTGCCGATCAGGCCCGCCGGCGACCTTGCTCTCGCCCTGGCCATCTGCCGCGAGCTGATCGAACAGGGCTTCGTGGACCGTCCCTACCTGACTACGTATACCAACGCCCCCTATCTAGTCGGCGAGGACGGGCTGATTCTGCGAAGAACCGTAGGCGAGGGGGACGAAGGTGAAGAGGTCCCGTTGGTGTGGGACGAAGAGCGGAAGCGTGCCGTGCCGGCAGCTGAGGCAGTAAGGCCGGCCTTGGAAGGGGAATACACTGTCGCCAGCAGGAGAGCCAAGACGGCTTTTCAGCTCTTCCGGGAACATGTCGCTTCCTATACCCCGGAGTGGGCCGCAAAGGAGAGTGGCGTCGAGGCGGACGTCATTCGCCGTCTCGCCCACGAGTATGGGACCAATGCGAGAATCGGCTCCACCACCGTGGTTGACGGTGTCGAGGTTCCCTACCGGCCAGTGGGAATCATGGCCTACCACATGGCCCAACAGGAGCTGGGTTTCGCCGCGGTACGGGCCATGTCGATCATCCCGATGCTGGTGGGAGCTTGGGGAGCGGTGGGCGGCCAGCTCGCCGATTTCACCTGGAAGATCCACAAGAACTACGCCAAGTTCGAAGAGCTGAAGGTGGAGGAGCCCCCCTACGACTTCATCCTCAACAAGTCGAAGTTCTTCCCCATCAACACCGGATTCCCCGGGATCGTCGCCCGCGTTATGCAGGACCCCGCCAAATACGGGGTGGAGAAGCTGCCCCGGATGGCCATCCTCCACATGGTCAACCCGGTCACATCGTTCGCCTCGCAAGCCGACTTCTTGGCTTCCTACGAGAAGTTCGAGTTCGTGACGGTGATCAGTCCCTGGATGTCCGAGACAGCCGACCTGTTTGCCGACGTGGTTTTGCCCGCGGCCACCATCGAGAAGTACGAGGGCCCGATCTCCGCTGGCGACGGCTACACGGACGCCAAGGCGTTGAGGATGCCACCCATGGAGCCTCTGTTCGAGTCGAAAGGCGAGATCGACATCTACCTGGACCTCACCGAGAAGATGGGCAAGCTCACCGGGGAAGGTGGGTACATCGATCACGTCAACGCCGAACTGGATCTTGCCGACACCGAATACGCCCTTCCCGACGGGGTGAAGCCCGAGGTGCGGGACATCTTCGATCGCTGGGCAAAGATGGAAGGGCTTTCGGGGATCGACTACTTCGAGACCAACGGAGTGTGGGTGAAGGGTCCGATCTCGCCCTCGAAACGCTACGGATACGTCACCGATCCCCCCTTCGGTGGCGCGGTCCACCGCCTATACGGAGAAAGCCTGCTCAAGGCACAGCGACTCCAGAAGGAGATGGGCGCCGACGAGGTCTACTGGCAGGACTACACCCCATTTCCCACGTGGCGGGCTCCGACGATGGAAGCCTCCCCGTCCGAGTACGAGTTCTACCTCATCAGCTACAAGCTGGTGGAGCACAAGCAGTCACGGACGTCGATGGATCCGCTTCTCTCCGAGTTGAGCGGCGGCCAGCGTCTGGAGATGAACCCGACCGCGGCGCGAAGACTCGGGCTCAAGGATGGAGACCCGGTGATCGTGGAGGCCCACAACGCCCTTACCGGGGAGACCCGCCGTGTGGAGACAGTGCTCCGGCTCACCGAGGGCATCCGTCCCGACGTGGTAGGGATGCCCCACCACTTCGGGATGTGGACTCACCCCGTCAATAAGAATCTGGGTCCCACGCCCAACGAGCTGTTCTTCACCAACGAGGGATATTTCGGCATGACCGCCGATGCCTCCTTCCACGTCAAAGTCAGGGTCCTGAAAGGAGGTGATGCGGCGTGACTCACTACGCCATGGCAGTAGACCTCGACCGGTGCCAGGGGTGTCGAGCCTGCGTCGAAGCCTGCAAGATCGAGAACAATACGCCGAGCGCAGTTTTCTGGATGTACGTGTTCCGTCTCGAGGAGGGTGAGTATCCGGATACGAAGATCTCGTTCCTTCCCCGGCCTTGTCAGCACTGTCACAACCCCCCATGCGTCAAGGTGTGTCCCACCGGGGCGAGGTTCCACCGTGAAGATGGCATCGTTCTCACCGACTTCGACCGTTGCATCGGGTGCCGCTATTGCGAAGTGGCCTGCCCCTACGGGGTGAACTTCTTCAACTGGAGAGATCCGGAGAAGGCCTTCGCCGACTACCAGATCCCGATGGACGACCCCGATCTGGTCGGTGTGACTGGCGGGGCGATTCCCCCCTACAAGAACCCCGATCACGACCGGCTTCAGGGGAAGGAACAGCGGCGCACCTCCGGGAGCGCCCACTACAAAGGTGTGGTAGAGAAGTGCACCTTCTGTGTGCATCGAGTGGACCAGGGTCTCCTCCCCGCCTGTGTGGACACTTGCCCCGTGACCGCCCTGGTGTTCGGGGACCTCGACGACGCCAACAGCCCGGTATCCCGGTTCGTCGAGGGCCGAGACCAGTTCAAGCTTCTCGAAGAGTTGGGGACCGATCCCAGCGTCATTTACGTGGGCGGAAGCCCGCCCGCCCCTCATGCAAAGGAGATCGAGAGGCCGATGACGGGAGTTAGCAATGGCAACGCGTGAAACAAGAGAGCCTCTCCCCCTGGGAGTGGGCAACATGACACGAGGGTGGATCGCCTTCCTCGCCCTCGGGTTGGTCGGCATCCTTATCGGGATCGTGGGCTACGCCGTTGAAAAGAGTCAGGGGATGGTGGCCACAGGGATGCGTGACTTGGGCACGATGCAAGGTGCCGCCTGGGGTATCTATATCGCCTTAGTGGTCTACTTCGTCGGCGTCAGCTTCGCCGGTATCACCGTGGCTGCCCTCATCCGGCTCTTCCGGCTGGAGAAACTCAACGGAATCGCCCGGATGGCGGAGGTGCTCACCGTGGTCGCGCTGATCCTCGGTGCCCTGGCGATCATCGTTGATCTGGGTCAGCCGTTGCGCGGGCTGATCAACCTGTTCCGTTACGCCCGACCCCAGTCTCCCTTCTTCGGGACCTTCAGCCTGGTGATCTCGGGTTATCTCTTCGCCAGCTTGGTCTATCTGTACCTCACCTCGCGCCCGGACGCCGCGCTCCTCGCCGAGAAGCCGTCGCGTCTTCAGCGATTCTTCCGCTTCTGGGCGGCGGGATACCGTGACACCCCGGAGCAGCGGGCCCGGGATCGGCGGGTTACCTTCTGGTTGGCGCTGGCAATCCTTCCCCTGCTAGTGATAGCCCACTCCTCCCTGGGCTTCGTGTTCGGACTTCAGGTGGGCCGTCCGGGATGGTTCGGGACCCTCCAGGCCCCGGCCTTCGTGGTCCTGGCCGGGGTTTCTGGTGTGGGTCACATCATCGTGCTCGCCGCGATGGTGCGTAAGGCCCTCAAACTGGAGAGGAGGGTGACCCTGGACGCCTTTGCGTGGCTGGGCAAATTCCTGCTCGCTCTCTTGGCGGTCTACCTCTACTTCATCATTGTGGAGATCCTCACCACCATCTATCAGCCCGGTGTGGTGGAGCAGCGGGTGTCCGAGGCGCTGCTCACCGGTACCTACGCCTGGATTTTCTGGGGCTCGGTGGCCACTCTGGTGATTCCCCTCATCGCCCTGACCTGGATGGCTCTGACCCGAAACTGGCGGCTCGGATGGCTGGTGGCCAGCGGAGTGCTGGTCAACATCGGGGCGGTTGGCAAGAGATATCTGATCGTTGTTCCCTCCCAGACCCACGGCCAGCTCCTTCCCTACGGCACCGGCTCTTACTTCCCGAGCTTGGTCGAGATCGCCGTGGCTATTGGTCTGTTCTCTCTGGGAACGGTGATGATCACCCTGTTTATGAAGGTCTTTCCTATCGTCGAGCTCAAAGGGAGCGAGACGGGTGAGCTTGAGGAGGTGACGGTATGACGAGACGCGGCAAGGTGTCGATAGGCATGATTCTCGGCGGTCTGGTCCTCATGGTGTGGTCCTACTTCTACGGCGCCGCACCCTGGTGTGCCACGGGCGTCGAGTGTTCCAACCCCCGGGTCGAGTGGGCACCCGCTGTGTTCGTACTTGGGGTGCTGCTGAGCTTCTCCTCAGCCCTCTACTACTCGATGGCTCGGGACCGTAGGGAGTGAACCTCGACCAGGCGGCGCGTCTCCGTCAGGGTATCTACCGGCTCTTTGCCCTCGGTTTCAGCTATCCAAACCCGGAGCTGATCGAGACCGCTTCGGGGGCGCTAGCCGCCCTTGACGACCAGGGCCTTTTCGAGTTCTCCTTCGCCCTCGATGTCGCCGAGGCCATCGACACGGTCGCTTCGGCGAAGCTGGAGGAGCTGGAGGTGTCCTACATCGCCTTGTTCGAAGCGGGGGTGGGGGGCGCGGCTTGCTCTCCCCACGAGTCGGCTCACCGCGCCGATCCCCGTCTTGGGGAGGTGGCAGAGATCCAATCTGAGATTCGGCGAACCTACCTCCGGTTAGGGCTGTCGGTCGAGGGAATGTCCCCGGACATGGTCGACCACATCACAGTCGAACTCGATGTCATGGCCCTGCTCTGTCAGCGGGAGGCAGAGGCGTGGACCCGGGATCCAGGTCGCGCGATTCGACACCAGTTGGAGCTGCTGGAGGACCACCTACTGCGTTGGGCGCCGGATTTCGCTGCGCGACTTGTGAGCGCCAGCCACCACCCCGCCTACACGTCCCTCGCCGTGGCCTTGGATGCCTTCCTGGGTCACGAGAGGCAGTGGGTGCCGAGGCTGTTGGAAATGGCGAGGTCGGGCTGATGCCCTCCGCCATTATCTGCGCCGACGGATGGTCGGGTCGGCCTCTGGAGGTAGAAGGCGTGGAGGTGACCCTGGTGGAGGGGCTCTGTCTGTCCCCGCGCTCGATGGTGGATCTGGTGGAGGCCGACGAAGAAGAACTGGTACTGGCGATCCACCGCAACCAGGCCAACCTGGGGGAGGTCCAGTCGGTGCTGCGCAGGCTGGGATTCGACCCTCTGGCCGTGGGTGTCTTGGACCTCGCTTCAGTGGGTGACCCGGCCCAGCTCCCGATGGCTCTGGCTGGAGCCACTGCTCGGGCCAGGGCCTATCCGGGCGCCCGCCCCGAGCAGGTGAAGCTCCTGCCCGCGGACCGTCGGACCCGGCGCGGCTTCCTCTCGTTGGGTACGCCCACGTATAGCGGAGCTCCCCGCATCGAGGCGGAGCTGTGTGTGGCCTCCCGGGGTTGTCAGATCTGTGTCAGCCAGTGTCCCGCGGGGGCTCTGACCTGGTCTGACGGAAGCGTCTCCTACGATCCCAACGCCTGTATCGCTTGTGGGATCTGTGTCACCGCGTGTCCCAGGTCCGCGGTGATGAATCCGGTGGTTACGCCGGAGGCGGTTGCAGCGGAGATCGGTGAGGCTGTGAGGGCCGGGGCGTTCGGGATCCGTTACCGCTGCCGAGACGCCATTGTGGCGGGAGAGCCGGGCTGGTATCAGGTGGAGGTGCCCTGCACGGGGATGCTCACCATGGGCTGGCTGCTGGCGCCTCTGGTTCTGGGGGCCGCATCCGTGGATGCCATCCCTTGTAGTGAAGGGGGCTGCGGGCTCGGCAACGACGAAAAGCTGGCCGACACCTTCGCCGATGCGGGCGTCGTGATGGACCGCTTGGGGTTAGAGAGCAGCGACGTTGCGTCGGATCAGGTCATCGACTTCCCGCCGACGGCGTTGTTTTCTTCCGGATCTACGGGGCGTCTGCTGAGCCTGCTGGCCACCACCCCCACGACGTTGGACTTCGTCTCCGCCGACGTGGGCACCGTCGTCATCGATCCGGAGACCTGCACCGTCTGTCTTATGTGTTCTCAGGTGTGTCCCACCGGGGCGCTGGTAGGTCACCAAAGCGACGAAGGCGTGAGCCTGGATATGGACCCGCGTCTCTGCGTGGCCTGCGGTCAGTGCGTTGCCCAGTGTCCCGAGGTGGAGCGCGATGCGATCGTGATGGTGCGATCCTTCGACAGCGAAGATCGGGATCGGGGAAGGCGTGAGGTTCGCCGGGATGCAACTCCACGCTGCGAGGTGTGCGGGGGACCCGTGGCCCCGGAGGCCTTACTGGCCCGGATCAGTTCCATGCTCGGCGACGACCATGCCAGCACGATCGACCTCATAGGGAGGCGTTGCGTCGACTGCCGGGGACGCTGAGCTCAGACCGTCTCGGTCTCCCGTTCCAGTTCCGCCCAGGGAGTCCGGAAGCCGTCGCGGAGGGCGCGGAGGAGGAGGGGGATCTCGGTACGGAAAACCCAGGCGGCGGCGATCAGGAACGCCACACCTACCCCGATCCGCGCATTGGCTGATCCCGTCTCGGTGAGATGGCCTACCTCGGCCAGGTAGGACTCGCCGAGTTGGGCGACGAACAGGGCCAGCATCACCCAGGCCTCCTTTCGGGATACCGAGCGGCTGGCGATGATGGCCACGGCGAAGATCGACTGGGCCGCGGTCACCCACAGTTCGACCCGCTGCGTCTGGTCGAGGGGAAGGCCGCGGAAGTGACGGCTGAAGATGGCGAACACGATGGGCAGGGTTCCTACGAGGAGCGTCCACTGGTTCACCTTCGACGAGATGAGGGCGCCGATGCCGGTGCGCGCCGCCAGCCGCCAGGCGAACAGCGTGGCCACCAGCAGTTCGGGTGCCTCGGAGGCCAGGGGGGCGAGCCACTTGACCAGCAGGAACTCGCTGATGCCGATGGCTTCTCCCAGCTCGATGAGGGATTCGGCGAAGGGCTCGGCCGCCGCCACGATCACCCCGGCGGCAATGACAAAGCCCAGGTAATTGATGATGCGCCGGCGCCGCTTTGGCAGAGAACCCACATAGAGGCTGGGGCCGACAAGGTGCGGCTCCTCAGGGGAGGCCCCGGCGAGGCGGATCATGTAGGCGACGTAAATGCCTACCAGGATCGCGCCGTCCCAAAGGGTGAGGGTGCTCTTGAGGAACAGAGTCAGTCCGTACAGGGAAGCTATGGCCAGGTAGGCGATCTCCACCGACTGGGACCGGGATAGAGAGATTTCTGCGCCCGTTGCCCCCTCGGCCTCGGCGCGGCTCGCCCTGAGACGTTTCACTCTCCAGGTTCCGAGGAGGATCACTAGGGGCCAGCCAAACCCGATCAGGAGCTGGTTGGCTCCGGTCATGTTGGCCAGGGCTAGGGGTCCGTACTGGGTGGCAGCCCCTGTTTGGGCAAACTCGGTGCCCGCCTTCATGGTGAAGACGAAGTCCACGGCGTATTCGGGTAGGACGGCGATGAGGGCGAGTAGAGCCAGGGCGAAGCCGGCTCCGACGTCCAGTTGGATCACCTCCGCCGCCCAGGAGAGGATGAAGGCAGCACCGACGATGGCTATCCCGAAGAGAAGAGCGCCGAGCAGTGGTCCGGCGTGCAGCCCGGCGAGCTTGATGATCACACCTGGGACGGTGACCCCCACGGCTAGGACCATCAGGGTGATCTGGCGCGCGGGGTGAAGCTTGGTCGTTTCCATGGGACGGAGGCAGTTTACGGGCTTTTCAATTCAGTACCCGCCGACAGCTCCAGGCAAGCCAGTAGTAGAGGCCCAACTGTTCATATCGGTTGGCCAGCCAGGCGGCGGAGGCGGTGTTGGCCTCCGGTTCGAAGGGACTGGCGTCGGGGTACCCGGCCTTGGGAGCCGTAGTAGCCCAGGTACTGGGGATGAACTGGAACAGGCCCGAAGCGCCCGAATAGGGGTTGTAGGCCTCGGGGTCACCGTTGGACTCGCAGTCCATGATCCGCAGGGCCTCTTCCACCCGGCTGGCGGGGAAGAACCGTTCCACTAGAGGCCGCCAGCGTTCCACCTCGGGGGGATGGTTCCAGGTGCGCCCGCTACCTCCACCGGTGGTCGTGGTGGTGGCGGCTCTTCGTTCTGCTTCGCGCCTTCGCTCTTCTTCCCGTCGCCGCTGCTCCTCTTGGATTCGAGCCCTCTCCAGGTCGTCGAGGGCCGCCCTGTAGGCGGCGTCGGCCTCCTGAGCCTCTCTAACCGCCGCCGCCACAGCCTCTTCCGCTTGTTCGTAGAGTTCGGCAATGTGGTCGACTTCGGCGGCCATCTCGTCCTGAAGCGACTGATATTGGGCTTCCTGGGAGAGGTAGACCTCCTGGAGTTGCTCGAGGGAGCGCCTCTTCGAGAGAAGCTCAGCAATGACCTCCCGGCCCGCCCCCACCACCGAGTCGACCACGGTGCCCACCACCAGCGCCTCCTCCACCGACGAAGAGTTGACGAGGGTGACGGTGGGCGCTCCGAGAACTGACATGTAGGCGTCCACCGCTTGAACTTCGATGGCCGACTGAATCCCTGTCATCTCCAGGTCCACAAAGGCGAGCTGGGAGGCGGTCTTGTCGAGTTGTATGCCCACCGCCGAGAGCTGGGCGGCGAGATCGTTGAGGCGGGCGATGGCCTCGGCGAGCTGGGTCTCGATGGCTAGCCGGTTGGTCACTGCCTCGTTGACGAGGCCGGTGGCCACCTCGGCCCGCTGTTCGGCCTCGTGGACCGCTTGGTCGGCTTCGTCCACCGAGTCGGCAAAGGCTGGGCCTGGCCCCACGGGAACTACCGACCCGACCAGAGTCAAGATGAGGAGAGCGGCGAGGAAGCGAAATGTTCGCATGGGGACGAGCAAAGGCTACCCAAAGCCCCGAGACTGCGAGAAGTGGGGCACGCAAGGGCCATCCACCCGTAAGATCGGTCCATGGCCCCCTTCGGACGGAAGAAGACAGGGTTGCCCTCTGCCGAAGAAGCCCTGCCGGGACGGGCAGAGCCGGTCGAGGCACCTCCGGCCCATTGTGTGCTGGGCACACCACTGACTCCTCCCTTCCCCGAGGGCAGTGAGGTGGCCGTGTTCGGCATGGGTTGCTTCTGGGGTGCGGAACGCCGCTTCTGGCAGCTTCCCGGGGTCTACACCACGTCGGTGGGGTATGCAGGCGGGATCACCCCCAACCCGATCTACGAGGAGGTATGCACCGGGATGACGGGTCATGCCGAAGTAGTCCAGGTGGTTTTCTTCCCCGATCAGATCCCCTTCGACGAACTGCTGAAGGTGTTCTGGGAGACCCACGATCCCACCCAGGGCTATCGCCAGGGAAACGATGTCGGCACCCAGTACCGATCCGCCATCTACACCACCAGCGTCGAGCAACTGGACCTAGCCAAGAGGTCGCGGGACGTCTACCAGGCGGAACTGGCTGCCCGGGGCCTGGGGGAGATCACCACCGAGATCGCACCCCTGGGCGCCTACTACAACGCCGAGGACTACCACCAGCAGTATCTCGGCAAGAACCCCCACGGCTACGACTGTCATGCCAACACCGGGATCGCCTATCCCGGGCTCGGTTAGCCGCCTACAGCGGCCAACACTTGATCAACAAGGGTTTCTGCGTCGATCCCCGGATCGATCTCCAGGGGAACGTCGGGAGTCAGGCCGGTGCCGCCGAAGTCGTGGCCTCCCGGGGTCAGCCAGCGGGCCACGGTCAGCTTGAAGGCACCCCCGTTGGAGAGGGAGTAGCGCTGCTGGACGGTGTTCTTGCCGAAGGTGTTCTCTCCGACCACCGTCACCCGTCCCCTCTCCTGCAAAGCTCCGGTGACCACCTCCGAGGCCGAGGCGCTGCCCTTGTTGACCACAACGATCACCGGGATCTCCTCGGGTACCACATCGTTGCCTGTGACTCGGTAGACACGATCCCCATCGGGTCCCTCGGTTGTGACCACTTCCCCATCGGGTAGGAAGAAGGAGGTGATGTTGATCGCCGTTTCCAGCAGTCCCCCGGGGTTGTTGCGCAGGTCGATGACCAGCGTCTCGGCTCCCTTGCCCACTAGTTCGAGGAGGGCTTTCTTGAATTGCTCGTCGGCTGCCTCGTTGAAGATGCTGAGGCGGATGTAGCCCACGTCGCCGATCATCGCGGAGTCGAGCACAGGGATAGTGACCGCGGCTCGGGTGATGGTCACGTCGAAGGTCTCCCCGCTCCGTTCGATCGTCAACGTGACGTCGGTGCCGGCGGGTCCACGAACTGTGGCCGTCACCTCGTCGACGCTCCACCCGAGGATCGACTCGCCATCCACGGCGACGATGACGTCGTCCCGCAGTAGGCCGGCTGCTTCGGCAGGAGCCCCCTCGATGGTGGCGACGACGTAGATACGGCAGGTCTCCGAGATAACCGAACACTGGCGGTTGCCCTCCACAAGGGTGCGGTCCTCGGGGGAGACCAGGGCTCCGATGCCCTGTATGGAGCCACCCTGCTCCTCCCGCAACAGAGCCAGAGCCTGGGGATCGAGATAGGTGGAGTTGGGGTCGAGGGCGAAAGCCGCCATTCCCGTCACCATCGCCTCGGCCAGCTCGATGGAATCTTCGGCTTCTCCAGCGCTCAGATTGCACGCCTGGAGAAACTCTTCCGACGGAAGCGGGCAGATGAGGGGCCCTTCCGCAGAAGCCCCGTCGAGGGCCTCCACTCCCTCGGCGGCGGCCGCGGCCAGGGTGGCTACGTCGATGTCGTCGACGTAGTGCTGGTCGATGGTGTCGACGACCTCACAGACTATGACCACGTCGTCGGGGGCGGAGGAGCAGTCCACCGTTTCCACGACCCTGCCTTCGATCACGGTGGTCGCCGGGGCCTGTGTGGTCGCGGAGTGGTCTTGGGTTGTGGAGGTGGTCGTGGCTGCCTGGCACGCTGCCACCACCAGGGCGAAGAGGATGAGCGTGGTTGTAAGGGACTTCTTGGTCATGAGGCAGCCTTCACGGTGGCAACGACGACTTCCTCCAAAGTCATGGCGGCTTCCCAGTCCAGCTCCCGGGGCTGGGCGTCGATCCACCGGGAGTGGCCCAGTGGGCGATGGTGAGATGGAGTTCACCGCCGTTACGCAGTGGGAAGGCTATCTGATTGGCGTCTCTACCGAAGGTAGGTGTGCCTACCAGTACTGCCCCACGTCGGTCTCGCAGAGCTCCGGCGAGGACTTCTGCCGCCGAGGCAGCGCCCCGGTTGATGAGAACGATCAGGCGGGCTTCGGGAGCCAGGGCCGGGGGGAGGAGGC
>JBHHWH010000061.1:0-15310 GCA_046756405.1 Acidimicrobiia bacterium | reverse complement strand
GCTCCCGGCGCGATTTCGGGGCCCCTCAAGAGGAGGAGCCCCGATGGTGCGGGTCTGGCGAATCGACCGACCCAGGTCTTACCGCTTGCTCTGGGAGTTGGCGATCCCGGCGATCCCGATGATCGCTCCGAGGACGATCCCGCTGGATATGGCGGCCCCGGAACCACCGATGGCGATAGCAGCAATGACCGCATAGGCACCGGCGGCAGCCGAGACCCACGACCACCCGCGGTGTACGCCTGTGGAGAGAAGTCCCGCGATCACCGCCACACCGCCCGCCACCAGGGCGGTGACGAAGGCGGCGGTCTCGGCGGAGTAGCCGAGGACCCAGGGGGCTATGAACAAGAGAGCTCCGGCGAGCGATTCGACCCAGCCAGCCGAGCTGCGACTCTGAGCCCGTGTGTGCGCTACCTGCATGTGCGACCTCCTTGTGTTGAGCACGTCAACCGGTGGGTCGCAGCATGCCGCCGAAGGTGTCGCCGTCCTAGCGAAGCTCCGAGGTTGAGCAGTCACAGATACCGTCGAGTAGGTCCGCTTGGGAAGCGAAATGGATCACGTGTCCATCGGGGGTGCAGACGGTGACGGTACAGGCATATCCGTCGGCTTCCATCGACGCATCGGTCATGGCGACGATGATCGCTCCACGCCGTAGCTCCGCTTCCAGTGCGTCGCGCTGTTCTCGCCACCCTGGAACGGTGGGGGCCTTCTCAGGTTCGGAAGTCCGGGCTTCGCTTGCGTCTATGGCCATCAAAAAGTTGGTCGTATCGCCTCACCAAAGGTGTCGCCACGGTGAGAGCCCTCCAGCGACACTCCGACGGGGTTCACAACGACCTACCAGTTGACATGAGCCATTCGACTATCTCCACGAACAGCCGGCTCACCGCCCTTCGGGCCCGGAGTTCTCAGGGGTGGAGTGGCGGCAGGTGGGGGCTGGTCCTCATGGGCGGGGGCAACCGGGGTGCCATCCAGGCCGGAGCGCTCCGTGCTCTCTTCGAGACCGGCTTCAGCCCGGGATTGATCGTCGGCATCTCGGTGGGGGCCATCAACGGCGCCTACCTAGCCTTCTACCCCGACTACCAGGGGACGCTCGAGCTGGAGCAGATCTGGCGGAGACTCGACGGGAAGAGCCTGTTCGGCACGAAGCACCTCGTCGCCCGGACCCTCCTCGCCCTGGCCACCCGCCGGTCGGCGGCGCTATCCAATCGGGGACTGAAGCGCCTGCTCGAGTCTTCCCTTCCTTCCCGGGACTTTGCCGATACCGCCGTCCCCTTCCTGGTGACGGCAACCCACCTGGAGACGGGAACCGGCCGGATACTGGCCGAGGGGAACATCGTTGATGCCGTGCTGGCGTCGTCGGCCCTGCCCGGATTCCTCCCGCCGGTGACGGTCGATGGGGAGCACCTCATCGATGGGGCCGTGGCCGAGCCGGTCCCTCTCCAACTCGCTCGCCAACGGGGCCTCGCCGGAATGGTCGTGATCGATCCTGGCTATGCATGCCGCTGTCCCTGCGTACACGACACCGCACTGGCTGTCGTTCAACACTCGGTGGCACTCCTCGCCCGCCAGTGCGTCATTGCCCGGTTCGAGGCCTCCGACAACGACGCAAAGGTGTTTCCGATCGGCCTGTCCTGTCACGAGGACGTGCCCTTCACCGATTTCACCCGCACCGAAGAGATGCTGCGGTCGGGCTACGAGGAGGCCCGCCGCATCCTCGCTACCCGTGTAGGCGTGGGGGAGCCGGCGTCGTGACACTGATCCTCGTCGCTGTGGTGGCGGCGCTCACCTATGCGGTGAACACCTGGAAGATTCGCATGGTGGCGAAGGGCCACATACTGGCGTCGGCGTGCTTCGAGGGGTTCCAGGGCTTTCTCTATCTCTACGTGCTGGTTGCGATACTCGAAGGCCACGACACCCTCAGGGGCGTAGGCGCCTATGCGCTGGGGGCCTTCGCCGGCACCGTCATCGCCATGGTCGTGTCCCGCCGGGACAGCGGCCCGCTTGCCCCCCACCACCACGACTGCTGCCCACCCCCTGAGAACTCGACTAAGGAAGCCGAGCCAGTAGTGAGCGGTGCCGACCCTCAATAACCGAAGTCGACCACTCGAGCGTCTGTTCCGGGCGACCCAGGGCTTTTGCACCAACCCGTCCCAGGCTTCCTAGCCCGTCGGCAACGGCGTCGATGCCGCGTAGCGGGGACGCAACGATGCGGGGGACTGTCAGACCGGTGCGACTCCCTCCTTCGACCCAAGAGACGAGCAAGCGTTGAAGGTGGTCAAGGGCTGACCACAGCAGCAAGACCGGAATCAAGATCAGATCCAGAGCTGCCAGCCCGAGACGCAATACCGCGGCCCGACCGGCTCTCCTAGGAGAAGTGAAGGCCCCTCCCACGGTGGGGAACCCAGGGGCAGGAGGGACCTTCACTTCTGTGCCCTCAGGCGGCGGTGCCGGGAGCGGTGTAGCTGGGCTGTGGCTCCTCGGGACCCTCCGAGAGAGCCTCGAGGAATCCGTCGATCGTGGCGGCTGCCTGGCGCAGGAACACCGTCACCACCGAGATAGCTCTCAAGGCGATCGCGGCGATACCCCACGCCACCGAGGCGGGAAGGCTCAGCCAGCCCCGGGCTGCCCCCGACGCCGGGCTGATCCCACCCTCGCTTCGTTCGGCGAGGGAAGTCACGAACCCGTCGACCTTGTCGGCGGCAATGCTGACCAGCAGGGTGATGATGCGCAGTGCGTTGATGAGAACCAGCGCCACATTGGTGGCGAGGTCTCCGAAGCGTTCGGCCCAAGTCACGGTGTACCTCCTCGTACGTTGGCTTCTAACTGGCCTCGTTCGATTGGTCGCAAGGCATCCGATCTCGGGTCGGTGAACCGACCCCTTCTGGGCGGCCGCTGCGACACAACCAGAGGCAGAAAACTCTGCCTGCACCTAAATGGAGGTCTCTGATGCCCTGGTGGTTACTACTCCTGTTGCTGGGATGGTCAGCCGTCCCCTCGTTCCTTCTCATGGGGGATCGAATCCTCGACGTCCGCTCCCATGATGTGCTCCGTCGCCTCGGTGTGGTCTACGTCATCGCCACCGCAGCGCTCATAGGTGCATCCGCCGCTGTTGAGCCGGGCTATGTGGAGCTGGTCGCCTGGGGTGCCCTGGCCGGTCTCCTGGGAACGATCACCCTGGACATCGTCCGGCTCATCGGGCTCAAGCTGGGTGCCTTTCCCCTGGACATGCCGGTTGTGTTCGGGTTCATGGCCCTTGGCAAGACTCGGATGTTGCAGGCCAACGTCATGGGGCAGGTCCTTCGCGATGCCGTGGACACAGGCACGATCAAAGAGTTCGTCTCTGAGCGCCTGACGAGGATCCCCCATCTCCCGGAGCGGCAGCGGGTCAACGCGGCAGCGGCGATCATGGGAGCCATCGGAACCCTGGACCCGGCTACGAAGGAACAGGTGTCCGAGGCCCAGTTCGCTGCCCTGGGTTCGCTGTCGGCCCCTGAGCGGCAGGCCGTGATGGCCGCTATGGACGCCGCCGTCGCGACCTCCCAACCCGGTCAGCCACGTGGGCTGCCGAGAGTTCGGTTCCAGACGTTTCGCGAGGCCGCGACGCGTGCCTTCGCCGTCCTCGACAAGACGGAACGGCGAGTCATGTCCCAGGCGCGCCTGTACGGGTATATATGGCACGCCGTCAACGGGATCTCCTTCGGGATCGGCTACACCCTCATCTTCGGTCGTGGCAGCGTTGGCTGGGCCCTGGCATGGGGTGTGTTCGTGTGGCTGGCGATGATGGTGGCGATGCCGGCAATGATGCCGGTTCTCGAACTTCCCAACTGGTTCCCCATCGTGCCGCTAGCGGCTCACATCGCCATGGTCCTGCCCTTCTTCTGGCTGGTCGGATGGGTCAGCGACCCCGCCCACCAAGTCAGCATCCTTGGTTTACTGGGAGGCTAAGGGTCCTACTTCATATTTGCTTGACACGATGGCACTGCTGCCAGCGACACCAAAGCGCAGAGGTGAACGACACACCCTGTCATGGCCCAATACCCTGCTTCGTCGTTGACTCACTGCCCCCTGTGCGGGTCGGCGCTCGAATGCAGCACCACACCTGGGAAGCTTTGGTGTTGTTCACCGGAGTGCGGTGGCTGTTTCGTGGATATCGACCCGTCTGGCTACGTCGCTACGGGTCCTCCCGCTGACGCGAAAAAATACCTCCCGCGAAGAAAAACACCGACTCCTCGGCCAGCGCCACTTCAACTTGATATGCCGTTAAACCAATACGTCCCCTGGAGAGGCCCGGTATGGATAGATTGAAACGTCTCAGCATCGCCGCCGCCATCCTGGCGGTGGCGCTGGCGGCTTGCAGTACCGCAAGCGCCACGGGTACCGGGAGTGAGGAGCTGGACGCTGCCCTCACCGCCCTGAACGAGGCTGTCAGCGGACTCAACGCCACAACAGCGGAGATAGAGGCGACGCTACATGACCTCGAGACACGGGTTGTGATCCTGGAGAGCAGCTCGCAGCAGCTCGCCTTGGACATCGGAAGGGTGGGGCCTAGCAGAGCCGTATTCCTGCCACAACCGCCCTCGGGACTGGTCACGGTCCAGTTCGTAGCTGAAGCCCTCAACGGCGCCATCCCGGGAACGTTTCGGTTCTTTCTCGCCCCCGAGGGTGAGCAGCTTTTCGAAACCCACTCCCTGGCTCCCAACGAGGCCTTCGAAGTGGGGCCAGAGCTGGAAGACGGCATCGTCTTCGTAGAGCCAGGGGTGTTGTACATGCTGAAGATCGTCTACGAGAACCCCACCAGCGAAGAGATCCAATTCCTGGTCCCGGGCGGAACCCTGGACCCCCAAGCGGCACTCCCCTACGTCCGTAACCGCTGCTGGTGCGCCTCCCTTTCGTACACCGTTCCCGCCAGCGGCACGTTCACCCGGGTCATCCAGGTCGGGGTGGGACCGGACACACCGGCAGGGGCAAAAGCTGTAGTGGTGTGGCCCGTAGTCAGGACCGAGGGTTAGGAGAACATCGTGAAGAACCTGAAGAGATTCGCACTTCTCACCGCCCTGGCCCTGGTGGCGATGGCCTGCACGACAAGCGGTTCGGAAGGTACGTCGGCGTCAGCCGGTCCTACGGCTGAGCAACTCCAGGCGGCCACGGAGCTCGCTACCAAAGTCCAAGAACTCTCGGCTTCGGTCGGTCACGTCTCGACGGAACTGGGCCAGCTCGAATCCGCCGTCGACCAGGCAGAAAGCTCAGTAAGCAGCTTCCTCGCCTCGGCGCAGGTGCACGCCATCGACCGGACCGCAACGATTCCGGATCCTCCTGAGGGCAAGGTCGCCGTACGCGTCAGCTTTGCCACGATGCCTGAGCCCCTCCCCGGTGCTGGAGTGATGGCATACCACCCCCTACCCGAGGTGAGCACCGTGTGGGCGATGGAGTCCCTGGATGCCGGTGCCGAACTCCCCGTTGGAGAGCCCATTGAAGATCGGACGATCTTCCTCGCCCCCGGCGAGAAGGTGGCCGTAACGCTCGCCTATGAGAATCCGACAGAGGAGGCCGTGAGGTTCTTGGCGGTCCCCCACCAGGACTCGCCCGGGTTCTTGAACGGGATGATCTGGCCGCAGTGTCTGTGCTTCAGCTTCCCCTATGAGGCGCCGGCCGGAGGTGCCTGGTATCGAGTGATCGAGTTCACAGCCAGCCCGAACATACCCGCGGGGTCGAAGGTAGACATCCTCTGGACGCTGCTCACCGACGAGTCCGTGTTCCCGGAGAGCTGATCAGGTAGGAGAGAACGCCGATGAGAGGATCGTTCCTGGCGCTCGTATTCACTGTGGTCGTCGCGGCCTGTGCGGCACCGACGACCACCCCTCCCGCACCCACACCGACCCAGGCCCCGGCCACCCAGCCGCCGGCCACCGCAGCACCCGCCACGGAGGCGGCCACAACTACGGCACCGCCCACCACGGCGCCTGATCCAGCCGCCTTGGGAAAGTCGCTGGCGGCCCGCAACGGTTGTACCGCCTGCCATTCACCCGACGGTGCCGCCCTGGTGGGGCCCACCTGGAAGGGGCTGTTCGGCAAGGAGGAGACTCTGGGCGACGGATCCACTGTTCTGGTCGACGAGGCGTACCTGCGAGAGTCGATCGTCGACCCCAACGCCAAGATCGTCCAGGGGTACGCCCCCAACATCATGCCCCAGGACTTCGGGACGAGACTCTCCGACGAAGAGATCGACGCACTCATCGCCTACATCAAGACCCTGGACTGAGAGAGGCGCGGCGGGCTCTATGATCGGGAGGGTCCGCACGACCTAGAGAACGTCATGGCCAGGCCCGCAATAATCGAACCCACCCCCGTTCCTCTCTCCGACGAGGAACTCACTGCCCGTCTCTTCCGTGGTCTGGGCGATGCCACTCGGCTGACCATCCTGGAGTACCTCCTCGAGGAGGGGCCCAAGCCGCAGAAGGATATCGTCAAGCATGCCGGGCTCTCCCAGGGAAGGGTCTCCCAGCATCTGACCTGTCTTACCTGGTGCGGATTCGTCAAGGCAACACGCCGGGGACGGGAGACCTGGTACGAGGTGGCGTCCCCGCGGGTGGGAGCCATCATCGACCTGGGCCGTGTGTTTTTGGAGAAGACCGAAGGGGATATCGCCTCCTGCCGGATCGTCGGCTGACGCTCTCAGAAACCGTTGAGGGCCCTCAGGCCCACGCCCACCGCCGAAGCTACGGCCAGCACTCCGATGCCGACCCGCATGGCGTCTGCACGGAGCCTGTGCGAGAGTCGACGAGCCATCCGGGAGCCGAGAACCGCCGCGGGGACGCCTACTGCGGCGAAACGCCAGGCGACGGCTGGCAGGAAGGGGCAGCCGTCTCCCGAGCAGAAGCCACAGGCCCACAAGACCCATGACAACCATGTAGGCAATCTCCACTTCAACTAGAGAAGCGGAGCCCACAACCAATCGACTGATCCCCAAGCCGACGGCGGCGACCAAGCCAAGCTTCATCGCCAGGCCGAGATCGATGCGACGCGCTGCGTGATGGCCGAGGGCGGTTGTTCCAACGCCGGCCACCTGAATCAGGAGACTGGTGGCAATAGCACCCTCGAGGTCGAGGCCGAGACCGAGGGCCAGAGCCGGGGCATAGGCGACACCAGCTCCAATACCCGTCGAGAGGGTCAGCGAGGAGGCAACCCACACGCCGATCCCCCAGAGCAAGTAGATCATTGCTCAAGCCACGAGTCGGTCCATACACTCCATGATCCGTCGGCGCTCCTCGCTGGAGAGCGACATCATCACCTCGGCCCGGGTCTTCTCCACGACCGGGCGAGCATTTGGATCCAGGGTTGCCACCGCGGACATCATCTGGGCGACGTGCCAGGTGCGCTGGTCGAGAGGGTATGAGGCGATGGTCCGCATCCGCTCCAGCATGAACCGCCACCGCTCCTGGTCGGGCATCGTGGTCAATGTTCCCACCATGATCCGAATGGAGCCCAGAAGCTCGTTGCGAAGCGCCCGCGGTCTGGCCCCCAACACCAGCACGGCGCCTAAAGCGAACAGGACTCCACCTAGCACCAACCCAGCCGGATTCTCAGCCGGATGGGGCTGCATGATGCGGCCCATGAAGGTCAGCACGGCGGCATACATGAACACCAAGATGGCGCCGTAGAGCCAGAGGTTGGATAGAAATCGAATAGCGGTGCTCTCCATCCCTTCAGGGAGTCGGGTTTTCCAGAACTCCCTCCCGAGCAGGGCAAGCACCGAGACAGCGAACAGCGCCGCCGCCAATCCCGCCTCCCCGGCCACGGGTCGGAACTCGACGAAGGGGACCCGGCCCATGAAGGCGGCGAGGAAGCCGTAGAGCAGGACCACCAGGCCGAACACCAGCAGCCCCCAACGCGCCGGAACCTGCCAGCGTGCGCCCCTGCCCAGGAACCGGGAACGGCGGGCGAGCATCTTCACCATCCCCCGCACAGGTATCAGGGTCAGGATGCCGAAGAGAGCCAGGAAAAAGCCCCACCAGTTCCATGCCGGTAGGCGAAACGACTCCTGGACCGAGAGCATGATCCCGATGCCGGTGAGGATCAGCCCCTTCACCAGGTTGACCCCACCGGGAAGGATCAGGTCGGGACGGAAGTTCAGGCCAGGCCCGAACTCCAGCCCGGATACGAACTGTCCCTGAGTGCGCTCTGACGCCAGCCATACCGCCGAAGCCCAGAAGGCGGCCATGAGCACGCCCAGCGCCCAGGCACGCGTCGACGGCTCCCAGTCCGTGCGCAGCACTACGGCAATGGCGAGGAACAGCGGCATGAACAGAACGCCCCCTACGAAGAGAGGCGGGCGGGCCGCCGCATAGTGGCGACCTTCCACAAAGGGGAAGAGCATCAGCGTCACCACAAAGCTGATCACCGCCAGCGCGAGGAATAGGGGCAGCTCGAATTCGATCATCGACGGGTCCCGGTGGTCACCCGCTGTACCCCTACCCAGGCGAGCACCGGCACGGCGTAGGCAAGCACCAAGGTGGCAATGGGTTGGTCGGTCAAGGAGACGAGCCCGAGGACGTACCACCAGGCCAGGAGGGTGGCAAATACCCCCAGGTAGGTGGCGACGAACCGGACCCTGGTACGGGCCCGGAGCTTCATCCCATCATCCCTAATGACTTCATCATCGCCATCACCATCGCCCGCTGCTGCTCGGGAAGCTTGGAAACAGAAGCCTTCATCGCCCCCATCTCCTTCTGCCGCAGGTCATCGGGAAGCTCCTTGACTACGGCGGCGTGGCTCGTCATCAGGATCTTGCGCTGCTCGGGCTCCATACCGAGGAGCACAGCCAGCCGCGATTCGGCGATCTTGGCGTACTCCCCCTCCGGCAGGCCGAGGGCTGCCTTGAGCATGGCGGTCATTCCCGCTGTACGCGTCGCCTCGTCTTGGGAGGCGAAGACAGCAAGGCGGTCGGCCAGCATTTGGCGCCGCTGTTCCTCCGGTGCAGATGCCAGCATCTGCACCATCGGAGACATGTCGGCGGCGCCGGAAGGCCTGGCGGCGGGCTTCTCGCCGGTCTTCTTCTTGAACAGAGCCATTGGCGTCTCCTTCGACTTGGTTTTGCTCCGGCTTGTTGAGTCGTCCGAACCCGCAGGGGGTGACGCCAAAAGCCACTGAAAAGTAAAGGAGGGGACAATGTTTGGGCTGGGCGCGCGAAAGGGCCGAGGCAGAGAGCCTCGACCCCTTCAGAATCTCGAGCAGTTTCGGGTCTTGCTCAGGACCCGGTTTTACAACCTCCGTCGCAGTGGGCGACGCGGGGAATCATGAAACGCTTCATGTCCTTGTCACCTCCTTCCTCGTCCTGGCTCTTCACATCAGAGCCCAACCTAGCCGGTGCTGCGTTTATGCCGCGCAGCAGCTCAGCGTCTTTACGTCCTTGCCGAAGGCCTGGGCTGCCAGCTTCAAACCCTCCGCCATGGTCAGGTAGGGGTGGAAGGTCTCGGCAATTTCGTCGATCGTGGCCTTGTACTTGATGGCCATAACCGCCGCTTGGATCACATCGCCGGCGCCTTCGGCCAGGATGTGGGCTCCGAGAAGGCGGCCGCTGGCCTCGTCGGCCACCAGTTTGATCAGTCCGTCGGTCTCGTAGTCGACCAGGGCCCGGGGAACAGCCTCGAGGGGAAGAACCGAGGTGATCACCTCGTATTCCTGCTCCCGGGCCAGGGCCTCGGTGAGCCCCACCGAAGCAATACTCGGCGAGGTGAACGTCACCCGCGGCATGGTCTCGAACGAGATACGGCGTCCGGCGTCCCGGAGGGCGTTCTCGGCAGCGATGTTGCCACCCATGGCGGCCACGTAAACGAACTGGGGCTGGTCGGTGACATCACCGGCCGCGTAGACCCGGGGGTTGGTGGTACGCATCTGGTCGTCGACCACCACGTGACCGCGGCGGTCTATGTCCACTCCGGCCTTCTCCAGGCCCAGGCCTTCGGTGCGGGCCCGGCGTCCGGTGGCCATCAAGATCTGGTCGGCCTCGATGCGGGTGGTGGTCCCGCCCACTTCGACCTCCAGCCACACTCGGTCGCCGCCGCGACCGGCCTCCTTGGCCATCGCCCCGGCGTAGAGCGTGGCGCCCTGACCCTCGAGGTGACTGTGAAGAGCTTCGGAGATCTCCGGCTCCTCGAAGGGAGCGATCCGGTCCAGGGCCTCCACCCAGGTGATCTTGGCGCCCAGGTGTAGGAAAAGCTGACCTAGCTCCAGGCCGATGGCGTTGGCCCCCACCACGATCAACTCGCCGGGGACCTCCTGGAGTTCCAGGGCCGTGGTAGAGGTGAGATAGTCGGTGTCGTCGATTCCGGCGATGGGCGGAACCCAGGGGGCAGCGCCGGTGGCCACCAAATAGCGGGAGGCCCTCATGGGACGGCCGTCGACTTCGATGGTCTCGCCGCTCGTGAACCGACCCACGCCCTCGAGGTACTCGATGCCGTAGATGTCCAACAGATCGGCGTACTTTTCTTTGCGGAGCTGGTTGACCAGTCCACGCTTCTGCTCCACAAGGGCGGGCAGGTCCACGGCACCGGCGGAGGTCCCCACCCCGGCGAAGGGACTGTGACCGGCGCGGTAGTAGGCCTCGGCGGCGCGAAGTAGGGCCTTTGACGGGACGCAGCCGATGTTGACACAGGTCCCCCCGATGGTCTCCCGCTCGATGATGCCCACCCGGGCGCCGAGATCGCGCGCCTTGATCGCAGCAGCAAACGCCGCCGACCCGGAGCCGATTATGAGCAGGTCGTAGTCGTCATCCTCCGCTGCGGCGGGGGTCGCAGTCTCGGCCGACGTGCCGGCAGCCACTTCGACGACGCTGTAACCGAGTTTGGCCACCTCTTCGGAGGCCTTCTCGACCGAGAAGTCGGAACCGGCGAGCCCGACCGCCTCACCCCTGCGCCAGTCGACGTCGACTTGGCTCAGCCCTGCCTCCTTCAGGGCCGCGCCCACCGTGACTTCACAGTGGTCACAGTGCATCCCCTGGATGGTCACTTTCACTTGGTCGGACATTCCCTGCTCCTTGTTCTCTACTGACAGGCTAACTGATTGCCTTATTCAAATGTTCCCGAATCTACGCTCCTGCACGCGGCGATATCCGCCGTGCTCCGCTGGAGGATCGATCGGGCCAGGTCGACGATCCCGACCACCCGTGGGTCGGCGATCCGGTATTCCACCTCGCGGCCGCGCCGCTCACCGGAGACGAGGCCGCACCAGGTGAGGCAGGAAAGGTGGGATGACACCTGCCCCTGGGAGATTCTCAGCTCGGCCACTAGCTCCTTCTGGATGGCGGGGTGCTCCATGAGGATCTCGATGATCCTCAGCCGCGACGGATCTCCCAGGGCGCGCAGGATCTTGGCCAGCAACTCGGAGTCACCCAGCTCCACCGGCTCGGTCTCGACAATGCTCGGCCGTCCCATGATCAGCCCGCTCTCATCCGACCGAGCCCGACTCCAGGGAGTAGGCACCGGGGCCACACTCCGGGCACATCACCGCCTCCGAGAGATCTACCCGAAGCTTGGCACGGGCCCGCCGCAGCCTTGCTTTCACCGCGTCAGGGGTGATCCCCAGGGCTTCGGCGGTGGCCTTGGTGGAGAGTCCGGCACCGAGGCGTAGCAACACCACCTCCTGTTGGGAAAGGGGAAGTTCGTTGATGGCAAGTGAAGTGCGGCAGGCGATGATCGCTGTCTCGAAGGTCCCTTCAGGATCCCCCTTCTCACCCTCGGCCATGCCCACAGTGGTGCCGTCGCGGAGGATCTCGCCGTCTTCCAGGGGGGACATCGCACGGCGGCGGCGTCTGACGTCGAGACAGGTGTGACGGGCCACGGAGTAGAGCCAGGTACCGATGGCAGCATCGCCCCGGAAACGAGGCAACCCCTGCATAATCCGTATGGAGATCTCCTGCACGGCGTCTTCGACCTCTTCGGCACGGAGCATCCTGTGAGCGCAGGCGTACATCCGACGCTGGTAGCGACGGAAGAGTTCTTCCAGCCATTCTCCCCGTTCGATCTGGGCGTGGCGGGCCAGTTCTTCATCCGAAGCAGATTCGACTCTCTGCGACACAGTCACCATTTGTATTAGTTTAAGCCAATGTTATCGTTCTTGCACAATCGATACGAGGATAAGAACTCATGAGCAGCAGGCCGCAGAAGAAGAGCTCCCCCGGGGAGGTAGTCGCCATGGTGGGACTCGCCGTTGCCGCCGCCATCTGTTGCGGCGCCTTGTTGTTGTTCGGGGTGGCCGGTGTTGGAACGATCCTGGCAGTCGTCTTCAGCCCCTGGGTGCTCATCCCCACTGCCCTGGTCTTGGTCGCTGTCGTCGCCTGGTACGGGCGGCGACAGCTCCGCTCCCTCCCAACGCGCACTACTGAGCAAAAGAAGGTGAAAGCCTGAAATGGTTGTCAAGCGAAAGTCCCGTAGCCGTCTTCTGATAGTCGGAGCAGCTGCCGTCGCCGTGGTTGCCATCGCTGTGGTGCTGGTCTCGTCCGGAGACGAGGCGCCAGGCGACCCAGCCCCGGAGATCGTTCTCCCTAGCTTCGAGGGGGAGACGGTGCGCCTTGCCGACTTCCGCGGCCAGCCTCTAGTGGTCAACTACTGGGCTTCCTGGTGCTTCCCCTGTCTGGCGGAGATGCCCGGCTTCGAGGCGGTCTACCAGAGCCACAAGGGACAGGTCGCCTTTCTGGGTATCAACCTGGCTGACGATCCTGTTGGTGCGGAGTTGGTGCTCAACGACACCGGGATCACCTATCCGGTGGCTGTCGACCGCGAGGGAACCAGCTTCACCGCCTTTGGTGGATTCGGTATGCCCACCACCGTCTTCATCGACCCCGACGGTTACATCATCGAGATGTACACCGGCGAGCTGACTGCCCAGGAACTGGACAAGCGGATCCAGAAGTACTTCCTCGGGAACTGAGTGATGAGCGCACTCCTGTTCGCCTTCTCGGCAGGCCTGGTGGCCACTGTCAACCCCTGTGGCTTCGCCATGCTCCCCGTCTACCTCTCCCTGTTCATTGCCGAGGAAGGATCGGAGACTCGGTCCGGGCTAGCCACCGGGCTGAGGGTGGGCCTGATAGTCACCGCCGCCTTCGTGGCCACTTTCCTGGTGGTAGGTGCGGTGTTCTCTTGGGTCAGCCGCACCATCGTCACGTTCGTGCCCTGGGCGGCCCTGGTGATCGGAGTGTTGGTGATCATCGCTGGTGTCGCCGTCCTCTCCGGACGTCATCTCGGCTTCCGGGCTCTCGACCTTCGGTTCGGCAAGGACCGCTCGGTCAAGTCGGTTGCCTCCTTCGGCGTCGCCTACGGTGTGGCCTCCATCTCCTGCACCCTGCCTATCTTCTTGGCCGTGGCCACCGCGGCTACCGGGACGCGGAGCTTCCTAGGAGGAGTAGCGGTCTTCGCCGCTTACGGGCTGGGAATGGGAGTGGTCCTTGTCGCTCTGGCGGTGGCTGTGGCGACATCGCGGAACGCCCTGGTGGATCGGGTCCGCCGCCTTCTCCCCTACGTGGAGCGTATCGGCGGCTGGCTGCTGATCGCAGCGGGCCTGTTCATCGTCTACTACTGGACCACTCTGCTTACCGCCGAGATCACCTCCGAGAATCCGCTGCTGGCCCCGATTCTTTTCGTGGACAGGATCTCGGCTTGGTTCACCAACCAGATCGGCAACAATCCCCTGGCTTGGGCGGTAGGTCTGGTGGCTGTGACAGTGCTCGTCGCGGTCTACGAGACGCGAAGACACCGCAAAGCCGCCGACCCATCTGGTACACCGGTCTCCACCTGACCGAACGAAAGGACCCACCATGGAAGCATCGATCGACCGCGCCGAGCTGCTGCGCCTCATCGAGGAGGAGGGGGCCCAGGTGGTGGACGTCCTCCCGGAGAGGGAGTACGCCGAGGCGCACATACCGGGAGCGATCAGCCTCTACCTGCGGCGAATGAACGCCGAAACGGTTACCCTTCTACGCCGGGACAAGCCGGTGGTGGTCTACTGCCACGACGCTCTCTGAGACATGTCCCCACGGGCCGCGTGCCGGCTCGAAGGACTCGGATTCGAAAGGGTCTACGACTATGTCGCCGGGATCGCCGACTGGAAGGCAGCAGGGTTGCCCATCGAAGGCAAGGGGGGCGGCGCCCAGCGGGTCGCCGACGCGGCTCGCAACGACATCCCCGCCTGTGACATCGAGACCAGCGTCGGTACCGCCAGGAAGCTGGCCTTCGACTCCGGCTGGGAGGAGTGTGTGGTCACCGACTGCGACGGTGTGGTGGTGGGGAGGCTGCGCAACGAGGCCTGGGAGGCCGATGACGCCCTGCCCGTTGAAAACGTCATGGAAGGGGGACCGTCCACGGTGCGGCCCGATGCCCTGCTGGAGCCCCTCCTGGAGCGCATGAACAAGCGGGGCACCCGCCTGGTGCTGGTTACTACCCCCCAGGGACTTCTGCTGGGTGCGCTTCTCCGCGAGGAGGCGGAGCGGCTCCTGGCCGGGGAGCCGCCGGAGCAGATCTGGCAGGAATGTGATTGCTGCCCTGGCCGGTGGGGGGTAAAGGAAGGCTGAAGGGTTCAGCCAAACAGGAGCCCCAACACAACCACAGCGGCGGTGATGGCCCCACTCACCCCGATCCAGAACCGAACCGGGTGTCCGTCGAGCACGGTGTCGAGGCCTGAGGACTCGGCCTCCTCCTCGTAAGCGCCGATCTCTCCCGGGGGAGCTTCTCCGTCAACGGTGTGATGGTCGTCGGTAGGGATCGAATACTGAGTGGTGGGAAGCTGGCCCCGTAGGAGTTGGCCGCCAAAGGAGTTGGCTAGGACGGCGGTGACGGAAGTGATCATCGCGATCATCGCCCACACCGGGCTCACCAGACCGGTCACCGCGGCAGCGACCCCCGCAGTGTTGAAGCTGAAGGCCAGAGCCAGGTTCTGTTTGGTCTTGCGGTAGGAAGAGACCCCGATCTCGTAGGCGTCCACCACCGAGGTGAGCCTCTCGTTCATGATGACGATGTCGGCGGACTCGATGGCGATGTCGGTGCCGGCGCCGATGGCCACCCCGATGTCGGCCTGGGTGAGGGCGGGGGCGTCGTTGATGCCGTCACCTACCATCATCACCCGTCTCTCCTGGTTCTGGAGCCGGCGGACGTGGGACGCCTTCTCCCTGGGGAGCACGTCGGCGAAGAAATCGGTGATGCCCACCTGGTCGGCTACGGCGGCAGCGGTGCGGGGGTTGTCTCCGGTGATCATCATCGGGGTGATTCCGGCAGCTCGGAAACGGCCGACCGCTTCGGCAGCCTCCTCCTTGATCGTGTCGGCAACG
>JBHHWH010000060.1:0-15434 GCA_046756405.1 Acidimicrobiia bacterium | reverse complement strand
CTCCACGGGATACCCACCAAGATCCTCGGCAAGCGCACCGGACATCTTCCGGTGGAAGGGGAGTACCGGCCCGAGCTGATCCAGGGGATGCTCCACGATGTCTTCGCCCTGGGCGCGCCTCCGACTCCGTCAGGTGAGATCCCGGTGCTGCCGCAGCGGGCGCCGACCCTGTGCGCCGCCTGTCCCCACCGGGGAGCCTTCTTCGCTGCCCGGTCGGTGTTCGGCGACGAGGCCCTCTACTTCAACGACATCGGCTGCTACAGCCTCGGCGTGGCCCCGCCCCTCAAGGCAGGCGATGCGCTGCTGGCCATGGGCGCCGGGTTCACCCTGGCTGCCGGAGTGGCCCGAACCACCGGGGAGAGGACCCTCGGCTTCCTCGGCGACTCCACCTTCTTCCATTCCGGAATGCCCGCCCTCCTCGACGTGATCAAGGAGAACGTCAGCATGGTGGCGGTGATCATGGACAACCAGGTCACCGCCATGACCGGGTTCCAGGAGAGCCCCGGGGTGGAGGTCGACGCCGAGGAGGTACAGCGCCGGGTGGACATCGAGACGGTGGTACGGGCCCTGGGGGCGCCCCATGTGGAGACCGTCGACCCCAATGATCTCACTGCCACCGTGGCCGCCTTCGAACGGGCCAGGCGGCGTGACGATCTCAGCGTGATCATCACCCAGCGGGCCTGTCCGATCTTCTACACCCGCGAGGTCGGAAGACCCGTCGCCACCGTTCCGGTTGGGATCACCACCTACGCCATCGACCACACCCGATGCCAGCACTGCGGGCGAACCAGCTGTGGTCAACGGTGCAGTCAGGGCATCGTGGAGGGCTTCGAGAGGTCCATGGCCCGGGCCCGCGCCCTGGAAGTCGGTGAAGAACAGGACCGTCCCCCGGTGGCTCCCTGCGCCACCGCCTGCCCGCTCTTCCTTTGCATACAGGGCTATGCAGCCCACATCGCCGCCGGCCGCTACGCCGACGCCCTGGAGCTGATCCTCGACGGGCTTCCCCTACCCGACAGCGTCTGCCGGGTCTGCCACCGTCCCTGCGAAGCCGCCTGCGTGCGCTCCGGCACCGACCAGCCGGTAGCCATCAACGACCTGAAGCGGTTCGTCATGGACTGGGCGGCCTCTCAGGGGGAGTTCCCCCGCCCGCCCCAGCCGGCACCGGCCAACGGGCTGGGCGTGTCGGTGGTGGGTGCTGGGCCGGCGGGGCTCGCCGCTGCCCACGATCTGGCGATGCGCGGGTATCAGGTCGACCTCTTCGACGACGCTGAAGAGCCCGGGGGGATCCTCCGTCGTGGCATCCCCCCCTACCGGCTTCCCAGGGAGGTCCTGGACCGCGACGTGGCTCGGATCCTCGACTTGGGAGTCCGTTTCCACGGCGGGGTCCGTCTCGGAGAAGACCTCACCCTGGACGGGCTTCTCGAATCGGCCGATTCGGTGCTGGTGGCCATAGGCGCCGGCGAAGACCGGGCCCTTGAGATCCCCGGCGAAGGTCCCGAGGTTGTCACCGCCCTCGCCTACCTGAGGAGCGACCCCGGGCCGGCGGACAGTGTGGTGGTCGTAGGCGGCGGAAACTCGGCCATCGACGCGGCGAGGACGGCGCTGCGCCGCGGTGCCGCAAGCGTGACCATCGCCTGCCTGGAGGGCCGGGAGCACATGCCTGCCATCGCCTCGGAGATCGCCGCCGCCGAAGCGGAGGGGGTTCGCATCCTCGATGCCACCGTGGTGAAACGACTCGTAGAGGACGGCTTGGAGCTGCAACGGGTCGAGGCGCTGGTGCCGGGAAGCACCGACCCCAACAACTATCTGGTGGTCGACGGCTTCGACCTGACCTTGGAGGCAGACCGGGTGATCCTGGCCATCGGCCAGGCCCACAACGAACCCGTCTTCGACCCGCCCACAGAGCTGGTGATCGACGAACAGACCGGAAGAACCTCCCGGGATCGGATCTTCGCCGCCGGCGACATGGTTGGCGGGAGACGCACCGTGACTGATGCCATCGCCGGCGGCCTCCGCGCCGCTTGGGGGATAGACCGATTCTTGCGGGGCCCGGCCGAGGCCGACCAGCGGATGCCCCCTCCGCTGATACCGGCCGGGCCCCCTCCGACCCGCCGGGGGGTGACCCGGGTGGACAGCGAGGGGCGCCACGACCCACCGGAGCTGGAACCCGGCGAGCGGGTCTCCAGCTTCGCCGAAGTAGTTGGGGTCCTCACCGAGGAGGAAGCCCGGGCCGAGGCGGCAAGGTGCATGATCTGCGGGCTGTGCGGGAACTGCAGCGCCTGCCTCGACCTTTTCGGATGCCCCGCCTTCTACGTGTCCGGCGGCCTGATCGAAATCGACCCGGCACTTTGCGTAGCCTGTGGGGTGTGCGCCCAGTTCTGTCCCAACGGAGCCATCTACCCGGTGACCGAGACCGTGACCATCGGAGGGTCCCGGTGAAGCCCTGGAGCCTGGTGGTGGCCGGCGTCGGAGGCCAGGGGGTCATCACCACGGCCCGTTTGGTGGGCCTGGGCGCCATCGAAGCCGGTCTAGAAGCCAGGGTGGGCCAGATCTACGGCCTCTCCCAGCGGGGCGGCAGCGTCCAGGCCACGGTTCGGATCGGCCCGGTAGGCACCGCCCTGGTGCCTAGTGCCGGCGCCGACGTCGTGCTGGGTCTGGAGCCCCTGGAGGCGGAGCGGACCCTGGCCAGCATGTCCCCGGCCACCGCAGTGGTGGTCAACTCCACCCCAATCGTCCCCACCAGCCTCACCCTGCAGAGGGCCGACTACCCGGAGCTGGAGACGATTATCGACCAGATCGCCGCCGTCGCCGGATCGGTCCGCATCGTCGACGGCACCGCCCGGGCCGAGGGGCTGGGCAACCCCAGGCTGGCCAACGTGGTGATGCTGGGGGCCCTTGATGGGCTCGAGCTCCTCCCCGTTCCGACGGAGGCCATGGAGTCGGCGATCCGTCAGGGTGCCGGTGCCCGGGATCCCGAACTCCTCATATCCGCCTACCGGGCTGGGAGGGAGCTGGCCGCTGAGACGTCGCTGTCCCGGATGGCGGAATGAGCGGCCCGTCGGCGCCAGTCATACTCAGCCTGGAGCAAGCCCTCAGCCTCCCCTATGGGACCCTCCGCTTCGTCCATCTCGGATGGAGGGTGATACGCATCGAACCCACCCCCATCCCGGGGAGGGTCTCCAAGGGGGACCCCAACCGTTACATAGGCCGTCCCGTGGCCGGGGAAGACCGGCACAGCTACTTCGTGGCTCCCAACGTGGGCAAGGAGGCGATCAGCCTCAATCTGAAGGATCCCGCAGGTAGGGAAGCCCTGGTTCGGATCATCGAAAGTCTCGATGTGGATGTGTTCTGCACCAACACCATGCCTGCCCGCCACAAACCCCTGGGCGTCGACTACGAAACATTGCGCCGCGTCCGGGAGGACCTGATCTGGTGCTCGGTGTCGGCTATGGGCCTCGACTATCCCGACGTGCCCGGCTACGACCCGGTGACCCAGGCCCTGTGCGGTTTCATGGACCTGACGGGGGAGAGGGACGGGCCGCCGATGCAGTGCGGACCGCCGATCACCGATCTCAAGTCCGGCGACGAGGTGTTTGCCCAGGTGCTGCTGGCGCTATGGGAGCGGGAGCGGACTGGCCAGGGCCGGATGATCGACATCTCCCTCGCCCATTCGGCGGTCTCATGGCTGCACACCTTCACTCCCCTTCTCGACATGGGAAGCCCACCGGAGGAGCTACGCCGCAACGGCAATCGCCACCGTCAGTTCATCCCCGTCAACGCCTATCCCACCCGCGACGGATACGTCTACATGGCCATCGGCAGCGACTCCCAGTGGGCCCGGCTCGTCGCCCGGGAGATGTTCGCCCCCCTCGACCTGGCGGTGTACCGGACCAACGAAGGCCGGCGCTCCGCTCAGGAGGCACTCCACCGCCAAATCGCCGAGACCACCCGGCGTTACCCCTCAGCGGAGGTCTCTGCCGTCCTGGAGGCGGCGGCGATCCCCCACTCTCCGATCACCCCCATCGAAAAGGTGCCCGAACTTCCCTTCGTCGCCGGGAGGGCCACCCGCACCATCGCCCCCGACGGCAAGACGGTCCGGCTTCCCCCACCGGCGGTCCCCGTCGACCACCTTGAGGAGATCGACCGAACCCTGCCCTTCGCTCCCGCCTATGGTGAGCACACCGAGTCCGTCCTAGCCGAGGCCGGTTACTCCACCACCGAGATCGAAGAGCTCCGCTCCCGGGGAGTCATCGCCTGATGAGCTACGACTACCACCGCCCCGCCACCCTCGAAGAGGCCCTGCGCCTGGCCACCGAGATCCCCGGCTCCCGGTTCATCGCCGGTGGTACCGACCTTCTGGTTCCCGAGTCCAACGGCCGGCTCGCCCCGCCGGCCCTGATCTCCCTGCGCCGCCTGCCGGAACTGGGGGACATCAGCGTCTCCGATCGGGTCCGCATCGGCGCCACCGTGCCCCTGACCGACATCCTGGCCCATCCTGAGATCTCCACCCGGTACCCGGCTCTGGCGGCGTCGATTCGGGTCCTCGGCAGCCCCCAGATAAGGAATGTTGCCACCCTGGGCGGGAACCTCTGCAATGCCTCCCCGGCCGCGGACACCGCTCCGGCCCTCCTCGCCTACGCCGCCACGGTGGAGATCCGTGGCCTCGAAGCTACCCGTGAGCTTCCCCTCGAAGACTTCTTCCTTGGACCCGGGGAGACGGCGTTGCAGCCCGGCGAGATCCTGACCGCGGTGTGGCTCGCCCCGCCGGCCGAAGGGGCCCGTTCGGTGTTCCTCCGTCAGGGAAGGGTGACCATGGACCTGGCCATCGCCAGCGTCGCCGCCTTCGCCCGCTTCGACGGAGCAAGCTTCACTGGAGTGCGACTCGCCGCCGGGGCCGTCGCTCCGACACCGGTCAGGCTGAGGAGGACCGAAGCGGTGGTCGAAGGCACCAGCCTCGACTCTGGGATTCGGGCTGAGGCCGCCAAAATTGCCAGAGAGGAGATCTCCCCAATCTCCGATCTTCGTTCCAGTGCCTCCTACCGGACCCATCTCACCGGTGTTTTCGTGGAGCGTGCCCTCATCGCCCTCACCGAGGAGACGCCACGGTGAAGGTCAGCTTCCAACTCAACGGCTATCCGGTGGAAGTAGACGTCGCACCCCACCTGCGGCTGCTCGACGTGCTGAGGGGCGTGCTCGGCGAGACCGGCACCAAGGAGGGCTGCGGCGAGGGGGAGTGCGGTGCCTGCACCGTCCTCGTCGACGGAAGGGCGGTCAACTCCTGTCTCTACCCTGTCGCCGAGGTCGAAGGCGCCACGGTGGTGACCATCGAAGGGCTCACCGGCGCCAACGGCGAGCTTTCCCCGGTCCAGAAGGCCTTCATTGCCAAGGGAGGTGCCCAATGCGGTTTCTGCACCCCCGGGATGGTGATGATGGCCGCCGCTCTTCTCGCCGAGAACCGCCAGCCCTCCGAGGAGGAGATCCGCCTGGCGCTTGTCGGGAACCTCTGCCGGTGCACCGGCTACGTTCAAGTCGTCGAAGCGATACAGGAGGCGGCTCGCGCCGCCCTACCCACCGGACCATGAGCGCCTTCACCCACATCGGCAGCGACAGGGCCCGTCCCGAGGCCCCCGACAAGGTGGGCGGCCGGGCCCGGTACATCAGCGACATCACTCGCCCCGGCCTCCTCTACGGAGCGATCAAGTTCAGCGACCATGCCCACGCCCGCATCAAGAGCGTCGACACCTCGGCGGCCCGAGCCCTGCCCGGGGTCAGGGCGGTGATCACCGGCCATGACGTCCCTGAGATCCGCTACGGGTTCCTCCGCGACAACGTGGCCCTGAAGACCGACAAGGTTCGCCAGTTCCGCGACGAGGTGGCGGCGGTGGCAGCAACCAGTCCCGAGATTGCGCGCAAGGCCGTGGAGCTGATCGAAGTGGAGTACGAGCCACTCCCCGGGGTGTTCTCCGCCGAGGAGGCGATGGCCGAAGATGCGCCCCTGGTTCACGAGGTCGATGGCAAGGGCCGCCGGCTGACTTCCAATGTGATTCCCCTGGTCTGCGCCCATGAGTCCGGAGATCTGGAAGCCGCCAAAGCCGCCTCGGCCTACATCAACGAAGGGACCTATACGGTGCCCCGCATCCAGCAGGCCTGCCTGGGCACCGCCGGCTGCATCGCCGAGTTCGATGCCGAGGGGAACCTCACCGTCACCGCCAAGACCCAGATCCCCTTCCTCGCCCAGCGGGACTATACCCGGGCCCTGGCCGCCCTGGGATTGGAGGGACGCAACGTCAGGGTGATAGTTCCCGCCATTGGAGGCGCCTTCGGCTCCGGTCTCGACACCCACGGCTACGAGTACATCGCCATCCTCCTCGCCTGGAAGACACAGAAACCGGTGAAGATCCAGTACAACCGGCGGGAGGAGTTCTCCTATCTGTCTCCCCGCCAGGAAGCCGGGATGATGGTCCGCCAGGGCTGCGACGCCGAGGGCAGGCTCACCTTCCGAGAGGTCGAGGTCCTCCAGGACAACGGCGCCTATGTCTCCTGGGGGGCCACCTACCCCAACGTGATGCTGGTGGCGGCCACCTCCCTGTACCGGGTGCCTGCGGTTCGGTTCCAGTCCACCATCGTCTACACCAACAACACCTACTGCCAGGCGATGCGGGGCTACGGCAACCCCGAAGTGACTTGGGCTATCGAGTCGAACCTGGAGGAGCTGGCGGAGCTGGCCGGCATCGACCCCTATGAGATGAGGATCATCAACGCCAACCGGCCCGGGGATGTCACTCCCATGGAGGCCGACCTGAAAACTTGCGGGCTCCGGGAGTGCCTCGACATCACCGCCCAGCGTCTCCGCTGGAGGGAGACCCGCGGCCATAGAAGAGGCCGGCGCGGTGTGGGGATGGCGGGGACAATCAATGTGGGCGGCGGAGGGAAGATCTACCGCTCCGACGGCAGCGGAATCATCATCAAGCTCGACGACTTCGGCAACGTCAACGTCAGCTACGGGGGGGTGGAGATGGGCCAGGGACTCCACTCGGCACTCACTCTCATGGTCGCCGAGTCGCTGGGGGTGAGACCGGAGAGGGTGTTCATAAACCAGACCGATACGGCCACCTCCCCGTGGGATGTGGGAACCCATGCCAGCCGGGGCGCCTTCATGGCGGGCAATGCCGCTGTCGCCGCAACCAAGAAGCTCCGGCGGCGGATCTTCGAGGCCGCGGTGGACGTCTACCCCTCCGAGGTGGAGCGCAACCTGGCCCGCCTCGGCGAGGAGACCATGCCCGACGAGGTCGACTACCACACGGTCACCGCCGACGACTTCGACCTCAGAGACGGCTGGCTGCGTCTCAAGGACGGGCCCGACCGTCCCTGGCTGAGGGTCGAGCTGGGACGTCTCCTCCGGGCGATCCACTTCGCCGAAGAGGGAGGCAAGGGGCTCACCTTCGCCGAGGAATCCTTCTATGAACCGCCCACCGAGCTTCCCGACTGGGGCCGGGGGGTGGGAAACATGTCGGCCAGCTACGGCTTCGGAGCCCAGGGCGTGGAAGTGGAGGTGGACACCGATACCGGTGAGGTGCGGATCCTGCGGGTGGTGGCGGTGAACGACATCGGGAGGGTTCTCAGCCTCCAGGCCCTCAAAGGCCAGATCTACGGTGGGATTGCCCAGGGGGTCGGCTACGCCCTCTACGAGGAGATCCAGACCGACCAAGGCCGGATCCTCAACCCCGGGTTCACCGACTACAAGCTCCCCACCGCCGCCGACCTGGACTTCCCCATCACCCTGGAGTTCGTCGAGACCAACGATCCCCATGGGCCCTTCGGTGCCAAGGGCGCCGGCGAGATCGGTACCGTGCCCACCGCGCCTGCCATCGCCAACGCCATCTACGACGCCGTCGGGGTTCGCATCCGGGACCTGCCCATAACCCCCGAGAAGATCCTCGAGGCCCTGAAGGAGCGGGAAGAGTGAGGTTCCACAACCCCCTCCTCCGGACTCCTTCCCGTCCTGCTCCCACCCGGGTGGCGGTGATAGGCGCCGGGACTATCGGACCCGATATCGGCTACTACCTGGCGTCGGGGCTGGGCTGCGAACTGGTCCTGGTGGACATCGACCCCGAGGCCCTAGACCAGGCCGCCAACCGGATCCGCTCGCTGGTGGACAAGGGGCTCACCCGCCAAAAGCTGAGCGCCGATGCGGCGGAGCGGATCCTGGAAGGCCTGACCACCACCCTCGACTACGGAGACCTCGCCGGGAGCCAGTGGGTGGTCGAGGCGGCCACGGAGAATCTGGAGCTGAAGCGGGAGATCTTCAAGCAGGTGGAGGCGCTGGTAGACGACGACGCCATCATCACCTCCAACACCAGCTCGCTGCCAGCGTCGTGGTTGTTCTCCCACCTGGCCCATCCCGAACGAACCACCGTCACCCACTTCTTCGCCCCCGCCTTCCGAAATCCCATCGTGGAGGTGGTCGACTGGGAGGGAGCCGACCCCACGGTGGTCGACGACCTTCGCTACTGGTTCGCCGCCACCGACAAGGTGCCGCTGGTCACCACCGACGTGATCTGCTTCATGCTCGACCGGATCTTCGACAACTGGTGCAACGAGGCCGGACACCTCCTCGCAGGGGCCACGCCTGCCCAGGTCGACACCGTGGCCATGGAGTTCGTCCACGCCGGACCCTTCTTCGTCCTCAACCTGGCCGACGGGAACCGGATCATCGAAGAGACCAACACCCTCCAGGCCCAGGAGGAGGGCGCCCACTACCTTCCCGATCCGGTCTTCGCCACCGACCCCAGGTGGGAGACGGTCGGCCCCGGTGAGGAAGTAGCCGTTGACCCGGAGCTGAGGAGCCGCATCCGCGACCGCCTCCTCGGGATCCTCTTCTCCCAGGCCGTCGACATCCTCGACCGCAAGGTGGGC
Source organism: Acidimicrobiia bacterium (assembly GCA_046756405.1). Lineage (GTDB taxonomy): Bacteria > Actinomycetota > Acidimicrobiia > Spongiisociales > ZC4RG35 > JBHHWH01. Next base: position 6,518 of record JBHHWH010000060.1, on the reverse strand, counting down.
CGTCCTGAGGATCTGGATCTGGGCTGTGAGCTGGCCCTCGGCTTCAAGGCGGGACCGCTGCGGCTGATGGGCCAGATTGGGGAGCGGGAAGTGGAGCGGGTCCTGGGTCGGCTGGCCGCCGAGCGTCCCGGAATGCCCATGCCCGCTCGGCCTCTCGCCGAATACCGTCCCGCCCGTCGCCATCTGATGGTGGACGAGGTCGAAGGGGTCAAGGTCATCACTCTGCGGCGCCCCGGTGCCCTCAACGCCCTCGACGACGAAGTGAACGCCGAACTCCTCGATGTGCTCGCCGAGTTCGAAGACGACCCCACCACTACAGGCTTCGTCATCACCGGCTACGGGGGGCGGGCCTTCTGCGCCGGCGCCGACATCAGCCGTTTCCCCGAGATGCTGGGGGACGCTGCCCGGTGCGTCGACTACGCCCGGGAATGCTCGAGGGTGCTGGTCCACCTCGACGGGATGAAAAAGCCCGTGGTGGCGGCGCTCAACGGGATGGCCCTCGGCGGTGGGCTGGAACTGGCGATGCGCTGCCACGGCATCGTCGCTCAGGCGGGGGCCTGGCTCCAGTTCCCCGAGGTGACCCTGGGCATCGCCCCCGGCATAGGGGCCCTGGTGGTTCCCTACCGGAAGTGGTCGCAGGCGGCCGCGGTCTTCCACGACATGCTGCGCACCGGAGCCAGTTTGGATGCCGGCGAGGCCCGCCGGCTGGGGGTAGTGGACCAAGTGGTCTCCGATCCGGACTCGTTGCTGGGGGCCGCCATTGAAAAGGTTCGCTACCTGGAGGGCAGGGTGGCTCCGCCGCCCGATGCACCGGTGGAGATCCCGCCCTTCCCGCCTCTGGACCCGGCCGTCCTCGAGGAGAAGGGACTGAGCGGCGAGGTGGTGGGGATCATCGAGCAGGCGGTGACGGGGGCTGGTGCGGCATCTAGCCTCAGGGAGGCTTTGGAGATCGGCTACCGGGCTTTTGCTGCGTCGGCGGGGACACCCGCGGCGCGGGCAGGCATTACCGGTTTCTTAGGGAAAGGCTGAACAGTGCATCTAGAGAAATCCTTCATTCCCGACGGCGGTTACTGGACCACTCCCTTCTCCCGCTGGCAGGGGAGCCTGGCAGAGCGCCACTCCATCAAGCTGGCCGCCCAGGTGGCGGCTGACTTCCTCGACCGCCGCGCCTACGACCCCGGGGTCTTCGACGGTGTGGCGCTGGGGATCACGGTTACCCAGAGGTACGCCTTCTACGGGGCACCCTGGTTCGCGGGGATGGCCGGACTTCCCGACATCACCGGGCCCACCGTCTCCCAGGCCTGCGCCACCTCGGTGCGGACCCTGGCCACGGCGGCCCTGGAGGTGGAGGCCGGGTCGAGGAGGTGCGTCCTGGCCGCCACCTGCGACCGCACGTCCAACGGTCCCCACGTCTACTACCCCAGCCGGACCGGTCCGGGCGGTCACGGCCGTTCCGAAGACCCGGTGCTGGGCAACATGAACCTCGACCCCTACGGGGGCACGTCGATGACCACCACCGCGGAGAACGTGGCCCGGGAGGCACAGATCACCCGCGAGGAGCAGGATCGGATCACCCTGCTGCGCTACGAGCAGTACCGGGAGGCCCTGGCCGGCGACCGGGCCTTCCAGAAGCGGTACATGATCCCGGTGAGCCTCGACTCGAAAAAGGACGGCACCGACCTGTTGGAGGAAGATGAGGGGATCTACCCCACCACCGCCGAGGGCCTGGCCCGGCTGCGACCAGTGATGGAGGGAGGCACTGTCACCTACGGCACCCAGACCCATCCCGCCGACGGCAACGCCGGGATGATCGTCTGCACCAGAGAGCAGGCCGCCGCGCTGTCGTCGGATCGGGGTCTCACCATCCAGATGCTCAGTTACGGGGAAGCACGGACCGAGAAGGCTTTCATGCCCAAGGCGGTGGTCCCTGCCGCCCGGCAGGCGTTGGACCGGGCAGGGCTCAGCATCGAAGACTGTGCCGCCGTCAAGACCCACAATCCCTTCGCCGTTTCCGACATCTACTTCAGCCGGGAAATGGCCATCTCTCCGGAGAAGGTCAACAACTACGGGTCCCCCCTGGTGTGGGGCCACCCCCAGGCGCCGACGGGGATGAGGGCCATCATCGAGATGATCGAGGAGCTGGCCGACAGGGGAGGAGGCTACGGCTTGTTCACCGGCTGCGCCGGAGGCGATTCAGCCATGTCCCTCGTGGTCAAGGTGAGCTGAGGAGATAGGAGACCAAGTGACCCATCAGATCGTCAACCCCGAGGAACTGGCCCCGGCCATCGGCTACTCCCATGCCGTGGTGGCCGGCCCCGGCCGCACCGTCTACCTGGCCGGCCAGATCGCCTTCGACCGGGAGCTCAACATTGTCGGTGACACTTGGGCAGAGCAGTTCGACCTCGCCCTGGAGAACCTGGTCACTGCCCTACGCGCCGCCGGGGGAGAGCCGGAGCACATCACCTGGATGCAGATATTCACCAGCGACGTTGCCGCCTACCGGACAGCCCGTCCCGAACTGGGCCCCATCTACCGTCGTCACATGGGCCAGCACTATCCGGCCATGGGCCTCTACGGGATCACCGAATTGGCCGACGTCGGGGCCTTGGTGGAGATCACCGCCATCGCCGTCCTCCCCGACTGAGCCATCGGTATCACCTGTCTGGGTTCCGTCAATCAGTTGACGGAACCCAGAACTGACTGTACGGTCAGTTTCAATGACGGCGACGATCACGGTAGAGGCGGTCAGCCGCCAGCTGAGGGACCTCCTCACCACCCTCGGCCAGACCACCGACGCCATGGTCGCCGTAGGACCGGACATGACCATCGTCGGCTGGAACGAGGCCGCCACCGAGCTGTTCGGCCTCGAGCCCGATGAAGCCCTCGGTGAGTACTGTCACACCATCCTGTGCTGGCAGGACCGGTGCGGGGGACCCGTCTGCGAGGAGTGCCTCAGCGAACCGCCCGCCGAAGACGGGGAACTGGTACCCACCCGGGAGGTCATCGGCCGGACCTCGAAGGGGCATCCCCTCTGGCTCAACGCCACCACCCTCGTGCCTCCCCAACATCTCCGGGACCAGTGCCGTTTAGTCCATTTGGTCCGCGAAGTGGCCCTGCCACCGGAGTTGGAGCGGCTTGTCGTGGAGCGCCTCCAGGGCTGGAGCCTGGCGACCCGGGATGACATGGGGGTTCTCAGCCGACTCACCCCCAGGGAGACAGAAGTGCTTCAGCTCCTCACCGAGGGCCTCGACGGCGCCGCCATCGCCAACACACTGTTCCTCTCCCAGGCGACGGTGCGCAACCACATCCAGCACATCCTCAAGAAGCTGGAGGTCCACTCGAGGACCGAGGCGGTGAGTCTGGCTCTGCGCCAGGGGCGGTTCCCCTCCAGCCGGCCTACGCCGCGGTGATCTCGGCGGCGAGTCTCTCCAGGTCCTCTTTCGTCTTCCCCTCGAAGCGGCGGGAGCACGTCGCTTCGTAGCGCTGACACAGCTCGGCGCAGGCCGGTCCCACCACCATGTCGTCGGCCATGGCGAAGAGGACAAAGTCCTCCTTGCCGATGTGGGCCCGGATCAGCTCGATGAAGCTCCGTGCGTTGGTGAGCAGGGACTTGACCGAGGCTTCGTTACCGGACTTGGCCCCGTCGAAGGCGGCAGCCATTCCCCGGACGAAGGCCCGGCCCTGGACGTGCTCGGCCAGCATCACTGCGATGGGACCGGCGTCGTCGGGCATGCCGTGGGCAACCAGTTCCGGGAAGAGGAGGTCCTCCTCCTTCCCATGGTGGCAGGCGTCGGCGAAGAGCCGGAAGAAGGTGATGCACCGGTCGATGAGATCGAAGGGAAGCTGGGGAGGACTGGCATCGTTGAGGGCCGTGTCGAGGACCTCGACCACCTTGAGGATCACCTGGTGTTCTTCGCGGAGGACTCCGGTGGCGGTGTCAGACATGTCAGGCATCCTTCCAATTCGGGGGTCGCTTTTCCAAGAACGCTTTGATCCCCTCTACACCGTCGTGGGTCACCAGCAGCTCTTCGAGGTAGATGCCCTCCGCCTCGGCCAGTCTCGCCTCGAACTCGGCGTGGCGGCGCTGCCGGATCGCCTTGGTGGCGAGACGGAGCGAGGACGCCGATCGGGGGAGGAAGTGCTGTTCCACGAAGGCGTTGACCGCCTTGTCAAGTTCCCCGTCGGCCACCACCTGGTTGACCAGCCCCAGCCTTTGCGCCTCGGAGGCGTCCACGTTCCGGCCGGTGAGGAGCACGTCCTCGGCGGCGCGGCTGGTGACCAAAGCCGTCGCCGCGGGGGGGAGCACTCCGAGTTGGATCTCAGGTGCAGCCAGGACCGCACCCTCCTCGGCGATGATGATTCCGCAGGCCAGGGCCAGCTCCAGGCCACCACCGAGGCATCTTCCCTGCACCCCCGCCACGGTCGGATAGGGGAAGCCGACGAGGTCCCGGAGGACCCCTCCGAAGGCTGCCAGCATCTCGGCTGCCTTGTCGGGAAGGTGCTCTTCGACGCTGGCGCCGAAGGAGAAGTGCTTTCCCGCTCCCCGGATGACCAGGACCTTCCCGGTCCGGGAGCCGGCAGCGGCCTCGATTGCAGGTCGAAGCTCAGCACACATCGCTATGTCGATCACGTTGCCCGGACCTTTGTCCAGGGTGATGGTGTGCACCGCCCCGTCACCGGTGACTTCGTAGCGGATCAGGGCTTCGCTCATCTCTTGATCTCCTTTCACGGGACGAGGATCACGCGTCGCGGATCATCGTTCTGATGGGCCCCCGCAAGCACCTCGTCCGCCTTGGCGAGGGAAACCTTGCGGACAAAGGGCTCCAGGGCCACCATCCCCGACGCCACCAGGCCGATGGCTTCTGGGTAACGCTCGATGGGGCACCCCCAGCTGCCGAAGGCGGTGGCGTCGAAGGCCATCAGGTTGGACAGTCGGACCGACACCTTGTCACGGGTGAACCCCACCACCGCCAGGGTGGCCGCCGGGCCGACCAGGGTGAAGGCTGTCTCCTGTCCGGCGGTGGTGCCGGAGCACTCGAAGATCTTCCATCCCGTGGAGGGGGCTCCCAGGGCCCTGGCATGCTCCCGGATCCGGTCCCGCACCTCGCGGGGACTCAGACCCCGGGCGTTGATCCCGGCCACCGCACCGTGGTGGGTGATCAGGCCGAGGCGGGCGTCGTCGATGTCCACGGCGACGACCTTTGCGCCGCTGGCAGCGGCGATCTGTACAGCCTGGCTCCCGACCCCGCCGGTGCCCACCACCACGGCGAAGTCTCCCTCGCCGACCTCGGCCCGTCTCACCGCCTGGAGGGGAGTGGTCACCGCATCGGCGACCACGGCGAAGGTGGCCAGGTCGTAGCCGTCGGGGAGAGGAGGGACCTCGGCCAGGCCCCTAGCCGGCACCGTGAGGTGAGTGGCGAAACCCCCGTCGATGTCGTTGCCACACATGAGCTGGTTCCGGCACACGTTTCCCCTCCCGGCAAGGCAGAAGTCACACTCACGGCAAGGGATGACAGCCGCCACTACCACGTTCTTTCCTATCCAGTCTTCGGCTCCGGGCCCTGCCTCGATGACGGTCCCGCTGATCTCGTGGCCCAGGACCACCGGCAGGTCGCCGCGGGTGGCCACCTGGCCTTCGAAGTAGCCGAGGTCGGTGTGGCAGACACCACACCCTGCGACCTCGATGAGGACTTCGCCCTCGCCTGGAGGTCGGCCTGCCCCCTCCGTGCGTCGCAGTGGCTGGCCTGGCTCCACGAACTGCCAGGCATATCGGTCGGTCATGGCTGTTCTGTCCTCCTCTTCAGCGTATTCGTCGAGGCAAAGCTTCTACTGGCCGGGAGAGGTCGACGAGAGTACGCGGCTGCGCACATAGGCGGTGCCCTCGGCGAGGCGTCTCGCCGTCCGGTAGTACGCCGCCTCTTCCACCTGCCACTCTTCTTCGCTCCGGCTGACACCAGCCCGCACCGTCATGACCCCGCTCATGTGTCCGAGCCTGACCTCCCGGCCTGCCCCGGCTCGTGTCACCCGGTGGACCGTGGTCCCCGGGATGCGGGCAGCGACTCCGGTGCAGACGCCGACGGTGCCCGGGTATGCCTTGTGGGGCACCGCCGGCCGCCCACCGACAACCCGGGCGAGCAGGTCCACTTGGTCGGCGAAGATCACCTCCTCCGTGGCGTAGCTGGTGAAGTCCTGGGGCTCGGCCACCAGGGAGGGCACCGGGATGAGACCGTCGGTGCCCAGGCCGATCAGCTTGGCGGCGGCCCGTTTCACCGTCTCGATGGCAGCGAGATGCTCGTCGCTGTACTCATCTGCCAGCTCGGTGCCCTTCATGCCTACCGCGGAGGCGGGGATGAAGACGGTGAGGTTGCTCACGTCGACGATGCTCACCTCCACCGGGCCGATCTCAGTGTCGAGCACGTCGAGCTCGTTTCCCGTGGGCAACAGAGCACCGGTGACACCTCCGGCGGTCTGGCCGAAGTCGAGGGCTATCGGGGCTCCGCTGCCGGGCACCCCCTGGA
>JBHHWH010000059.1:0-15447 GCA_046756405.1 Acidimicrobiia bacterium | reverse complement strand
AGGACTACCGGTGTGAGGTGTGCGGGGCGGAGGTGACTCTCCGTGCGGTGAATCCGGCCGAGGACAAGCCGCCGAAGCACTGCCGAGAAGAGATGGTTCCGGTGTGGCGCCCTAATTGAAAGTGGGCCGACGCATACTGCCTGCATGTGGCAGACTCCCGCCGTAGCGCCGAGCCCAGATCGGGCGGCCAAAGGGAGCGAACCGGAATGGCCCTGCGAGAAGACCTGACCACCGTCATCTATGTCGCGGGCCGACCGATACGAGTCGATGAAGCATCGGCGACCCTTGGAGTCGAACCCGAAGAGATCCTCGACATGGTCGAGCAGTTGGGTGCCGAGGGTGTGCTCACCGACACCGAGGCAGGCATCAGACTGGCAGATGAGGACTTCACGCCTGCGTCGGCGAGCCGGGCCGCGTTCCTCGCCGGGACATGGGCCGACGCTCTCCAGTCGCTGGGCGGCGACCCGGCGGAGATAGGGTTTGCCCTCCTCGCCGTCGGGCGGCGGGACGCGGCTCACCACTCAGGACAGGGTCTGGGCCGTAGCGGGCGAGTGAGCAGCTCGTAGATAATCACATATCTGTAGTTATCCAGGGGCTTTTCCACAGCCTGTGGAGAGTTACACCTGTGTAAGACAGCTTCGGAGTGGCGTCAGAAGCGACTAGGGTCGCCGCCGCATGCCGGAATCGAAGCGTCGTAAGCCGAAAAAGCGCCCACCAGCGGCCAGAACCACCACCCCGGCCAAGGACAAGGAGCCCAGCCCCACCTGGTACGTCGCCCTCATGGCAGGCTTGATGGTGGTGGGGGTGATCCTGGTGTTGGTGCGCTTCATCTTCCAGATGGACCAGCTGGTCCTCCTCGCCGGCCTGGGCGCTATCGCCGCCGGCTTCCTGATGACGACCAACTACCGCTAGCCACGCCGACTCTGTTCGCTAATCCGAAACCGTTGTAGTGGTGGTCGTCGGCGGTACCGTCGTAGTCGTCGTTGTAGTGGTGGTGGGCGGAGGCTCGAACTTGCCCAGGGTGACGGTGATGATGTCGCCCATCTCTACCGTGGTGCCCGGGGCGGGTATCTGGTCCACGATCAGACCGTCCTGAGCGGGATCCGCCACCGGCTGAGTCCCGACGGAGACGTTGAGGACCAGACCCAGGTCCTCCAGCAGTACTTGGGCTTCGGTCTCGGTGAGTCCGATGAGGTTGGGCACCTCCCGGGGCGCAGGACCTAGGGAGACCACCAGGAGGATGGTGTCACCGGAGAGTACCTCAGTGCCGGCGACCGGGTCAGTCCGTATCACCAGGTCCTCGGCCACCTCGTCGGAGAACTCCTCATTGACGGCGAACTTCAACCCCAGGTCGGTGAGGAGAGCGATGGCGTCGCGGTCCAGCATGTCGACCAGATCCGGAAGCACGATCACTTCGGGTCCCGATGAGAGCACAAGGTTGATCGGAGTGCCACCTCCGACTTCCACGCCCGCCGCCGGGGCCTGTTCGATGACCACGTTGACCTCGAAATCAGCGTCGGGGCGCGTCTGCACGATGCCCATCGTCAATCCAGCTGCTTCGATCACCTGACGGGCCTCCTCGATGTCGAGACCAACCACCGGAGGCACCGGGATCTCCTGGGAGCCGGTCGAGACGAAAACCTCGATCGTGGAGCCTTCATCGGCGAACTGTCCACCTGGCGGATCGGTACGGATCACCACACCCGAGTCGACAGTGTCGCTGGACTCGGGGGTGATCTTCACGTCGAAACCGTCAGCCTGAAGTCGCTCCAGGGCGGTGTCCTGGGTGAGGCCCACCACATTGGGTACCTCCACGGACTCGAGTTCGCTGCGGTCACTGTTCGCTAGTTGGAACAGAACGAAGATCAGGATGGCTAAGGCGACGAGCAGGGCGAAGGCGGTGATGAGAAAGGGGATCTGGGATGGTGGTTCCTCTTCGATCTGGCGGTAGATCTCCTCCGGCGGCACGGTCGGTGGTGGTGTAGAGGAGAGAAGACGGGTGGCCTCGTCTCCAGCGCCGCCGCTACCTCCCGCTCCCGCCGCTACTGGGGCGACGGCCACGTCAACTGGCTCGCCTCGCAGCGTGGAGATGAGGTCCTGGCGCATCTCTTCGGCGGACTGGTACCGGGCCCCGGGATCCTTGCGGAGGGCCTTTACCACCACCGAGTCCAAGGGTGGAGGAACGTCCGGGTTGAGGGCCGAGGGCGGCGGCGCTTCGGCGGACACGTGCTGGAAAGCCACGGCCATGGGGCTGTCTCCCATGAACGGAGGACGACCGGTCAGCATCTCGTAAAGGACCACCCCAAGGGAGTAGACATCGGAACGGGCGTCGGCAACCGCTCCCTGAGCCTGTTCCGGGCTGAAGTAGGTGGCGGTGCCGATAACGGCTCCGGTTCGGGTGAGTTCTTGGCTGTCGTCCCAGGCCCGGGCAATTCCGAAATCGGTGACCTTGACCGTGCCGTCCTTAGCCAAGAGGATGTTGCCTGGTTTGACGTCGCGATGCACGAGACCGGCCTGATGGGCCACGGAGAGGGCAGCAGCGGTCTCCGCGGCTATCTCAGTGGCGCGGCGAGCCAGCAACGCCCCTTCCGACTTGAGGACCTCCCGCAGCGATCTTCCCTCAACCAATTCCATAACGATGAAATAGGTGTTCTGGGCCTGGCCCCAGTCGTAGATGGCGACGATGTTGGGATGGCTGAGGTTCGCCGCCGCCTGGGCCTCACGCCGGAAACGCTTGACGAAGGCTTCGTCGGAGGAGAACTGGGTGTGGAGGACCTTTATCGCCACATTGCGGTTGAGCAGCGTGTCCTGGCCCTCGTACACGTCAGCCATGCCTCCGCGAGCGATATGGGAGACGACGCGATAGCGGTCGGTGAGGTCGAAGGGGGTCTGCATGAAGCTCACGGGATTCTAGGTTCTCACGGCTGAGTCTCCAGCCAGGCGGAGATGATGTCGGCGGCTATGGGCGCTGCCACCGAGCCGCCCGTCGCAGACTCACCCGAGATGGGGCTGCCTTCGACGAATACAGCCAGAGCGATCGTGGGGCTCTCCACCGGAGCAAAACCGATGAACCAGACGTTGGAGAAGCTGCCCCGCCCGGTTGCCGTGCCCGTCTTGCCGGCGACCCTCACTCCGGGGACAGCCGCCAGCCGGCCGGTCCCTTCGGTGACGACACGCTCCATCATCTCGGCGAGCACCGTGGCGGTTTCGGACGCCATGGCCCGGCCGATCTCGGTGGGATCGGTGGATTCGATCGTCTGGCCGTCGGCGTCGAAGACCCTCTGCACCAGGTAGGGGTTGGCGACGACACCGTTGTTGGCCACCGCTGCGGCAACCATTGCCATATGCAACGGTGTGGCCCTCACGTCGCGTTCCCCGATCCCGCTCTGAGCCAGAGCAGCCGGGTCTTCGACCAGGGCCCCAGTGGCCCAGACGGCTTCGGGCACGCTCCAGGCGAACTCCAGTTCTTGATTGAACCCGAGGGCCTCAGCGGTAAGGGCGATCTCCTCGGCTCCGAGCCGGATGGCAAGGTCGGCGAATACGGTGTTGCAGCTGCGGACGAAAGCAGTGAGCAAGGTGACAGTCTCCCCTGAGCCGCACAGCCCGCCGCCGAAGTTGGAGATTGTCGCGGTCGAGTTCGGCAGGGGGAACTCCCTCATGTTGGGGAACTCCGTGTCTGGTCCGGCCAGGCCGGTGTCGAGGGCGGTGGCCATCACCACGGTTTTGAACGTCGAGCCAGGGGCATAGAGCTGTCTTGTGGCCCGGTCGAATAGGGGCTGGCTGGGGTCGTTGAGGAGAGAGTCCCAGCTTTCGGCCGCTTTCGAGCCGAGAAGAGGGTTGGGATCGAATGCGGGCGTGGACACGAGGGCGAGCACTGCCCCGGTCGACGGATCCAGGGCCACCACAGCTCCGCGCTGATCGCCGAGCGCTCCGAGGGCCGCCCGCTGGAGTCGGGCGTCGATGGTGACTTCGATGCTCTTGGGACGGAGGTCGCGGCCGAGGATCGCAGCCACTATGTCGCTGATGGTGAGGTCGCGGCGGGAGCGGAGCTGAGAGGCGTAAGCCGCCTCGAGGCCGGTGTCTCCAACCAGGAAGGAGGCGTACCCCACCGGATGGACGAAGGCCTCTCCCTCGGGGTAGATCCGCATGAAGGAACGTCCGTCGGCCTCCGGGATGGAGCGGGCTACGACGGTGCCATCGATGGTGACTATCAGGCCCCGCTCCTTGCTGCGTTCGGTGAGGACCGGCCGGGGGTTGCGCGGGTCGTTCTTCAAGGGTTCGGCGCGTACCACCTGGTACCAACTGATGAGCAGGAGCAACACCCCGAATCCGGCCAACAGGCCCAAGGCGAGACGGCGGATCGGTCCGTTCATGGGGACTCCTCGTGACTGACACGGAGAGCCAGAGCCACCAGGATCATGTTGCCTACCAGGGAGGATCCACCGTATGACATGAAGGGGAGGGCGATACCGGTCAGGGGCAAGAGCCGGAGAACACCGCCGATGATGAGAAGGACCTGGACTGCGAAGACGAAGGTGAGGCCCGCGGCGAGCAGCTTGGTGAAGGTGTCGCGAGCTCGGAGAGAGATGCCAAGCCCGACAGCGGTCACCAGGGCATAGAGGGCAAGCACTGCCACCGATCCGGCGAAGCCCAGCTCCTCGGCTATTGCAGCGAAGATGAAATCGGTGGTGGCGTTGGGGATGAGGTCGGGCCTGCCGAGCCCCGGTCCAGCGCCGGAGAGACTTCCCGTGCCGAGAGCGAAGAGCCCCTGGGCGATCTGGAAGCCTTCATCCTGATAGCGGGAGAAGGGCGAGAGCCAGGCCACGACTCGCCGCTGGACGTGGTCGAAGGCCAGATAAGAGAACAGCCCGCCCAGGAGTGCCATTAGGCCGCCGGTGAACAGATAACCCGAAGCCGCGGTGGCGGCATAGAGGAGGAGGATGAACCCGGCGAAAAGGAGCAGGGAAGCGCCCAGGTCTCGCTGCCAGACCAGGATCACAACGCTGATCCCCCACGCGGCAAGGAGGGGAAGGATCTGGCGTGGCTCCGGGATGCGGAGAGGCCCGATAGTGCGATGGGCTTCACGGAGAGCCTGTTGGTGGTCGGTGAGGTAGGCGGCGACGAACGCAACCAGTCCCAGCTTGGCCAGCTCAGCGGGCTGAAACTGCATGGAGAGAAATCCCAGATCCAACCGGACCCACAGGCGGGAGCCGTTCAGCTCGAGCCCCTTCAGGGGGAGGATCCAATCGGAGGGCAGGTTGGGAAGAAGCAGGAGGGCCACTGACACGGTGAGGATCACGTACCGGTAGCGGCGGAGCACGGATACCGAAGTCGTGGATAGGAGTGCCAGCACGAGGACAGCAAGCCCGGCGGCGATCAGCAGCCACCAGCGCTGCAATCCGGCTTCGCCCGCGTTCAGACGGTAGATCTCCATGAAGCCGATGGCAGTCAGGGCAGCCACCGGCGGCAGGAGGAGGGGCGTGGCTCGGGATGCCCAGGTGCGCACAGCGAAGTGCACGCCGCCGAAGGCGATGAGGAAGACGAGGAAGGTCAGGCCGGTCTGAACGTCCACGGCCCCACCCTTGGCCAGGTTTACCAGGGTGACCCCAAAAGCCGCGAGTACCGATGCCGCCAGCAGGGTCGCCGCCTCGGCGTTGCGGGTCATGGGATCAGTCCGATACGTCGACCACGATCACGGTCACGTTGTCAACGCCTCCAGCAGCGTTGGCCTGATCGATCAACTTCCAGGTCACCTCATCGGGCGAGCCCTCGGAGAGGATCTCGGCGATGGCGTCGTCGGGGACCATCTCGTTGAGGCCATCGGAGCACAACAGCAGCCGGTCTCCGCTCTCGAGGTTGATGACGAATTCGTCGATGTTCACGAACCTGGTCAGCCCCAGGGCCCGGGTGAGCATGTGACGTTGGGGGTGGGAGGCGGCCTCCTCCGGGGAGATCTCTCCCATGGCGACGTATTCCGCGGCGACGGTGTGGTCCTGGGTGAGCTGGCGGAGTTCTCCGTTGCGATAGAGGTAGGCGCGGGTGTCTCCAACATGGGCGAAGCGTGCTCGACCCTCCGACTCCAGCGAGACGAGGGTCATGGTGGTGCCCATGCCTTCGAGACTCGGATCGGCAGCTACCTGTTCCCGGATCGCCCGGTTTCCCGCCGCGACCCGATCGGCGGGGTCGACCTCGGCGGAAGCGGCAGCGTTTATCGCCAGCCGCGAGGCTACCTCTCCGGCCACGTGCCCCCCCATTCCGTCAGCGACCATCAGCACCGCAGGGCCAGCCGACTCCCCGGAGCTCTCGGGAAAGACTGCGTCTTCGTTGTTCTGACGGACCTTCCCCTGATGGGTTGCCGTCGCCCACGTATACCTCATCGGACCTCCATCACCGCCTTACCCACCTGGATGTTGTCGCCTCGTCTGAGGGCCACTGGCGCGGTGACTCTTCTCCCATTGACGTAAGTACCGTTGGTACTCCCCAGGTCGTGAAGGATGAGCCCGTCTTCGCGTGCTACCAGTCTCATGTGGAATTCGGAAGCGTAGGGGTCATCCAGGACGAGGTCAGCTTCGGGAGACCGTCCCAGCACCGTTACGTCCTTGACGTCCACCTCGAGCCCCTTCTGACTGTCCGGCCTCAGAAAGAGGATCCGGCTGCCGTGGGCCCGCCGACGCTTCACCGTTATACCCACATGAGACCCTACGGCACGGGCGACCTGCCATACGAAGAGATAGACGAGGCCGAGGAAAATGATCCGCAGGAGGGCGAGGATCACATCGGGCATCAGGCCTCCAGGAACCGGTAGGGGTGCGCGGAGAAAGAGATCAGCGAACCGTATTCGACCGGAGTCGGCTGGCCGTCAATCTGCCGGTCATCGACGAAGGTACCGTTGGCTGAGTCCATATCCCGAATCCAGCTCCGGCCCTTCTCCCGCCAGATGAGGGCGTGTCTTCTGCTTACGTCGTCGTGGCCAATCACGACGTCAGCCTCGAGGGAGCGCCCCACCAACACCCGGTTACGTCCCAGGGGGAGGTTTTCCTGAGTCGAGACCAGCCTGGCCCAGGGGGTGGGGTCTCCGGGCTGAACCTCCACGTGGCAGAGCACCGTCCCGGGAGCCGCCTCCGTGGAGCTTTCGATGCTCACCGTGACCGGGCCTTCGAGCCGCAGCCCCTCCTCGGCGGCATAGCCTTCTAGGGCCTCGGCGAGATGTCGTTCCAGATCTCCCGGATCTACGCTGAGGTCTCGGGGGTGGACGAGGAGAATGTAGGCGTTGGCGGTCGCCGGCCCCGTGGGGTGTTCGAAGCGGGCGAAATCAGCCTCGCGCGTCAGCTTCCCGGCGATCTCCACCGGGTGGATGCGACCGGAGAACACTCTCCCTAAGACCCCTTCGAGGAGGCGCTCCAGTCGGCGCTCGAAGCTGCGCGCCACGCTCACGGGAGTGAGGTTAAGGGCATGCGACCGCTGATGTGGACTACCGCAACCAGTGTGGCGACGGTACGATCTTTCTCCCCAGACCGGGCGAGTGGCGGAATTGGCAGACGCGCAGGATTCAGGTTCCTGTGATCGCAAGATCGTGGGGGTTCAAGTCCCCCCTCGCCCACGGTGATCTTCGACCCGCCACGGCGGAGGAAGGCGTTGAGCCGTCTCCTCTGGCCGGCTCTAATAGTTCTTGTTGCCATCCTCGGGTTGGTTGTTTCGGCCGCGGGGGAGGAGCGCCGCCTCGAACTGGAATACCTCGACGAGATCAGGGGCCAGGCTGCTGAGCTTTCCACTGCTTCGGTGGCTCTCCGCGACGTGGCGTCGCGTCTGACGGAAGTAGATCGGATCGAGTTCCTGGCGGCCATCGAAACCCTCAGAACGGAAATCGACCGTGGTCTCTCCTTGGTGGCGGATGAACCCCCCGTCGAGACCCTGGCTCCGGTGAGGGCCCTCTACCAGCAGACCCTGGAGGCCTGGCAGAGGGGCGTGATCGGGTTCAGCTCCGCTGTCCTCACCGCCGCCGACTCCCCCGGGAGTCTGACAGTTGTCGACCAAATGGCCGCGGCCCTGGCGGAGATGCGTGCCGGTGATCGGCTTTACCGGAATCTGGTGGTGGCCCTGGAAGACGGTGAGTTGCCGGACCCGGTGGCGCCCATGCCCGAAGTGGTAGTGAGCCCCGGTCAGGGGGTGCTGGTGACGCTGTCGGTGATCCTCATCGACGCGGCACGCTCTCCCGACGCCCGCCTGGCCTTGCGCCCCGGTCTCGCCGTCAGCCAGATCGTCTCTGAGCCCATGTGGGAGATCGATCCCACCGATCAGGCCGTGGTGCCGGCTACGGAATCGATCGTCTTCTCAGTGGTGGTGAGCAACATCGGGAACGTGGTCAGCGATCCAGCGACGCTGGTGCTGACCCTCACCGGAGGGCCGGAACAGATTCGCCTCGAAGCGCCGATCGTCACTCTCCGACCTAAGCAGCAGATGACCGTCGACTTTGAGAGTTTGGCGGTCAAACCGGGAGAGGTTTACGAGGTGGTCGCCAACCTGGTACTCACCGGCGACGACTTCAACGTCGAAGACAACCAACTCCGCGTCCAGTTCACCATCAACAACACCTAACCGCGAACCTAATGCACCAGGGTCCGGATTTGGACCTTTGCGCATAAAGAAAGCCGTGGTGGGGCACACCGGCCCACCCCGTTACCATTTGGCGCCCCATGATCGACCCGAAACTCCTCCGGGAGAACCCCGACCTGATCCGTGAATCCCTGCGCCGCCGCGGTGTGGACCTCGATTTGGAGGCCATCATCGAGTTGGACGCCGCCCATCGGGCCGCGCTGCGTGAGGCCGAGGAGCTACGGGCCCGCCAGAAGGAAGCCGGTCGCCGCATCGCCTCCCTGGAGGGGGAGGAGAAGCAGCAGGCGATCGACGAGGTGGCGGAACTGGCTGCCGCGGTGAAGGAGGCGACCACCCGAGTGGACCAGCTCGCCGAAGAACTGCGGGTGAGGATGCTCGAGATTCCCAACCTGGTCGCCGCCGACGCCGCCGATGGTTACACCGAAGAGGACGCCGTTGAGATCAAGCGGTTCGGGGATCCTTCAAGCGAGGGCACCGACCACGCCACCCTGGGCGAAGCCCTCGACATCATCGACACCAAGAGGGCCGCCAAGGTGTCCGGGAGTCGCTTCGGGTACCTCAAGGGGAAGGGAGCCATGCTTGAGCTGGCGCTAGTCCGTTGGGCGATGGACCACCTAGTGGAAGAGGGTTTCACTCCGATGATCCCTCCCGTCCTGGTACGGGAGCACGCCCTCGAGGGGACTGGCTTCTTCCCCGAAGCCAGAGAGCAGGTCTACGCGATACCCCGGGACGAACTGTTCCTGGTGGGCACCTCGGAGGTGCCGATGGCCGCCTACCACGGCGACGAGATCCTCAATGCCGAGGACCTTCCAACTCGATACGCCGGGTTCTCCACCTGTTTCCGCCGCGAAGCCGGGACTTACGGCAAGGACACCGCAGGGATCTTCAGGGTCCACCAGTTCGACAAGGTGGAGATGTTCGCCTTCACCACGCCCGACCAGTCCCCAGAGGAGCACGAACGTCTCCTGTCGATCGAAGAGGCCCTGGTCCGTCAGTTGGATGTCCCGTACCGGGTGGTGAACATCGCCGCCGGGGATCTGGGAGCGTCCGCAGCCAAGAAGTACGACGTCGAAGCCTGGTTCCCCGGCGAGCAGCGGTTCCGGGAGGTCATGTCCTGTTCTAACACCACCGACTTCCAGGCCCGGAGACTGAAGATCCGTTACCGGGCGAACAAGGGCAACGTCCTGGTTCACACTCTCAACGGGACGGCCTGTGCGGTGGGGCGGACCATCCTCGCCATCCTGGAGAACCACCAGCAACCCGACGGCTCGGTACGCATCCCGGAGGCGCTGCGTCCCTATACGGGGTTCGAGATCATCGAGCCGTGAGTCGGCAGCCGGATCGGATCTTCGCCCGGATCGCCGCCCGCTACGACCGGCTCAACCGGATTCTCTCCCTGGGTCGGGAGCGGGCCTGGCGACAGAGGGGAGTCTCCATGCTGCCTGAGGGGATCGTGCTCGACCTGGGGTGCGGCACCGGTAGTACCGACTTCGCCGGCCGGACTGTGGTGGGCCTAGACCCGGTGGTGGAGATGCTCGCCCTCAGCTCGGTTCCTGCTCGGGCCGCGGGGGTGGGGGAGCGGATGCCCTTCCGGGAGGCCAGCTTCGACGGAGTGTTCAGCGCCTTCGTCTTCCGCAATCTGAGCAGTGTTGGCGAGACACTGGAGGAGATCCGCCGGGTGCTCAAGCCCGGCGGGGTGGCGGTGGTGATTGACCTTGGTCGGCCCGCCAATCCCATCCTGCGGAGTTTGCACCGGCTGGGGACGGCGGTGATCCTGCCCCTGGTGGGGTTGACTTTCGCCGGCGCTCCCAGGGAGTACTGGTACCTCCACCGGAGCCTCGATTCCCGCCCGCAGCCCGAGGAGCTCTTCGCCGACGGCCCCCTCACCCTGGAAGAAGTCTGGCACGCCGGCCTCTTCGGCTTCGTCTACGGCGTCCGCCTCCGCAAGCCTCGTTCCTAATGCAACAGCCCCGATAGGGGCCTCCACGCGAAAAGAATGCCCCGGAAACCCACGAGAAGAGATCGTGACCCCGCCGTCGAAGCACGATGGACGCCGTCGGTGACGGCCGCCGGCTCAGGCCAGGCACCCCCACGCACCCGGAACGGTCCACTTAGGGCTGCTTCCTTCCGGACCTGACCCGGTTCGTGGTGCTCCGCCGCGTAGGACCCAGCCGTCATCGCCACGTGTCCGCCGCCCGGGCTGTGCGCCCCGGCGTGTCGTGCCCCTCGGGCGGGGAGTTCGGCCCCGCGTAGAGAGGGTTTCGGGTTCAGGGCACCCCTAGCGCCCCGCCTACACGATCTCGGAGGCAAGGCTACCGACCCCGGCCCGGTAGGGCGAGACCGACTGTTACCTTGCCGTGACGGATGGCACACCGATTCGGACCCCACTTTCCCCGCCTCTTTGTGGCCGCCCTGCTTGAAGGGGTGGCCTTTACGCTTCTGGTCCACCTTCCCGGGTACTTCACTGAGTTAGGGGCCTCGGAGGGGATGATCGGAATCCTCTACGCCTCAGCTGCGGTCGTCGCCCTCATCTCTCGACCAGGGCTGGGGAGGATCCTCGACCTCACCAGGCGGCGCAGTGTGATCCTGGTCGCCGCCGCGGGCGAGGTGCTGGTCATTCTCGGGCTGATGACCACCCAAGCTTGGAATCCTTACCTGTGGGTGATCTTTCTGGCTCAGCGTCTTCTGAACGTCGCCGTGTTCACCACCTTCCTCGTCTACGCCGCCGACCTGATCCCGGTGGAGCGCCGCACCCAGGGCCTCGCCATATTTGGACTCTCGGGCCTGTTGCCGATCGCTGCCGGCGGCTACCTGGGAGATGTGGTCATCGCGACGTTCGGCTTTGACGGGCTCTTCGTAGCTTCGGCCGCTGCTCTTCTGAGCTCGTGGCTGATCGTCTGGACCCTCCCTGTGCTCCCGATTCGCGGCATCCAGCCAAGGCGGAGCTTTTGGTCGGCCCTCGCTGAACCGAGCCTCCTCCCATTGTGGCTGCTGACGTTGATGTTCTCGATCGGGTTGGAGTCCCTCTTCACCTTTACCCGTACCTATGTGGATGCCACCGGGATAGGGACGACGGGTCTCTTCTTCGGCGTCTATGGCCTGAGCGCGGCGGCCACTCGCATCTTCGGGGGGAGCCGGTACGACCGTCTTTCCCACCGAATTCTCGCCGTCGCGGCAGTGACCCTGTTCGGCGTCGGACTAGGGACGATGGCTTCGGCGGATTCGGTGTGGGCTCTGGCGGTAGCTGGTTTGCTGAGCGGAGCAGCCCACGGCGCGGTGTTCCCGGTCCTATCCAGCCAGGTAGTGAACCGGGCCCGCATCTCGGAGCGGGGCTCGGCCATGGCCACCTTTACCTCCGTCTTCGATATTTCCGGACTCGTCGGCACCCCTGTGGTGGGCTTGCTGATCGACCGTTGGGGCTACCAGGGAGCCTTCTCTACGGCCGGAGTCGTGGTCATCGTCGGTGCCGTCGCTTACGGACTGTGGGACCGTCGCCTCCCCTATTCAGCGCAGCTCGCCGAAGAACTGAGCCAGTAGGGCGGTGCACTCGTCGGCCCGTACTCCTTCGACCAACTCGATCCGGTGGTTGAGGCGGCGGTCCTGGGGGATGTTGTACAGCGACCAGACCGCTCCTGCCTTGGGATCAGCCGCGCCGTAAACGATGCGGTCTAGTCGTGCCCACACCGCCGCTCCAGCGCACATCGGACAGGGCTCCAGGGTGACCACCAGGGTGTGGCCGCTTAGTCGCCAGTCTCCGATCTCTCGAGCGCGGGCGGAGAGGACCAGCATCTCGGCGTGGGCGGTGGGATCACGCAGCTCCTCCCGCCGGTTGCGGTCGACGGCGACGATCTGGCTGTCTGAGTCGAGGAGCACCACCCCTACAGGCACGTCCCCGGCGGCGGCTGCCTCCCGGGCAGCAGCGAGCGCCTCTCCCATCGGCGCGTCGTATTCGGTGGGCGATGTGGGATCAGGCATGGACCACCATTATCCTCTCTTCCGTCCGTCCTGTCGGACGGAAACACCCCGGAGGGATCGCATAGTCTGGCCTAGTGCGCGGCACTGGAAATGCCGTTGGGGGTTTACGCCCCCTCGAGGGTTCAAATCCCTCTCCCTCCGCCAGCCGGGCCAAGAGGCCCGGTGGTGGCCCCTGGAGGGGTCGCATAGTCTGGCCTAGTGCGCGGCACTCGAAATGCCGTAGGGGGCTGACGCCTCCTCGTGGGTTCGAATCCCACCCCCTCCGCTGGTGTGACGGCTCCGGCCGGCACCGCCACGCGACGATGGGACCGCCCCTGGAGGGGTGGCCGAGTGGTCTAAGGCGACGGTCTTGTAAACCGTTCAGAACCTGGCTCACAAGTTGTCAGCTCGTTGACTGCACATGGGCTGTCGAGGTCTTCGGTCTCCTATGGCTCCCCGAGCGTCGGGGCGGCAACTTGATGGGCGGAGCTTCATCGGGCTCGACCGGATCAATGGGGATCTCGGCATAGTCGCCAGCTGGCATGGACTCCGGGATCAACACTGGTCTCGTTGTCACCAGTGGCAAGGAATTCGACGGTGCAGTCGGTGACGTCATCAACGTTGCGTCCCGCCTGGAAGACCTATCCGAACCTGGGGAGATCCTCATCGGCCCCGAACCGCCGAGGCTGTTGCAGGTGTGTTCACGCTGGAGGAGCAGCGCAGCTACGAGTCGAAAGGCAAGACTGGCCTGGTGCAACCCGTCACCTTTCGATGACAGACCGGGGTCTGCTACCAGGCACTCCAGCGACTACCCGAACGGTACTCACACCCGCAGGTCTTGTCAGCTTTCGGGGCGCAACATCGGTGGAGAAGCTATGATCGCATACAGTGGGCTAGCAAAGGCATACTATGCAACAAACATCCTCCACTCACCGGTCACTACATCGTGCCGTGGCGATTCTGAGAGAGTTCACTGAGACCGAGCCCGCCCTCACCGTCGGCGAGATCAGCGATCGTCTCGATCTCCACAAGAGCACCGTCTCCCGCATCCTCGGCGCCTTGCTCGAAGAAGGGATGGTTTGGCACAACCCTCAGACCGGTCGGTACTCCCTCGGCATGTCAGTGCTGGAGATGGCCGGGGTCGCCCTCGGGCAGATAGATGTGCGAGCCGCAGCTCTGCCACACATGGAGCAGCTGGGCGCCACCACTTCAGAGACGATCGCGCTGGTTGTCCGCAGGGATCGCGAGGGCGTAACCGTGGCACACATTCCGAGCACACTCCCGATACGTCACGTCGTTTGGATCGGGAGGAGGGTTCCGTTGCGGACAACGGCGGCGGGAAAGGTCTTCCTCGCCGCCTTGCATTCCAGGGGGGAGGACTGGCGTGGCCTTGCGGGCAATCCCGGTGAGGTTCGCTCTCCAGAGCGGGACGAGCGACTTGGTGCGGAACTGGCCGACATCGCCGAGCGAGGCTATGCAAGCGAAGAGAACGAGTTCGAGCAGGGCACAGCTGCCATTGCCGCGCCGATTGTCGATCGCACGGGGATCCCGATAGCCGCTCTTTCGATAAGCGGGCCGGCCGCTCGCTTCGATTCCGAAGCTCGCGATGCAGCCGCGATGCCACTCATCGATGAAGCGGCTGGCATCGCTGCCGATCTCGACGGGCGAAGCAACCAGGTTCTGGCAGAAGACCAACGACAAGCCGGCTAGCCAGCCGGGAGGAGGAGACACATCGATGCAAACGATTGACCTTGAGAGGTTGTCTGAGGTGTACCGGGATCCCGGGCTCAAGCTCGTGGACTGCCGCCCCAGTCACGCCTACAACGGATGGCCCATGCGGGATGAGGTGCGGGGAGGGCACATTCCGGGAGCCCGGCTGTTTCCCCGATCCTGGGCTGAGAACTCCTACGACGCCGTCCTGATGGGACAGCTCGCCCAAAAGGGCCTCACCCCGGACATTCCCCTGATTGTCTACGGACATGACGAGGAGGACGCCATGGCGCTCGCGAGACGTCTCATGATGCTCGGTTATGACGACCTGACCGTATTGGATGGTGGTCTTTCGGACTGGGCTGCCCGCGATGATCTCGAGATGTCGAGACTCCCCAGGTACACCCAGCTTGTCTATCCGCAATGGGTACATCGACAGCTCTCAGGGGGGGAGCCCGGCCGCGGTGGGCACGCCCTGTATCACGTCAACTGGGGTGTTCCCGAGGAGTATGAGCGTGGGCACATCCCCGGAGCGTTCTATCTAAACACCGAGTCATTGGAGTCACCGGTGGACTGGAACCGTCGTACTCCCGAAGAGCTCGAAGAGACTTTGCTCCGCCTGGGGATCACCAGAGACACGACCGTGATCCTGTACGGACGCGACACGGCAACCGACCCCAAGGAGCAGAAGCCAGGCCGGAGGGCAGGCCAGATAGCCGCAACCAGAGCGGCGGCCATCCTGCTCTATTGCGGGGTCGAGGACGTTCGTCTGCTCGATGGGGGGCTGAACGCCTGGCTGGCCGCAGGCTACGACGTGGAGACCGAAAGGCACTCACCACAGCCTGTGGACGACTTCGGTGTCGAGATCCCCGCCCGGCCGGACTACTTCATCGACTTCGACGAGGCCGTTGACCTTCTCGCCGACCCCGACGGCGTGCTGGTGAGCATCAGAAGTCGGCCCGAGAATCTCGGTCACACAAGTGGGTACAACTACATACCAGAGGTCGGCGATATCCCGGGTGCGGTGTGGGGAGACTGCGGTACCGACGCCTACCACATGCAGTACTACCGGAGCATGGACAACACGATGCGAGACTTCAACGAGATCGCCTCCAACTGGAGCACCGTAGGCATCACCGCCGACAAGAAGATCGCCTTCTACTGCGGGAC
>JBHHWH010000058.1:0-15618 GCA_046756405.1 Acidimicrobiia bacterium | reverse complement strand
CGGGGAGATCGACGTCTACGCCCACCGGGCCGACCCTGAGCCGGTCATGACTCTGCCCGCCACCACCATCCTCGGCACCACCACGGTTTTGCTGGTAGTGGATGCCCCCGCTGATGGTTGGGCTCGGGTACTCCTTCCCGTCCGACCCAACGGGTCCACCGGCTGGATAAGTCTCAAAGATGTGGAACTTTCCACGGTGCCAGGCCGGATCGTCATCGAGCTAGGGACCCGCACCCTCACCTACTACGAGAACGACGAAGCGAGAGTCGCCACCAGAGTGGGCGTCGGAACCGAGCGCAACCCCACCCCCACCGGCACCTTCTACGTCACCGACAGCGTCACTCTCTCCGACGCCAACAGCCCCTGGGGTCCCGCCGCCCTCGGACTCTCTGCCCGTTCGGAGACCATCACCGAGTACAACGGGGGCGACGGGATCATCGGAATCCACGGCACCAACAAGCCGTCGTCGATCGGCGGGGCGGTCTCGTTGGGCTGTATCCGGCTAGCCAACGACGTGATAGTCCAGCTCCACGAGCTAGTCCCCCTCGGCACTCCGGTGGAGATCGTCCCCTGAGGCCTACTCCCGGACCGTCACCAACGCGTCAGAGACCACCGTGGTCCCCCGCTCCTTGCACTCCCCGCGGACGATGATCCTGCCGCCCTCCTCCCACAGGTTGGTGACCAGAGTCTCGCCGGGAAAGAAGTGACCTGAGAACCGGGCCCGGTAGGAGGCCACCCGCCCCGGGTCGGAGTCGAGAGCGTGGTCCACCACGGCCTTGCACAAGATGCCGTAGGTGCAGAGGCCGTGAAGGATTGGTCGCTCGAAACCAGCGAACGCGGCGAAGCCGGGGTCGGCATGGAGGGGATTCTTGTCTCCCGAGGACAACCGGTAGATGAGGGCCTGCTGGGGAAGGGTCGGTGATTCCACGATCCGGTCCGGCTCCCGGTCCGGAGGCGGGATCCGCGTCGACGGTCCCGACTCCCCGCCGAATCCGCCTTCACCGCGGACGAAGATAGAGGCCCGGTTGGTGAACAGGGACTCACCGGTCTTCTCCAGGACCGAGGTGACCTCGAGGACCACCACAGCACCGGAGCGCTTGTCGTAGATCCCGGCCACTCTTCCCGTCTGGACCACCGTGCCAGAGGTGGGTATCGGGCCGTGGATCTCCAGCTCCTGTTCACCGTGGAGGATCTGGGCCAGATTGATCTCCAGGCCCTCCACGGAGCCGAGGCTCATCATCGTCTCGAAGGGCGGGATGGTCCCGTAGGTGGGAAGCACCCGGAGATCGCCTTCGTAGACGTAACGAAGCTCCTTCGGGTCGGTGGGGTCCGAACCAGCCCCTACTCCGAGGGCATACAGGATGACATCGTCCTCCCCCCAGGAGAACCTGGATTCGGGGAACTCGTAACCGAGGGCCGCCTCAACGTCGATCGGCATGGTCTCAACCCGCCAGCATCGAAGCGAACAGTGCCGTCTCCTCGTTCACGTTGGAGGGCACGATGTAATCGGAGAGGTCGGTGATCTCGTCGAGGTGGTCGCTTACCTCCTCCACGGAAGGAACCCCGTCCGGGCCCGAGAACCAGCCGTGGTTGGTGCCGATGAACACCCGGGCGTAGCGGCCCCCGCCAACGGTGAAGATCCCGTGGGTGGTCTGACACGCCTCGGAGCACAGGTAGACCACCAGCGGGGTGACCTTCTCCGGGGCTACCAACTCGGCGAAGGGACCGAGGATGTCCTCGGTCATCCGGGTGCGGGCAATCGGGGCCACCGCGTTGGACATGATCCCGTACTTGGCTCCCTCCACGGCGAGGACGTTGGAGAGCCCCACCAGGCCCATCTTGGCGGCGCCGTAGTTGGACTGACCGAAGTTGCCGAAGAGGCCCGCCGCCGACGAGGCGAAGACCAGCCTCCCGTAGCCCTTCTCCTTCATCACCTTCCACGCCGGCAGGGTCACATGGAAGGCACCCTTGAGGTGAACGTCGAGGACGGCGTCGACCTCGTCCATGGTCATGTTGGCGAAGGACCGGTCCCGCAGGATCCCGGCATTGTTGATGACTATGTCCACGGTGCCGAAGGCGTCGAGGGCCGCCTGGATGATCGCCGCGCCGCCTTCCTCAGTGGCCACGGAGTCGTAGTTGGCGACGGCCTCCCCTCCCGCGTCGGTGATCTCACCTACCACCATGTCAGCCGCCGAATGGGAAGCTCCGGAGCCGTCCACAGTGGAGCCCAGGTCGTTGACCACCACCCTGGCTCCGCGCCGGGCGAGCTCCAGGGCGTAGGTGCGTCCCAGGCCTCCTCCGGCACCGGTGACCACGGCGACACGGCCGTCGAAATTGATCGGTTCGCTCAATTGATTTCCTCCGTCATAGACCAAGGGACCTTCCGATGATCTCTTTCATGATCTCGTTGGTCCCGCCGTAGATTCTCGAGACCCTGGCGTCCCTGTACGCCCGGGCTATCGGATACTCCTCCATGTACCCCCAGCCGCCGAACATCTGGAGGCAGCGGTCGATTACGCGGTTCTCCAGATCACTGATCCACCACTTCGACTTGGCGGCGTCCTCGGCGGTCAGCTCCCCCCGCACGTGGGCCATGATCTGAGCATCCACAAAGGTCTGGCCGATGTCCAGCTCGGTACGCATCTCGGCCAGGGCGTGCTTGATGGCCTGGAAGCTGCCGATGGGGCGTTCGAAGGCCCTCCTCTCCTTGACGTACTCCAGGGTCCAGTCGAAGGCCACCTGGGCGTGGGCCATGGCTCCCACCGCCAGCCCGAGACGCTCCTGGGGAAGGTTCTCCATCAGATACACGAAGCCCATGCCCTCCTCCCCGAGGAGGTTGTCCACGGGAACGGGGACATCGTCGAAGAACAGTTCGGCGGTGTCCTGGGCGTGAAGGCCGATCTTGTCGAGGTTCCGGCCCCGGCTAAAGCCCTCCATCCCCTCCTCGATGACCAGCAGGCTGATCCCGGAGTGCCGCTCCTCGGGGTTGGTCTTCACCGCGGTGACTATCAGTTCGGCGTTGATGCCGTTGGTGATGAACGTCTTGGAGCCGTTCACCACATAGTGGTCGCCGTGGCGGATGGCCGAAGTGCGAATCCCGGCCAGGTCGGATCCGGCCCCAGGCTCGGTCATGGCGATAGCCGTCATCAGCTCCCCCGATGCCATGCCCGGCAGCCAGCGGCGCTTCTGCTCTTCGTTGGCCAGCCGGAGGAAATAGGGGAGGACGACGTCATTGTGGAGGGTGATGCACATGCCCGAGGCGATGGCATCGCCACGGACAATCTCCTCTACGATCACCGAGTTGAAACGAAAGTCGTCCACGCCTCCTCCGCCGTACTCCTCCGGTATGGCCATCCCGAGGAGGCCCGCCTGACCCGCCTTGGAGAAGAGGTCTCGCTCGACAATCCCCTGCTCCTCCCACTTGGCGACGTTGGGGACCATCTCCCGTTCCACGAACTCGCGCGCCGTCGCCCGGAGGAGCTCGTGGTCTGGTTCGAAGATCTCCCGCTTCATCGGGTCTGTGCCTCACACACCGGCGTACATCGCCTCGATGAGGTCGGCGTAATTCTCCATCACCACACGCCTTTTGAGCTTGAGCGAGGGTGTGACCTCGCCGGTCTCAGGAGACCACTCGTCGCCGACGACCACCCACTTCTTGACCCGCTCCACCTGGGAGACCTGCTGGTTGGCCTCTTCGACGGCCCGGGCGATCTCCTCTTTGACCAGCGGGTGCTCCGCCAGATCGCCCAGGTCGGTGAACTCGATCCCGTGCTCCGCGGCCCACGCAGGAGCCTCCTCGGCATCCAGGGCGATGAGCATCGAGATGAACTTCCGATCGTCGCCGATCATGCAGGCCTGGGAGATCAGAGGGTGGTTTCCCAGCAGGGTCTCCAACTTGGCGGGGGCGATGTTCTTGCCCGCCGCGGTGATGATGATCTCCTTTTTGCGACCCACGATCCAGACAAAGCCATCTTCGTCGATCCGGGCCAGGTCGCCGGTGTGCAGCCAGCCCTCCGGATCGAAGGTCTCCCGGGAGGCCTGATCCAGCTTCCAGTAGCCCTTGGTGACAACTCCGCCGCGTAACAGGAGTTCTCCGTCTTCGGCGAGCTTCACCTCCACGCCGGGCAGTGCTTTGCCCACCGACCCGACCTTGACGGCTCCGGGGATGTTGGTGGTGGCCGGACCAGTGGTCTCCGACAGCCCGTACAGCTCGTAGAGCGGAATCCCGATGGTCATGAAGAACTTGATCAGGTCGGGATTGATCGGCGCCGCGGCGGTGATGGCGATGTCGACCTCGTCCATGCCCAGGCCCTCGCGCACCTTGGAGAGGACGATCTTGTCCAGCAGTCCCGCCAGGGCAGGACCCCTCTTCCCCTCCAGCTCGGCCTCCACCCGGACCCGGTTCAGCTCCAGGGCCTTGTCGAGGAGGGTCTTCTTGAGGCCCTCCGCCTCCTCGAACCGGGACAGCAATCGGGCGTGGAACTTCTCGTAGACCCGAGGCACCGCCACGAACAGGGTGGGACGGGCGGTCTGGATGTACTCCAACACCGAGGCGATGTTGGGGCAGTACCAGACCTGCCCCGCGAGATAGGTACCCAGGTAGTGGGTGGCGAGCCGCTCGGCGATGTGGGCGAGGGGAAGATAGGAGACCATGCGAGCCCCGAGCTTGAGGTCAGCGGCACGGCGAAGTGACTCCAGGGTCCACACCACATTGTGCTGGGTGATCATCACCCCCTTCGGGGTACCGGTGGTCCCGGAGGTGTAGATGAGGGTGGCGAGCTCTTCGGGGGTCACCGCCGCGGCCGACCGTTCCACGGCCGCGGGATCAGCGGCGAGGCGGGCCTTGCCCCGGGAGCGGAGGTCCTCCCAGCCGAGCACCCATTCCAAGGTCTCATAGTTCTCCGCACCCTCCATCAACACCACATAGCGGAGGTTGGGCAGCTCGGAGCGAACCTCCTCCCACCGTTTCATGAAGTCGAGGTTCTCCAGGATCGCCACCGTCGCCTTACAGTTGTCGGCGATGTACTGAATCTGGGAGGCGGCGAGGGTGGAGTAGATCGTCACCGGTGTCGCCCCGGCGTGAACCACTCCGAAGTCGGCGATCACGTGCTCAGGACGGTTGCTGGCCATGATCGCCACGAACTCGTCCGATCCCACTCCGAGATCCTGGAGTCCGGCGGCCACCTCGTGGACGACCTTGCGGTACTGGGACCAGGTCAGCGTGTTGAACTCGCCGTTGTTCTTCCAATGGATCGCGGGCTGGTCGGGGTGTTCAGTCGCGTTGCGGTCGAAGTAGTCGACGATCGTCTTACCATCGACCTGGGCGTCGATCTCTGCCCTTTCGGCGAAAACTTTCGGGTCGGTCATCGGTTCCTCCAGGGTCAGGCGACTGCTCCGGACCCTCGGAGCATACCGATCTCCTCGGGCTGGTAACCCAGCTCGTCCAGGATCGCCTCCGTGTCCGCGCCCGGTGCCACCGGGCCCGAGTCGACGGAGGTGGGTGTGACCGAGAAGCGGGGCGCAGGTCCGGGCTGGATAACCCCCTCCAGTTCGATGAAGGTCCCCCGGGTCCGATTGTGAGGATGGTGGGGCGCTTCGGACAGTGACAGAACCGGAGCCACGCAGGCGTCGGAGCCGGCGAAGTGCTCGGCCCACTCATCGCGGGTCCGCGCGGCGAACCGGGCGGCGAACAACCGGTGCATCTCGGGCCAGCGTTCCCGATCCATCTGAGGCGGGAGTGAGTCCGGGTCGAGGTCTAACAGGCGAACCAGTTCGTCGAAGAACTGCGGTTCGAGGGCACCCACCGCCACATGGCGGCCGTCCTTGGTTTCGTAGGTGGTGTAGAAGGGGGCGGCGCCGTCGAGGAGGTTGGACTCCCGGCGGTCTTCCCACCACCCCTCAGCCATGTGACCGTGATGGGATACAGCCAGG
This sequence comes from Acidimicrobiia bacterium, assembly GCA_046756405.1. GTDB lineage: Bacteria > Actinomycetota > Acidimicrobiia > Spongiisociales > ZC4RG35 > JBHHWH01. The sequence continues at coordinate 9,687 of JBHHWH010000058.1, read as the reverse complement.
AGGGCCGAGCCATCCACCATGGCGGCGTCGATCACCTGGCCTTTCCCCGTCGCCTGGGCCTGGACCAGGGCGGCCAGGACTCCGGCAGCCAGCAGCATCCCACCGCCGCCGTAGTCACCCACCAGGTTCAGGGGTGGGATGGGCTTCTCCGCGGGTCCGACAGCGTGAAGGACCCCCGAAACGGCGATGTAGTCGATGTCGTGTCCTGCCATAGGGGCGAAGGGACCCTCCTGACCCCAGCCGGTCATCCTCCCGTAGACGAGATGGGGATTGCGCTCCAGGCAGACGTCGGGTCCCAGACCTCGACGCTCCATGACCCCGGGTCGGAAACCCTCGATCAGCGCGTCGGCGGTCTCCACCAGCCTAAGAACCACCTCCGCCCCCGTTTCGGCCCTCAGGTCGACACCGATGGAGCGTTTGCCCCGGTTCATCAGGTCATAGCGAGTGGAGGAAGTGTGCTTCCCCACCACCCGGTCCGCCCGGTCGACCCTCACCACCTCCGCGCCCAGGTCGGCGAGGAGCATCCCGCAGAAGGGAGCCGGTCCCAGACCGGCCATCTCCACGACCCGGATCCCGGTCAGCGGGCCCGCCATCAGGGAACTCCGGTGTTTGTCTCGGCGCTCTCGATGAGGACCGGAACGAATTCCAGGTCAGGACCGACGGCGTAGGCACCGTGGTAGAGGGCTGCCGCCACCATGGCATCGCCGGGGTTGGGAGGGAACAGCAGGTCGTCGAGGGCAGGAATGTCATCGAGGGCTATGACCACCTCTTCCATACCCGACCAGGAGCCCACGTTCCACAGGAGCGGGGAAATGTTGGGCTCTGGGCCGGTCAGCTCCGACCGCCAGGCCACGGGAACGGGCCGCTGGAAGAGCGGTATCACCGCCAGGTCGCCTAGGTAGAGGGAGTCGGCCTGGTTGTAGAGCGAAGCACGCTCACCGGGGTCCAGCGTACTTTCGGCGGCATCGATCACGGCGTCCACCTTCCGGTTGCAGTAGCGGTTCACGTTCAACTCCCCGTTGCAGCGGTAGATGCTATTGGCCTGTTGAGGATCGGCGGCGGCCTGCCAGGAGAAGTTGATGAGCTGCCAGGCCTCGGGCCCGGCAAAGAGAAACTCGGAGGAGTACAGCTCCGAGGGAACCCGGAACTCTCCGACTACTTCGATGCCCACCTCCCGGAGCTGAGCGGAGACCACCTCGAAGACTGCCCTCCGCATCGGGTCGCCGGCAGCGGCTGCCCAGAGGAACGACATCCGAGGGCCTCCACAGGCGAAGACACCGTCCTCGCCCCGGGTGCACCCGTTATCACGGAGGATCTCCTCGGCTGCAGGCGGATCGTAGATCACTGGATAGTGGTCTTCATAGCGGATCGAGTTGGTCATCCACATCGTGTTGCCAAGGAGAGGGGCCGAAACATCGAGGGAACGGACCGTGGCGTCCGCTATGGCCTCCCGGTCGATGGCAAGGGCGAAGGCTCGACGTACCCAAGGCTGAGAGAGGAGGGGGTCCTCATGGTGGAAATCTATGTGCTCCCAGACGGGAGCGGGCACAATTTGAAGTGAGACTCCCTCCATGGCAGCCAGCTCCGCCAGAGCCCAATCCTCGGACTGGGGAATGATGAGGTCCACCTCCCCCCGGCGTAGGGCGGCCAAAGAGGAGCGAAGACCACCCGGGTCGACGAACCGGAGGGTCTCCACGTCACCGAGAGGCCGCCCGGAGACTGGATCTACCTCCGTCCAGTAAGCCGGGTTGCGGCGCAGGACCACACCGTCGCCGGTGGCATCCCCCAGGATGAAGGGGCCGGAGGTGACCGACGGGTCCTCCCCGCGGTGCGCCGGCACCACCACCGGGAAGAGGGTCCGCCAGGCGGGGAACATCTCGGAGAAGGCGATGCGAAGGGTGATGGAATCCACGGCGTCCATCCCAGTGACGAGGTCGTAGCCCGCCGGGTGATCTTCCCGCTCCATCACCTGGTTGTAGGTGAAGAAGAAGTCAGCAGTGCTGACCGGGGTTCCGTCGGACCACTTCGCCTCGGAACGGATCCGGTAGACGACGCAGAACACGTCGGGACAGGGAGCCTCGGTTGTAGAGGTGGCGGGCACCGTCGTCGTAGTCCGACGCGAACTGGTCGCCTGTTCACCGGTAGTGCAGGCGACCACGAACACCAGAAGGGCGATAAGGCCTGCCCCGCGATGGCGGGTCATAGTCAGCCGGTGTCGTCTTCTGCCGGACGGCGGAGGATCACCTGATGGCGAGCCCGGGACTCGGAGATGACCGCCTGGATGATCCCTGCCATGGGAAGCGCCAGGATCACTCCGATGCCTCCGAGGAGTGAAGCTCCGGCGAGAATCGCCGCCACTGACACTGCCGGGTGCATCGCCATAGTCCTCCGGGTGATGCGAGGCGAGATCACGTAGTTCTCGAGCTGCTGGTAGGCAACGAAGAACACCAGCACCCAGACCATGGTTGCGACGCCCTGGTCCGACAGAGCCACCAGCAGGGGGAGAATGGCGGCCAGGAACGTGCCCACCACGGGGATCAGTTGGCTTAGCACACCCACCCAAATCCCCAGGGAAATGGCGAAGGGCACGTTGAGGAAGGCAAGGAAGGCGGCGGAGATAGTCGCGCTGACCGCCGCCAGGATCAGCCGGGAGTAGATGTATCCCCCCATCTTCTCCACCGCCACATCCCAGATGCGTAGGGCCTGCCGCTGCTGCTCCTCCGGCATGAAGGAGAGAACCGTGTGCTGGAGTTTTGGCAGGTCGGCCACCATGTAGAAGGAGAACAGGGCGACGGTGACGATGAACACCACGAAACCGAAGAAGCCTGTGGTGAGACCCACAATCCCGCCGAGGACCGCCCTCCCCGGCGCCACCAGGACTCCGGGGAGTCCCTGGGCTCCGGTTTCGATATCGACATCGGCGATGTTCACACCGAGAAGGCTCTCCATGAGGTCGGACAGCGACTGGACGTAGCCGGGCATCTCCCTGAGAAGAGCGCCGATTTGCTCGACGAAGAGCGGCGCCAGGGCGACGACAAAGAGGACCAGCACAATGAAGGCGGCGAAAAAGACCAGACCCGTCGCCCAGCCCCGGCGCAGACCCTTTTTCTCCAGATAATGGACGGGCGGCTCCATCGCCACAGCTACGAACAGCGAAACGAACACGGTGAACAGGAGGCTGCGCAAGCGGAGGGCGAGCCAGAGGGCCGCCGCTAAGGCAAGGACGACGACCGCGACCACCAGGGTACGGCGCCGGAAGGTACGACTATCGGCAAGATCTTGGGGTGTGGCCACGGGGGAAGCGTAGGAGCCGATGGGGGCGAGCGGGTGGAATCTCGGATACCCTGACCCAGAAATAGAAACCGGGAGAAAGCAGGAACCATGGAGCAATTCAAGGTGGTGTGGCGACCCGATCCGAAGGTGGCGGAGGCCACCAACACAGCCCGCTTCTTGCGGAAACACGGGATCGAGGACTACCAGGAACTGGTCCGTCGTTCGAATGAGGATCCGGAGTGGTTCTGGGCGGAGGTGGTGGAGTTCCTGGGTCTGCCCTTCGACACCCCGTGGAAGGCTGTCCGGGACACGTCGCGCGGACACCCATGGGCCACCTGGTTCGTCGGAGCACAGTTCAACATGTCCAAAGCGTGCGTAGACCGTTGGGCCGGCAGCGACCCGGACCGAACCGCGGTCCGGTCACACAAGGAGAGTGGGCAGACGCGGACCCTCACCTATAGGGAGCTCCTCGACCGAGTGAGCCGTCTCGCCGGTGGCCTGCGCTCCCTCGGCGTGAACAAGGGCGACGCGGTGGCCGTCTACCTCCCGATGTCCGAGGAAGCAGTGGTCTCCTTCCTCGCTGTCGCCCGCCTCGGGGCGATCTTCATCCCCGTCTTCTCCGGCTATGGAGCCGAGGCGGTGGCGGCCAGGCTGGAGGATCCCCGGCCAAAGGTGGTCGTCTGTGCCGACGGCTTCCAGCGCCGCGGGGCGTTGGTTCCCATGAAGGAGACCGCTGACAGGGCGATGGAGATCGCCGGAGGGATCGACGCTGCGGTGGTGGTCGACTATGCCGGACGGCAGGAGGCTCCGTGGTACCCCTACCGAGACCACGATTGGGAGGAGCTGATCTCCTCGGCGGAACCCGTACCTGCCGCTACGACCTTCTCCGAGGATCCGGTGCTGATCGCCTACACCTCAGGCACGACCGGCAGGCCCAAGGGAGCTGTCCACGTCCACGCCGGCCTGACGGTCAAGGTGGCCGAGGAGGGGGCCTTCCAACTCGACGTCCATGAGGGCGAGACCCTCATGTGGGCCACCGACATGGGCTGGATCATGGGGCCGTGGATGGTGATCGCAGGCTTGGCCAACGGGGCCACTATCGGGACCTACGACGGCGCCCCCAACTATCCCGGACCGGACCGACTCTGGGCCGTGGCCGAAGACCTCCAGCTCACCCATCTCGGCCTCTCTCCCACCCTGGTTCGTGCCCTCCAACCCTACGGCGCCGGCCAGGCCCACCAGCACGACCTCTCCTTACTTCGGGTTTTCGGCTCCACGGGGGAGCCGTGGAACCCTGAACCCTGGTGGTGGCTATTCCGGGACGTGGGCAGGGAGCGAATCCCCATCGTGAACATCTCCGGAGGCACCGAGATCGGCGCCTGCATCCTCTCGGTCAACCTCCTCCAAGGACTGAAACCCACCTCCCTCGGCGGCCCTGCCCTGGGGGTGGACGCCGACGTTTACGACGAGGATGGCAGACCGGTGCGGGGCGAGGTCGGGGAGTTGGTGATCCGCGGCTCGTGGCCGGGGATGACCCGTGGGTTCTGGGGTGAGCCGGAACGCTACATCGACACCTACTGGTCCCGGTTCGAGGACACCTGGGTGCACGGCGACTGGGCTTCGATAGACGAGGACGGCTTCTGGTATCTCCACGGCCGCTCCGACGACACCCTGAACATCGCCGGTAAGCGCATCGGCCCCGCCGAGATCGAGTCCGCCGCGGTCGCCCTGGACGAGGTGACCATGGCGGCGGCCATAGGGGTTCCCGACCCAGTCAAGGGGGAGGGGATCGCCCTCTATGTGGTGCCTGCCCCCGGCGTGGAGCCCGATGACGCCCTGACCGCCAGGGTTCGGGAGGCGATTGAGGCTGCTTTGGGAAAGGCCTTCCGTCCCCAGCTCATCCAGTGGGTGGCCGACCTGCCCCGTACCCGATCCCAGAAGATCATGCGCCGGGTGGTCAAGGCAGTAGCCCTGGGCAAGGAGCCAGGGGACCTGTCCAGCCTGGAGAACCCGGAGAGCCTCATCGAGATCGAGCCGCTGGCCCAGTGAGACTCAGCCTCTACTTCCCTTCACGCCGGATCTCGGATACGGCCGATGGTGAGGAGCCGGGCAACGCCTCTCAAGAAGAAGGCCCCGTTGAGACTGAGGATCAACCCTCCGGCGGCCAACAGCGCTGATGCTCCTAGCCCCGCCGCCACTCGGATCACGGCGAGGGCGAAAGGCGCGGTGGGGTCTTCGGAGAGCTCTTCGGCGAAGAGGGAGCTGAAAAAGGAAAGGGGACCGGCAATCCCGGCAGCGACGATCAACATGCCGAACAACATGCCGAGGGCGCTCAGGGTCACCATTCCGGCTGCGAAGCGCCGCGACCGGTCCGTTTCGGGAAGATCGTTCCACTGCAGGTCCCAGGCAGCTCCCATCACCTCGGCAAACATCCGCAGTCGTCGGCGGAAACCCTCCCAGAAGCCGAACTTTGCTTCCTTGACCGTCTGGGAGATGCCCTTGAACACACCGAACTTGATACCGGCTCCATAGTGGACGGCGTAGAAGTTCAATCCGGCTTCGATTCGGAAGCCCTCCTTGTAGCGGTCGGGGAGGACGGTCCACAGACGCTTGGTGAGAGCCCGCTCACCTCCGAGAAGGGGGATGAACGCCATTATCCGGTGGAGCACATAGATCTTCCGGTTTCTCATCAGGATGAGCATTTCGCAGGTCCCATCGAGGACTGGCCGCGCAGCTTCTTCGATCATCCCGTGGGTGAGTCCCACGATGTCGGCGTCAGCAAAAAAGATCACGTCGGTCGAGGCGTGCTTGACGCCGACGTCCATGGCATTCCCCTTTCCCTGGTTCGGCTCGACCCGAAGACACGTCACCGGGTAGGAGCTGGCCACTTCCGCCGTTCCGTCGGTGGAGCCGTCATCGACCACAATCACCTCACGGAAGCCCGGATACGTGGTCAAGACCTCGAGCACCTGTCCGATTCTCGGGGCTTCGTTGTATGCGGCGACGACGGCCGTCACGCTCTGAGTCTCGCCCTCCAACTGGTCACTCCTTTCACCACCACACCAGCGAGGACGACACCGAGGATCGCCCGTTCTACGTTTCGCAGATCCACACCGAGGTTCCCGAATCCCATGCCGATCGCCCATCCGATGGGAATCATCACTGCCAGCCAAAGGGCAGTTCCCATCCCGCTGAAGAGTACAAACCTCTTCACCTGCACTTGACGGAGGGCCATGTAGACGATCGAAGCGATCCGGCTCCCATAGAGGAACTTGACGAAGAGCAGAGCTCTGTGCGGATGAGCTCCACTGACACGGTCCAGGCGTGAGGAAGCCTCAGCAAGTTTGGAAGCTCGTACGGGGTCGGTCGTCCAGCGCTCGATTCCTAACCGAGCCGAGCGGAACCACACGGTGTCCGCAACGATCGTTCCGGCAAAGGCCCACCCGGCCACGGCGGTTACCGACCAGGTCCCCTGCGCTGCCAGGGCCGCCGACGCCAGCACCACTGATTCACCGAGGAAGAAGGTGCCGACGAAGACGACCCACGATTTATGCAGCGCCCAGGAGGAGAGAAGCACTTCGGTACCCGGCGCTTCTCAGTGGACCCGTTTGTCGTATCCCGCCCACTCCTTCTCGCGGAGCACGTACTTCTGGATCTTCCCGGTGGAGGTCTTGGGAAGTTCCTCGATCATCTCGACCTCGTCGGGTGCCTTGAAGTGGGCTAACAGGTCGCGGACATGGGCGATGATCTCACCCGGCTCTACGTTCTGGCCGTCCTTCAGGACCACGAACGCCTTGGGGCGCTCCCCCCACTTCTCATGGGGCACCGCCACGACGGCGCACTCCAGCACCGCCGGATGGGAGACGATGGCCCTCTCCACTTCGATGGTGGAGATGTTCTCCCCACCTGAGATGACGATGTCCTTGGCCCGGTCGCGGAGGTCGATGTAGTTGTCGGGGTGCCAGACGGCGATGTCCCCCGAGTGGAAGAACCCACCCCGGAAGGCCTTCTCAGTGGCCTCGGGATCGTCGAAGTAGCCCTTCATCACGTTGTTCCCCCGCATCACCACCTCCCCCATGGTCTCCCCATCCCGGGGCACTTCGGCCCCCTGGTCGTCGACGACCAGGGTCGGATCGGCGACGACGTAAGACACTCCCTGGCGGGAGAGGAAAGCCGCCCGCTCCCCTACTTCCATCTCCTCGACTCCGGGTTGAAGTTCGCAGACGGTGTGGGGACCGTAGGTCTCGGTGAGTCCGTAGACGTGGACTATCCGGGCGCCCAGGGACTCCATCGTCTCGATGATCGTCGGGCTCGGTGGAGCCCCCGCGGTGGTGATGGTCACCGGCTGGGGGAAGGGATGGGCCTCTGGGGCGTTGGCCAGGCCGACCAGCACCGTGGGAGCGGCGTTGAAGTGGGTTACTCCCCGCTGGTCGATCAGCTCCCAGATGCGGGCCGGGTCCACCTGGCGGAGACAGACGTGGGTGCCTCCGATACCAGTGACCCCCCAGGTGGTGCACCACCCGTTGCAGTGAAACATGGGAAGGGTCCACAGGTACACCGACTCCGGCGAGTGCCCAGAGTGGATGATCTCCCCCAGGGCGTTCAGGTAGGCGCCGCGGTGGGTGTACATCACCCCCTTGGGGCGTCCGGTGGTTCCCGAGGTGTAGTTGATCGAGATGACCCGCTCCTCGTCGTCGACCATCCAGGAGATGGGATCATCGGAGCCCCTGGCAAAGAACTCAGAAAACGGAGTCGTCTCGAACCCGGGATCGGTGCCGGAATCGTCGATTGAGACGACCTCCTCAACGGTCACCAGGTCGTCCACCACCGGGGCCAGGTTCCGTGCCAGCTCGGTGTCCGCTACCAGGATCCGAGCTCCGGAGTGGTTGAGGATGTATTCGATCTCCTGTGCAGAGAGCCGGGTGTTGATGGCAACCAGCACCGCGCCCAGTAAGGGGACACCGAAGTGGGCGATCAACATCTCGGGAAGGTTGGGGCACAGGTACGCCACCCGGTCGCCCGCCTGGATACCGGAGCCCTCGAGGGCTCGGGCGAGTCGAGTCGCCGCGGCCGCCATTTCGGCGTAGGTCATCTCCCGGTCGCCGTAGACCACGGCCGTCTTCTCCGGGAAGACCAGGGCCGATCTCTCCAGGAAGGAGAGTGGGGTCAGCTCGGTCCGGTAGACCGCTCCTAGGCGCGGTTCCACTTGGGCTCCCGCTTCTCCAGGAAGGCTCCCATGCCCTCCTGGGCGTCAGGGTTGGCGGCGTTGACGGCCATCACCGGCGCGGCCACCTCGTAGGCGGCATCCTCAGGCAGCCCTGCCTGGGCGTAGTAGCAACTCTTGCCCAGCGCGATGGTCCGGGGGGAGTAACGCAGGATCTTCTCGGCGAAAGCCAGCACTGCCTCATCCAGCTCCTCTGGCGGGACCGCCTGGTTTATCAGACCCCAGGCCACCGCCGTCCTGGCGTCGATGGGATCACCCGTGAGCAGCATCTGAAGGGCCCGTTTGTGGCCCACGGCCCGACTCACCGGCACCATAGGGGTGTGGCAGAAGAGCCCGATCTGCACCCCGGGGGTGGCAAACCAGGCGGTGTCGGCGGCGACGGCCAGGTCGCAACTGGCCACCAACTGGCATCCGGCGGCGGTAGCAACTCCCTGGACCTTGGCGATCACCGGCTGCGGAACCGCGTGGATGGCCTTCATCATCTCGACGCACCGCCCGAACAGTTCGGCGTAGTACTCGTCGGGCCGGTCGATCATCTCCGACATGTCGTGACCGGCGGAAAAGGCCTTGCCTTCAGCGGCGAGGATCACCACCCCTGACTCGGCGGGCACGCTCTCTAAGGCCTTCATCAGCGAGCCGATCATCTCCAGACTCAGGGCATTGCGTTTGTCGGGACGGGCCAGGGTGATCGTCGTTATCGGCCCGTCGGTCTCGAGCCTGACTCCAGGAAAGTTCTTCATGGCACCGTCGACTCTACCTTGCGGATGTGGATCACTTAGGGGGCATGCGGGTGGCGGCGTCGAGGCGGATCACCTCCCCGTTCAGCATCTCGTTCTCGATGATCGCCTCCACCAGACGGGCAAAGTCTTCAGGAGAACCCAGACGTTTGGGGAAGACGTGTAGTTGGGCCAGAGCATCCTTCAGCTCTTGGGGAGCGCTGGCCAGCAGCGGGGTATCGAAGATCCCGGGGGCCACCGTCACCACCCGAACTCCGAGACCTGCCAGGTCCCTGGCCAGGGGGAGGGTCATGCCTACCACTCCTCCCTTGGAGGCGGAATAGGCGGCCTGGCCGATCTGGCCTTCGAAGGCGGCGATGGAGGCCACATTGACGATCACGCCCCTCTCCCCGGTGTCGGTGGGATCGTTCCCCCCCATCGCCGCCGCCACATTGCGGATCACGTCGAACATCC
>JBHHWH010000057.1:0-15700 GCA_046756405.1 Acidimicrobiia bacterium | reverse complement strand
CGGGATGATGATCTTCGAGATTCCCACCGGTGTCGTGGCCGACACGGTGGGTCGTAGGGCCTCGTTCCTCCTTTCGGTGGCGGTGCTTGCCGTCACCACGCTGGGCTATGTGGGGCTGGCCCAGACCGGGGGAGGACTTCTGGGCTTTGTGCTGGTCTCGGTGCTCCTGGGCTTGGGTTTCACCTTCTACTCGGGGGCGATGGAAGCCTGGTTGGTGGACGGGGTTCGCTCCAGCGGGTTCGAAGGGGAGATGGACGGGGTATTCAGCCGTGGTCAGATGATCAGCGGAGCGGCCATGCTCGTTGGGACCGTGGGTGGGGGCCTCCTGGGGCAGGTCGATCTGGCTCTGCCCTTCGTGGTGCGTGCCGTCCTGTTGATCATGCTGCTGGTCATGGCCCTGGGGGGTATGCACGACGTAGGCTTCGAGCGCCGTCGGGTGCGGGGCCGGGAGCTGGTGGCGGAGGCCACGAGGATCGGCAGAGCGGGGATCCACTTTGGTTGGGGTCACCGCTCGTTGCGTCTGCTGATGCTGGCCACTGCGGTGCAAACGGGCTTCTTCTACTGGGCCTGGTACGCCTGGCAGCCCTACTTCCTCGAACTGTTGGGACGCGACGCCATTTGGGTGGCAGGGGTGGTGGCTGCGCTTCTGGCGGTCTCGATGATGGTGGGCAACGCGATCGTGGGGTACGTCACCCGGTGGTGCGGCAGGCGCACCACCCTGCTTCTGTGGGCGGCTGCGGTGTTTACCCTGGCCTTGGTCGGGGTCGGAGCCGTGAGCTCCTTCTTCCCCGCCTTGGCGCTGCTGTTCCTCGGCGGGGTGGCCGTCGGGTTGCAGGCCCCGGTCCGTCAGGCCTTCCTCCACCAGGTGGTGCCCTCGGCGCAGCGGGCCACGGTGGTGTCTTTCGACTCCATGATCGCTGGTGGTGGTCAGGTGGTGGGCCAGACGAGCCTCGGGGCGTTCTCGGAGCAGAGGGGCTTCTCCGCCGGGTATGTGGTGGGTGGCCTCGTCACCCTGGTCGCCCTTCCGCTGTTGATGAGGGTGCGCTCACAGGCCGACGACGCCGATTTCTTCGTCGGCACCGTCCTCGAGCTGTCCTGTCCTGTCCCCGGCGTCCCGCCCCTCTCCGGTGTCGACGGCGCCGTCGCTGTGGACCAAGCCGTTTCCTAATGCACCAGGGCCCGGATTTGGACCTTTGCGGGAACAGAATCGCCTGACTTCGCTAGCTTCCGGTTCCATGCCGATCGACCGCAATACTCCCGCCGGGGGCCGGGCCCTGGCCCGCCTCGAAGACGAGCTGATCATTTGGCTGACCACCGTCACCCCCAAGGGTCAGCCCCAGGCCTCGCCGGTCTGGTTCCTGTGGGACGGTGATGAGTTCCTGGTCTATTCCCTTCCCAGTGCCCGGGTGCGCAACATAGAGCACAACCCGAAGGTGGCCCTGAACCTCGACGGCAACGGGGAGGGAGGTGACATCGTCACCCTGGAAGGCACCGCCCGCATCGACGAAGCGGCCCCACCGGCCTACGAGAACCCCGAGTACGTGGCGAAGTACCGGCGGAAGTTCGACCAGCACAACTGGACTCCCGAATGGTTCGCCTCCCGCTACTCAGTGCCCATTCGTATCGAGCCGACCCGCGCCCGCTACCACTGATCGCTTCTCAGTGCTGAGGCCCATATTGAGTCGGGTGTAGGTGGCGGTGATCCTCAGGAGATGAAGCGAATCGTGAGCGGATAGCGGTACTCCTCGCCGTTGGCGGTTCTGACTCCGGCGATGATCACTAGCGCCAGCCAGGCGATTACCACGGCGGGGAGAAGCAGTAGCCCGATCAAGACGAAGAGGGTGAGAAAGGCCACGATTCCATAGATGAAAAAGGAGATGTTGAAGTTCACCGCCTCCTTGGCGGCGGATACCACCCCGGGGTCGTCGCTCTTGATCATCCACACCACCGCCGGACCGACGGGGGAGGGGATGCCTAAGCAGGCAACCAGCGCCGAGAGATGGGCGACAACCGCCCAATTGACCCCCTGAGAAGGAGCCGGATCTCCTTCCGGCCGGGAAGTGGAAGGTGTGCTCGCTTCATTCATAACCCTGTTCTCCCTCTGGAACTCACCCCATCCTCCCAACTCATCGGTGAGCTGTCCATAGGGGATATCCCTGGTAACCCCCTGACGGCTCCACCTTCGGGCTCGCTTGATTGGATGTGGGGGTATTGACGGTGTCTGCTGACCCGTGTAAAGTTCCAGTCGGTCGCAAGAGCCGCGGAGCCAAGAGAGGACCCACGGTGAGACCAGCAGTGGTAGCGGCCCTGATGGGCCTGTTCGTGATGACAGCGTCAGCGGGAGCCTCCGTCGCCGTTCCGGCAGCCGACGCCCCCCAGCGGGTGATCGTGGTCCTCGACGACACAGTGCCCAACCCGGCGGCGGCCGCCGCGGAGATCGCTGCCGCCCATCGTGGTCAGGTCGGTTTCGTTTACAGCAGCGCCCTCAAGGGATTCTCCGCCACCCTTCCCGCCAAGGCAGCGGCGGCCGTCCAGCGCGATCCCCGGGTGGTTTCGGTCGAGCCCGACCAGGTGGTGTCCCTCTACGCCCAGACTGTGCCCACGGGTATCCAGCGGATCTTTGCCGACGACAACCCCAACATCACAATTGACGGAACGGATGACAAGCGCATCGACGTCGACGTGGCGGTCATTGACACTGGCATCGACCTCGACCATCCCGACCTCAACGTGGTGGCCTCCACTAATTGCTCGGGGGGCAGCCCCTTCAAGCAGAGCTGTAAGTCCGGGGGCGACGACGACAACGGCCACGGCACCCACGTCGCCGGCACCATCGGGGCCTTGGACAACGACTTCGGTGTAGTCGGGGAGGCGCCCGGGGCCCGGCTGTGGTCGGTGAAGGTGCTGCGCAGTGACGGGTCCGGCTACCTCTCCTGGATCATCGCCGGCATCGACTACGTCACCGCCAACGCCGACCAGATCGAAGTGGCCAACATGAGCCTCGGCGGCGAGTTCAGCTCCTCTGCCCTGGACACCGCCATCGCCAACTCGGTGGACGCCGGAGTGGCCTACGCGGTGGCGGCGGGGAACTCCGACAAAGACGCGTCGACTTTCAGTCCTGCCAACCATCCCGACGTGCTCACCGTCTCGGCGCTGGCCGACTTCGACGGGGAGCCCGGTGGCCTCGGTAGCCCGACTTGCCGCTCCGACCAGGACGACACCCTGGCCGACTTCTCCAACTGGGGCAGCCTGGTAGAGATCACCGCCCCCGGAGTGTGCATCCTCTCCACCTGGAACGACGGCGGCTACAACACGATCTCGGGGACCTCGATGGCATCACCTCACGCCGCCGGTGCCCTGGCCCTGCTCGCCAGCGTCAGCAACCCGAACAGCGATCCCGACGTCAAGGCGCTGTATAAGACCCTGATCGACAACGGCAACTTCAACTGGACCGACGACTCCGGTGATGGCATCCAGGAGCCGCTGCTCGACGTCTCCAATACCACCGTGTTCGCCCCGGCGACGGTGGACAATGCTCCCGACACCACGGCTCCCGCCGCTCCCACCGGCCTGATCGCCACCGCCGGCGACACCCAGGTCGACCTCGACTGGGCCGACAACGCCGAAGCCGACCTCGCCTCCTACAACGTGTACCGGAGCGAGACCTCCAGCGGGTCTTACGGCTACGTGGCCACCACCACGGCTTCGGCCTTCACCGATACCGGGCTGACCAACGGCACCACCTACTACTACGTGGTCACCGCCGTCGACACCAGCGGCAACGAGTCGGTTTACTCGACCGAAGCGTCGGCGACTCCACAGCCGGCTGCCCCGGCCACCAGCGTCCACGTCGGCGACATCGACGGGACGGCCAAGGGGAAGGGGAAGGGGTGGAAGGTCTCGGTGACCGTGATCATCCACGACGACAACGAGAACCCCGTGGCCGGCGCCACCGTGGACGGCAGCTGGAGTGGTGACCTCACCGGCACCGTCTCGGGGACTACCGACGACACCGGGGCGGTCACGTTCAGGACCGGGAAGGTCGACACCAGCGTCAACACGGTGACCTTCACCGTTGATGGCGTTGCCGCAGACGGTTTGACCTACGACAGCACAGCCAACCACGATCCCGACGAGGACAGCGACGGCACTTCGATCACGGTGACCAGGTAACTCCGGCTACCGAGCTGGTTCACCCTTCGGGCGTCCCAGGGGGTGGGGCCGTGTCGTCGGGACCTGAGACCGTGGCCTGGGGGGCCCCCTCCTCCTCCTTGGGCTTGCGCCACATCCACCACACCGAGAGGAGAGCCACCAGCAGCAGCCCGGCAAGTATCAGGTAAGCGGGGGAACGAAGGCTCAGGGCAGCCTGCGATCCGGGGTTTGCCAAAGAGCTGTCTTCTGCCACGACTTCATAACTCCGGGCGGTGATGATCTCCCCGTCGTTGGTCTCGATGCGCAGCCAATAGAGGCCGGACTCCAGATCGGGGACAGTCAACGTTGCCCGCAGCTTGCCATCGGTCACGGCCACGGGCCGTCCCAGACGAACGTCACCCATCCAGATCTTGACCCGCTTGATGGGTCCGACGAATCGGGCCTCGAGTTCGAATTCGGTCCCCGGAGGCCCTTCGGGAGGGTCGGCGCTGAACTCAACGACGAACACCAGCCCTGCTTCCGTTGTGGTGGTGCCGGCTCCCGGCGTAGTGGTGGCGGAGGGCGCCGTGGTGGTGGTGGCGGATGCCGTCGTGGTGGTAGTGGCTGCGGGCTGGGTCGTGGTTGTGGTGCCTAGTGCGGTGGTGGTGGTGGTTGAGTCTACGACCACCGTGAACGTGGCCGAGACGATGATGTTTCCTCCCGGCTGCAGCACGGCGCTCACCAGGTAGTCACCAGGGGTGGCGTCTACAGGCACGGTGCGGAAGACGCTGAACCCACCGGAGGCGTTGACGACGACCGGCGGTCCCAGGGACTTGTCTTCCCAGCGGATCCGGATCTTCTCCCCGGCGGGAAAGCCATTGCCTTCGACCAAGAACACGCTGCCGGCTGGACCTTCCGAAGGGTCGAGGGTGATGGTGGGAGAGCCCAGCGCTGGAGGCACCCAAGCCAGGACCGCTACCCCCGAAAGTGCCAGGGTGAGCATCCCGGTGACGATCCGTAGCCTCATGGTCATGACAGGCTAGAGCCGGTGAGACACCCGGACAGGGAGCCCCCGCGAGAGGTCTCAGGGCCTCGCCTGGAGCTCACCGGGTGTCCGTCGTGGCCGGGCCGGCCACCAGGACCGCCAGGGCGTTGGGCTTCTTCAGCTTGATGTCAAGCCTCCTCGCTTTGGCTGGGCGACCTGCCTCAGCCCCCTCGCTTCTGTAATCGCCACCGCGGCGTCCTGGGTTATGGGTTGTTTGGTTTGGCTCCGCCTCCTTTAACTTGTAGGGATGGCCGAACCAACAGCTCCCACCGGGGTTCTCCTCATCCAGCTCGGAACCCCCGACTCCACCGAGGTCTCCGACGTCCGCGCCTACCTCCGGGAGTTCCTCTCCGATCCCAGGGTGCTCGACATGCCCCCCCCAGCTAGGACCCTTCTTCTCAAGGCGGTGATTCTCCCCTTCCGTCCCCGCAGGTCAGCCGAGGCCTATGAGAAGATTTGGACCGATCAGGGTTCACCCCTCACCATCCACACGGAGAACCTCGCTGCCCGGGTTCAGCAGCTTCTCGGCGACGGATACCGGGTCGCCTACGGGATGCGCTACCGAAACCCGCCGATCTCCGAAGCGGTGGAGCGACTGGTAGCCGAAGGGTGCGACCGGCTGGTGATCCTTCCCCTCTTCCCCCAGTACGCCTCGGCCTCCACCGGGTCGGCACTGGAGGAGGTCCTGCGTGTGGTGGGGGAGCGCTGGAACACCCCCGACGTAGTCACCATCGGTTCCTTCTATGACGACGCCGGCTTCGTTCGGTCGGTTGCCGAAGTGGCCCGGCCTGCCCTGGACCAGTTCCGGCCGGACCACATCCTGTTCAGCTATCACGGGTTACCTGAGAAACAGATCCGAAAGAGCGATCCCACGGGGGAGTGGTGCCTGGCTTCCGAAGGGTGCTGCGACCGGACCACGACTGCGAACCGGTTCTGCTACCGGGCCCAGAGTTTCGCTACCACCAGGAGCGTCGCCACCGAACTGGGCCTCGAGCCGGGAACCTACTCCACTGCCTTCCAGTCCCGGTTGGCAGGCCAGAAGTGGATCGAGCCCTACACCGACGTAGTGATCGACGATCTTCTCCGGTCGGGGGTGGGCCGTCTTGCGGTGCTCACTCCCTCATTCACCGCAGACTGCTTGGAGACCTTGGAGGAGATCGGGATTCGCTTGAGGGCGCAGTGGGTGGAGTCCGGCGGTGAGGATTTCCTCCTGGTCCCTTGCCTGAATGCCGAGCCGGTCTGGGCCGAAGCGGTGGCCGGCATGATCCGTCGGGTGGTCTGACATGGCACAGCTGGAGAGGGCCGAGGTCGAGGAGTCATACCGTCACATTCAGGATGCGTTCTGCAGCGCCCTGGAGGCCATTGACGGTCACTCGACCTTCCGAGAGGATTTCTGGGAACGGCCCGAGGGAGGAGGAGGCGCCACCCGCATTCTCGCCGGTAAGGGGCCCATAGAGAAGGCTGCGGTGAACTTCTCGGCGGTCCACGGCCCGACCCCTCCCCGGCTCTCCGAGCAACTCGCCTCAAGGGCCGGCGAGTTCTACGCCACCGGGGTCTCCATTATCGTGCATCCCCGCAACCCCCACGCACCCACCTTCCACGCCAACCTGCGCTACTTCGAGACCGACGCCGGGCACGCATGGTTCGGAGGAGGGGCAGACCTGACGCCCTACTACCTGTACGAAGAGGATGCCCGCCACTTCCATTCGGTGATGAAGTCAGTCTGCGATGCCAACGAGGTGGCCGACTACGCCGCCTGGAAGCAGGCCTGCGACCGCTACTTCTACCTTCCCCATCGCGGTGAGGCCCGGGGGGTCGGAGGGCTTTTCTTTGACCATCTCACCGCGCGTCTTCCCGAGGTGTGGGCCTTTCAGAAGGCTCTGGGAGCTGCCCTGGTCGAGGCCTACATCCCCATCCTCCGGCGCCGGATTGAGATGCCCTACGGGGAGGCGGAGACGCGGTGGCATGAGATCAGGCGGGGACGCTACGCCGAGTTCAACCTGGTCTGGGATCGGGGAACCCGCTTCGGATTGGAGACCGGAGGTCGCACCGAGTCGATTCTGGCCTCGCTACCCCCGCGCGCCCGCTGGGTCTACGACCATCACCCCGAGCCCGCCAGCCCCGAGGCGAGGCTTCTCGACATGGTCCGCGCTCCTCCCCGCGACTGGATCTGATCAGCTTTTTTCCGACTTTCTGTCGACCCGGTAGGGCAATAGGCTCTCTTGTCGTCCATCCAGGAAGGGTTTAGTGGAGATCACGTCGGCCGGTTTCTCCTATCCTCAACACGACGGCGCCGAGCGCGCCTGGCTCGCCGCGCGTCTGGTGGGTGCGGCCGTTCCCAACCGGTCCTTTGTGCTTTCCACCTGTCTCCGTGTGGAGGTAGCCGTGGCGGGGGACGGTGCCTTCCTCGAAGCGACCCTCGAAGAGTTGTTCGGTGAGCTTCCCCGCGGATTGCAACCCAGGGTCCGAACCGACGCGGATGCTGTCCGGCACCTCTTCCGCATCGCCTCTGGGCTGGAGTCTCCAATCCTCGGCGAACAGGAGATCCTCACCCAGTTCCGTCAAGCGGTGCTCGAGGCTGAGGAGGCCGGATCGACCGACGGCCTCTTCGCCCGCCTGCTGGAGAAGGCAGTTTCGGTGGGGCGTCGAGCCCGGGAGCTGATGCCAGGCTCGCCCCACAACTCCATGGCTGCTGTAGCCGCCCAAGCCATCGGCTCACCGGAGCGAGTGGCGGTGATCGGTTCGGGCATCATGGCCAACGCTGTGGTGGAAAACCTGCTCCACCTGCCGGTCCCTCCTTTGGTGACCGTGGTAGCCCGCAGCCCGGAGAAGGTCTCGTCTCCGGAGGGCGTCGAGGTGTGGGCCTTCGACCGTGCTATAGAGGCACTGGAAACCTTTCCCGCCGTCATCTCGGCCACGTCCGCCAAGGGGCGTCTCGTCGACGAGCCGACGATGGTCGATACCTTCGCCCGCAGGGAGCAGCCCCTCGCCCTCATCGACATGGCCATGCCTCCCGACTTCCGCCCTCCCGACGTCGGCGAGATCACCTATATCGACATCGACGATCTTGCCCGTATGGCGGAGCGCCGGCCCCGAGCAAAGGATGCCGACGCCTTCGTCGAAGAGGCCGCCCTCGACGCCTACCGTCAATACCGGGACCACCATGAAGTAGGGCCGCTGATCGCTGCGCTGATGCGTGGCGCCGACGAGATCGTGGAGCGCACCGTGGGGCGTTTCGCTGGCCGTCTGGAGGACGAAGCCGACCAGGCCGTGCTCCGTCAGGCGGTCCACACCGTGGCTCGAACGCTGCTGGCGGGACCGGTCTCATACGTCAACGGCAGCGACCGGGCGCCCGAGGCGGTCGAGGTCCTTGCCGACGCCTTCGGCATCGAAGATGGGTGATCTGAGCATCGCCGCTCGACGTTCGATGCTGGCGATGGCCCAGGCCGCTCAGGTGGCTGACCTGCTCATGGCCGTTCATCCCGGGCTCGAGGTGTCCCTGGTGGAGGTGACCACCTCGGGGGACCGGGACCATGTCTCTCCGGTCACCCGCCTCACCGAGGTGGGCGCCTTCGTGCGGGCTGTGCAGCAGGCGGTGCTCGACGGGGAAGCCGACCTGGCGGTCCATTCCTGTAAGGACCTACCCGTGGAGGGCCCCGACGGTCTGGTCGCCTTCTACCCACCTCGGGAGTCGCCATGGGATGTGCTCTGCGGTCACGACCTTGACTCCCTTCCCGAAGGAGCCGTGGTGGGGACCGGAAGCCCCCGTAGGGCGGCACAGCTCCGCAGGCTCCGTCCCGATCTGGAAGTGCGCGACATCCGGGGAAACGTGGACACCCGGCTGGAGAAGGCTCGTACAGGCGAGTACGACGCGGTGATCCTCGCCGAAGCCGGACTGCGCCGGCTCGGCAGGGAGGAAGAGATCTCATACCGTTTCGGACTCGAGGAGATGGTGCCCGCTCCGGCCCAGGCGGCCCTCGCCGTGGAGGCCGTCGCCGGTAGCCCTGGGGCGGAGCTGGCCCGGGTCGTCGACGATCCCTCCACCCGCATGGCCGTCGAAGCCGAGCGGGGCCTCCTCGCTCTCTCGCGGGCGGGATGCCGCTCCGCGCTCGGGGTCCTTGCCACAGCCGACGAGGCCGGAGTTCAGCTGGTGGGGTTCGTCGAAGACGAAGAGGGTCCCCGGCGTGGTGAGGCCCGGGGCGCCGACCCGGAGAAGGCCGCTCGTCGACTCCGGAAGGCCCTGGTCCTGTGAGCACTCCTAAGGTCGCTGTGACCACCGCTGCCGACCGTATCGCCGCCCTGAGCGCAGCGGTCAGCCGCCACGGGATGGAGGCTGTGGAGCTTCCGTGTGTCGAGGTGGCGGCCTTCGGAAGCCGTAACGATGAGCGCATCCGGAACCAAGCTCGCCAGGCCGACTGGATAGTCGTTACCTCGGCTCGGGCGGTGACCTACACCTGGCCCGACGGAGGCATGCCCGACGTCCCAGTGGCCGCGGTAGGGCCGGCCACCGCCGCGGCGGTGGCCGCGGCCGGCGGCCGCACCGAGCTGGTCGGTGAGGGCGGCGCCCGCGAGCTGGTGGGCGGCCTGATCGACCGGGTCCAGAACAAAGTGGTCGTCTTCCCCCATGCCAGAGGGGCCGACCCCGGAACAGCCATGGAACTGGCCAGGGCCGGGGCTCATGTGATTGCCCTCCCCGTCTACGAGACCCGCCCCGTGGCCCCGGCCCGGGATCCCGTGGACGCCGTCATGTTCGGTTCGCCTTCGGCCGTCGAAGGCTGGACCCGCGGCCGCTCCCTGCAGGACCTGGTGATCGCCGCCGTAGGGGAGACCACCGCTAGTGCCGTCGCCCGGCGAGGCGCCAGGACCCATGTGGTAGCGGCCCAACCCGACTTCGGCCTGCTCGTGGCCGACCTGAGCAGGTACTTGAAAGAGAGGAGTCCGGTATGAGCCAATTCCCAACGATCCGCAGCCGCAGGCTGCGGCGGACCGCGGCCCTGCGTCGCATGGTGGCTGAGACCCGCCTCGATCCCGCCTCCTTTGTTCTGCCCCTGTTCGTGGTGCCCGGAAGGGGCGTCTCCAACCCGATAGGCGCCATGCCGGGACACTCCCAGGTCTCGGTGGACGAGCTGATCCCAGTGGTGAAGGAGGCCGCCTCGGTTGGTGTAGGAGGGGTGATCCTCTTCGGTATCCCCGCTTCCAAAGACGAGACAGGTTCGGGCGCCTGGGACCCCGACGGCCCGGTGCCCACCGCTATCCGGGAGATCAAGGATCAGGTGGAGGGGATAACCGTCTGGGCGGACGTTTGCCTCTGCGAGTACACCGACCACGGTCACTGCGGGGTGCTGGCCGGAGAGGTGGTGGACAACGACCGCACCCTTCCCCTCCTGGCGCAGGCGGCGATCACCTACGCCGATGCCGGTGCCGACGTGATCGCTCCGTCCGACATGATGGACGGTCGGGTAGCCGCCATCCGCGAGGGCCTCGACTCGGCTGGACACGAGGAGCTGGCCCTCTGCTCCTACGCCGCCAAGTACGCCAGCGCCTACTACGGGCCCTTCCGCGAAGCCGCCGAATCAGCCCCGGCCTTCGGTGATCGTCGCACCCACCAGATGGACCCTCCCAACCGGAGAGAGGCGCTGGTGGAGGTGGCCCTGGACGCGGCCGAGGGCGCCGACATGGTGATGGTCAAGCCGGCCGGCCCCTATCTAGATGTCATCGCCGCGGTGCGGGAGGCGACTCTGGTCCCCGTGGCCGCCTACCAGGTGTCAGGTGAGTTTTCGATGATCGAAGCCGCGGCCTCCAACGGCTGGATCGACGGGGAGCGAGTGATGCTGGAGTCGCTCATAGGCATCGCCCGAGCCGGAGCTTCAGTGATCCTCACCTACTTCGCCACCAGGGTCGCCCGACTCCTGGGGGAGGCACAGGGATGAGCCTGTCTCCAGAGTGGTTCCGCAGAGCCTCGACGGTGATGCCCGGCGGGGTCAACTCTCCGGTACGAGCCTTCCGTGCGGTGGGAGGCTCGCCCCCCTTCGTAGGGTCGGCCAGAGGGGCGGTGGTCACCACCGTGGACGGGGAGGAGTTCGTAGACCTCGTCGCCTCCTGGGGTGCCCTCATCCTCGGTCATGCCCACCCCGAGATTGTCGCAGCCGTGGAGGAAGCCGCACGCCGCGGCACCTCCTTCGGGCTTCCCACCCCCGGCGAGGTCGAGCTCGCCGAGTTGATCTGCGAATTGGTTCCCTCGTTGGAAGTAGTGCGGATGGTCAACTCCGGCACCGAGGCCACCGCTTCGGCGGTCCGGGTGGCCAGGGGGGTGACGGGTCGGGACGGGATAGTCAAGTTCGAAGGTTGCTACCACGGCCACGCCGACTCGTTCCTCGTGCGTGCCGGAAGCGGCGCTGCCACCTTCGGCGAGCCCGACAGCCCTGGTGTTCCGGCTTCCACCGTGGCCGACACCCACATAGCTCGCTTCAACGACCTCGACTCGGTGGAGAGGGCCTTCTCCGAGGGTGGGATCGCGGCGGTGATCGTCGAGCCGGTGGCGGGGAATATGGGGGTGGTGCCTCCAGCCCCCGGATTCCTGGAGGGACTGCGAGCGCTCTGCGACCGACACGGGGCGGTGCTCATCTTCGATGAGGTGATGACCGGTTTCCGAGTGGCCCCTGGGGGTGCCCAGGAACGCTACGGAGTCGTCCCTGACCTGACCTGCCTCGGCAAGGTGGTGGCGGGTGGGACACCGGCGGCGGTCTACGGAGGTCGGGCCGACCTGATGAGACAGGTGGCACCTGACGGGTCCATCTACCAGGCAGGCACCCTGGCCGGGAATCCACTGGCCGTGGCCGCCGGACTGGCAACCCTGCGCTACCTCGTAGCGAATCCCGAGATCTACGACACCCTGGAGAGCTTGGGATCCTCCCTCGAAGCCGAGCTCGGTGCTGCCCTGGATGACCACGGGATACCAGGCTGTGTACAGCGAGTGGGGGCGATGCTCACCGTCTTCTTCGGACCCGACGAGGTGTCCTCTTGGGACGAAGCTGCCAAGGTGAACAGGGATCGTTTCGCCCGTTTCTTCCACGCTGCCTACCGGCGCGGGGTCCTTGTTCCCCCCTCCCCTTTCGAGGCGATGTTCCTGATGGACTCCCACCGGGAGGTGGCCGGCCGGATGGCAGAGGTCCTGGTCGAGGCAGTCGAGGAGGCCGGATGACCAAGCCCCTGGTAGAGGCCCTCTACCGCCGTCCCCTCGCCCGTCCTCCGGTCTGGATAATGCGTCAGGCGGGTCGCTACCTGGCTGAATACCGTGCCCTGCGCAGCCGCCACTCCTTCCAGGAAGCGGTGTCGACCCCCGAACTGGCCGCCGAGATCACCCTTCAGCCCATCCGCCGCTTCGGGTTCGACGCGGCAATTATCTTCGCTGACATCATGACTCCCCTGGAGGCGATGGGAGTAGAAGTGACCTTCGATCCAGGGCCCCGACTCAACCCCTGGACCCTCACCGAAGTGGCCTCGCTAGGCGCCCTCGACCCGGAACGGGTGGAGTTCGTTGCCGAGACCATCCGAAGAGTGAAAAAGGAGGTCCCCGATACGACCGCGGTGATCGGGTTCGCCGGAGCGCCTGTCACTCTCCTCGCCTACCTGATCGAAGGTGGAGGCTCCAAAGAGTTCATGGGCTTCCGGTCGGCACTACGCCGAGAGCCCCAGGTGGCGAAGGCGGCCCTGGAGAACCTCGCCGAGGCGATGAACGCCTATCTACGACTTCAGGTGGAGGCCGGCGCCGACGCGGTCCAGCTCTTCGACACCTGGGCCGGGCTCCTCGACCGCCGCCATTACGCCAAGATGGCGGTTCCCTGCGCCCGTAGCGCCCTGGACTCCTTGGGGGTTCCCCGCATCTACTTCGCACCTGGGGCCAGCCACACCCTCGACCTCCAGCCGGCCATCGGCGCCGAAGGCTTCGGTGTGGACTGGCGTCTCCCTATCGACGAGGCGTGGGACCGTCTCGGGGAAGTAGCGGCTCAGGGCAACCTGGACCCGGCGGTGCTGCTCAGCGACCCGGAGACTATCCGGGCCTCGGTCCGCGACGTCCTCGATCGCGTCGACCACAGACCGGGTCACATTCTTAACCTCGGTCACGGAATCAATCGCCGTACTCCACCCGAGCACGTAGAGATTCTTCTGGAGGAGGCGCGAAGGTGATCGAAGTCAGCGCCGAGCTTCTCGCCCGTCATGACCGTCCCGGTCCCCGCTACACCTCCTATCCGACCGCGGTGGAATTCACCGAAGAGTTCGGTCCTGACGACTACGCCCGCCGGCTCACCGCCGCGTCCAGGCGTCCCGGCGAGCCGTTGTCCATATACGTTCATCTTCCCTTCTGCGAGAAGAGGTGCGCCTTCTGCGCCTGCCATGTGGTGGTCACCAAGAACCCCGAACTGGCGAACGTCTACCTTCCCAGAGTCCTGGCCGAGTCGGAACTGGTAGCGACGCTGCTGGGTGAGCGGCGTCGGGTGGTCCAGTACCACTGGGGAGGTGGTACCCCCACCCACTACCCCCCCGAGGCGCTGCGCCGCCTCCACCAGGGACTCCTCGGCCACTTTGAGCTGGTTCCTGACGCCGAGGTGGCCGTGGAAGTGGATCCCAGGGTCACCACCAGCGAGCACTTGAGAGTGCTGCGGGAGCTGGGATTCAACCGCCTTTCGATGGGAGTTCAGGATCTCGACGACACTGTTCAGGCACTTATCGGTCGTTTCCAGACCGTCGAACAGACCGTGACCCTCTACCACGAGGCCCGCCGCTTGGGCTACGAGTCGATCAACTTCGACCTTATCTACGGACTTCCGGGACAAGATGAGGAGACGCTTACCCGTACGCTGGAAGCAGTGATCGAGATGGGGCCCGACCGCCTGGCGGTCTACTCCTTCGCCTACGTTCCCTGGATGCGTCCCCACCAGAAACGGATCGACGAGGAGCTTCTCCCCGACACCGAGCACAAGTTCCGGCTGCTGGCCACGGTGGTGAGCGCCCTCACTGGCGCCGGATACCTTCAAGTGGGCATGGACCACTTCGCCCTACCCGACGACGAGCTGGTGGTAGCTGCCCGGGAGGGTACGCTCACCCGCACCTTCATGGGATATACCACCAAGCGGGACACTGAGACGGTGGCCTTCGGCACCTCGGGGATCTCGGATGTCGACGGCTCCTACGCCCAGAATCACCGTCGTCTCGCCTCCTATTACCAGGCGGTAGATGCGGGGGAACTCCCCATTGAGCGGGGTTACCGCCTCAACCTCGACGACGCCCTCCGCAGGTTGGTGATCACCGAATTGATGTGCAACGGGTCGGTGGACCTGGCGGTGGCAGGTATGCGCTTCGGCATCGACGGGCCCGCCTATTTCAGCGCCGAGATGAGGTCGCTTCTCTCCCCTGGGGGGCTCGCGGAAGAAGGGATGGCGGAGGTGGATGGGGCGCGGGTGCAAGCTACAGAGCTGGGTGCCCTCTTCGTACGCCGGCTGGCGGCGGTGTTCGACGCCTACACCGAGCGCCGCCTCGGGGACAAGCCGATGTTCTCAAAGACCGTCTGAGCATGGACCGACTACAGGTAGTCGTGGTGGGTGGTGGCCTGGCGGGCCTGTTCACCGCCGTCGAGCTTCTGGCCGCAGGGATCGAGGACTTCGTCGTCGTGGAGAAGGAGGTCGAACCAGGCGGGGTGGCCCGGACCGTCCAGAGTCGAGGGTTCACAGTGGAGCCGGCGGCAGGGACCATGATGCTTCCCCACCCCCATCTCAGTCCCATCCTGGAGCGGATAGACGCCGATGTGATCGAGGCCCACCCCTCGGCCTCGATCCGATATGTCTACACAAGGGACAAGCTGGTGGCCCTGGAGCCGTCACCGAAGGCCCTGCTGGCCCCGCTGGTCTCTGGCAAGGCCAAGCTACGGGCGCTGGCAGAGCCCTTGGTTGGTGCGCGTCCTAGCTCGTCCGATGAGACTCTCGACGAGTTCTGCCGCCGGCGGTTTGGCGAAGAAGCAGGGAAGATGCTGGCCTGGCTGGCCGCATCCGGCGTCTTCGCCGGCGACCCCGCCGCGTTGTCGGTTGGGGCCTCGTTTCCTCTCTTGTCCGCCCTGGAGTCAGAGGCGGGATCTGTCATCCGGGGGGCTGTGCAACGTCGTCGCCAGCGTCCGCCGGGCGCCGTCCGACCCAAGCCCCATATCCCCGTGGGGGGGATTCGGGCCGTCGCCGCTGCCGCTGCTGCCAAACTCGGCGCCCGGCTCCGGGCGGGCTTCTCGGTGGCTTCGGTGACCAGGGACGGAGCGGAATGGGTTGTGGATGGCCCTGAGACCCTCCGGGCTGACACGGTGGTGCTCGCGAGTCCTCCAGGTGTATCCGCGGGCCTTCTCGGCGGGGATCTCGGTGAGCTGTTGGCCCAGGCCACGGCTGCCCCGGTGGCGGTGGTTGCCTTCGGCGGCCAGGCGGGAACCGCTTCGATGCCTGAAGGCTTCGGCGTACTGGTGGCACCCGATGCTGGGATGGTCAGCCG
>JBHHWH010000056.1:0-15764 GCA_046756405.1 Acidimicrobiia bacterium | reverse complement strand
AACCCGAAGGTCGCGGGTTCAAATCCCGCCCCCGCTACGAAGAACTTCCTAGGTCAAGCGCCTGGGGGTTTTCTTTGTCTACAGAGGACTAGACCGCCAAGCTTATCAGATATGATAAGAATATGGCAGAGTTGAGTCCGACGCTGAAACGTGTGCTGGAGTCCGCTGCCCGGTTGCAGGAGGTGGTGCCGGACGCGGTGCTGGTTGGGGATGCGGCGGCGGCGCTTCACGCCGGTCACCGCGATTCCTTTGACCATGATCATGTTCTCGCCGATCTGGTGGACAGGTATGAGGCGGTGTTGGAGGCGGTGGAGGCGACCGAGGGGTGGGCGACATCGGTCCGCGCTTCGAAGCCACCGTTCACGATCATGGGTCGTCTTGGGGGTGTGGAGGCGGGTCTGCGTCAGATGCGTCGAACCCGGCCACTCGAAACCATGGAGGTTGATGTCGGAGAGGGTCGATCGGTGGTTGCCCCTACCGCTGCCGAAACACTACGTGTCAAGGCGTATCTGGTCGTACAGCGCAACGTGGTTCGGGACTACCTCGACGTCGTCGCCTTGGCAGAACACCTTGGCCTCGACACTGCGGTTGAGGTGTTGTCCGGGATCGATGACTACTACGCGGATCGGTCGGGGGAGGAGGGGTCGGTCCTCACCTCCCTGGTCGTTGCCTTGGCCGATCCGAAGCCTCGGGACACCGAGGTGATCGACGAGTTGCCTCGCTACAAGAGGCTCGATAAGCGCTACCACCGATGGGATGATGTCGTAGAGGTCTGTCAAGAGCTAGCCCTTCGACTGGCAGGTGCGGTCTGATGCCGGTCGTATTCCGCAACGTCGACGCCTCGCCGACAGACGATGTCCGCACCTGGCCTTATGAAGCTCTCGTCACCGTCATCGACCGCGGGTTGGTCAGCGACTGGCAGCCCATCTTCGCCGAACTGCGGCGCTCACCGTGGGGGAAGGTGGCTCGTCGTGTCGAGCACTACCTGTCCTACCGTGAGCCCGATGGGGTCAGCAGGCTGTTCCGCCTCGCCATCGAGCGGGCTCGGGCAGATGCTGATCGTGCCGAACGATCCGAGGTGGCGGCCCGGATACGGGACGCCGTCACCAGTTCCGGATTGACCAATGCCGAATTCGCCCGCCTCGTGGGGACCAGCGCATCCCGGCTCAGCACGTATCTCGGCGGCAAGGTCACCCCATCAGCCGCGATGCTGGTGCGCATCGAACGGGTCGCTCGCCAGTTGCAAGACGAGCGCACTAACGATGCAGCCACGGGCGGCACCCTGAAAGCGGGTTGAGAAGCTTTGGGGTGGTCTTGCCGGAAGGTTGGAGGGATCGGCTGGCCCGATCCTCGTGGAGTTCTTGTTGTTCGGCATGAGCAAACCACACCTCAACGCGTTGGCTCAGCAAACCCACAGTCAGTCTTGTTCTTGTCAGTATCGCCACCTCCAGCAGGACAGGAGCACGAATTCGAGTCTTGGTGATGATGCCTGGCGGCTGCTATCACACTGAGAGATGGCCTAGATCTTCATGTGGACAGTAGAGCCACTGCCGCTTGCTGCGTCCCAGCCTTCTCGGGGGACGATTGGATTCTCGACGTGTACACGCAGGTGCCGGAAAGCATTTCCCAGGTGTTGTCACCATGAGGTTTCAACACAGTCCTCATGGGTTTCGGGTTCGACCTGAAGGGTGGCATGAGCGATCCCGTATTCATCCCGCAGCAGCTTGGTCGCCTGGTCGAGTATGCGGTGGGTGTCTGCCTGGGCCGGGGTGATCAGATGCACCGAGGCGACTTCCATGTCGGACGTGAGGGTCCACACGTGCAGATCGTGAACCCCACTGACCCCGTCGATGCCGGCGAGACGTTGTTGGAGGTCGGCCACGTCTAGATGTTCGGGAGCGGCCTGGACCAAAACCCTTATGGCACGTCGCCCCAGGCGCCATGCTCTGGGGAGGATGAACAGTCCGATGGCGGCGCCGAATAGTGCGTCGGCGTAGACCCAGCCGGTGAAACGTATGATGAGCGCAGCTGCGATGACTCCGACCGACCCGAGAAGGTCGGCGATCACCTCCAGGTAGGCGCCTTCTATGTTGATGGACTCTCCCGCGCCTTCCCGGAGCAGCCACAAGCCGACGATGTTGACCAACAGACCCAAGATTGCGACGACAAGCATCGGACCGGAGAGAACCTCGGGTGGATCCTGGAAGCGGCGAACGGCCTCGTAGAGGACATAGCCGGCGACCGCGAAGAGAAGGATGGCGTTGGCCAGTGCGGCAAGTATCTCCAACCGGTAGAGACCAAACGTCCGTCTCCCATCGCTACCGGCCTTGTCGGCGGCGATTATGGCGACTAGCGCCATTCCCAACCCGAGAGCGTCGGTGGCCATGTGCCCGGCGTCGGACAGCAGCGCCAACGAGTTGGTGAGGACGCCGGCCACGATCTCGGCGACCATGAACACCACCACCAAGCCGAACACCCAGATGAGACGACCCTTGTAGCGGGAGCCGGCCCTGATCGCGGCACCGTGGGAGTGAGCCTCGCTCATGTCCGATCGTCGTGGCCGTGCAGGTAATGCTCCACGGCAACGTCCAGAAGCAGCCTGACGTGGGTGTCGTCCACCCGGTAGTAAACGGTGCGGCCCTGTTTCCGGGACCGGACCAGCCCGGCGAGACGAAGCTGACGGAGCTGGTGGCTGGTTGCCGACTCCGTCGCGTCGACCGTTGCCGCCAGGTCGCAGACGCATAGTTCACCCGCCTCCAACAACGCGTAGATCATCCGCAGTCGACCAGGGTCGGCCAACAGTTTGAAACGCTCCGCCAACGAGCTTGCCTCATCCTCGGACAGCAGCTCCGCCCGGGTGGATTCCACCCTCTCGGGGTCTACCATCCGCACCTCACATGCCTCGTCCGGCATCGGAATCACATCAGCCATTACCGAAAAGCCTAACTAAATCTGAACACCAACTCATATTTTCATAGGAACCTATCTTGTGGTTATCTCTATGGCGATGAGTCTGGCGGAGTTGATCCCGTGGCGGCCGCACCCAGAAGTGTGGATCTTGGTGATCACGCTCGTGGTCGGCTACTGGTGGGCGCTACGCCGCCTAGGGCCCTACTACGCCCCGAAAGACAAGCCGGCAGTCACCGGCTGGCAGATCACGTCGTTCCTGGCCGCGGTGGCATCGCTTTGGGTGGTCTCGGACTGGCCTCTCCACGACATCGCAGAAGAGGCGCTGGTGTCGGTGCACATGATCGAACACCTCACCCTGGCGCTGATCTTCCCCCCGCTGATACTCCTCGGGGTCCCGTCCTGGCTGTGGCAGGTCCTTCTCGGACCAGTAATACCCTTCCTTCGTCGCATCACCCACCCGATGGTCGGATTGTTCGTGTTCAACACCGTGTTCGCGGCCACCCACTGGCCTCCCGTGCTCGCTATTCAGAACCAGTCGGAGTGGTGGCATTTGACCGGCCACCTCATCCTCGTCGTCTCCGGGTTCCTCATGTTCTGGCCGGTGTTCAGCCCGCTTCCCCAGATTCGCCGGCTGACACCGTTCCGCAGCATTGGATACTTGTTCTTGAACACCATCCTCCCCACCGTCCCCGCCTCGTTCCTCACCTTCACCAACCGGTTCCTCTACATCGACGCCTACCCCACCCCAGACCGGCTGTGGGATGTGGACCGGGTGGTCGACCAGCAGGTAGCCGGGCTGCTGATGAAACTCGGCGGCGGGATCATCCTGTGGACGATGATCACAGTGATGTTCTTCCGTTGGGCCTCCGCCGAACGCCACGACGACGCGGCCCGGCCGACGGAAGTCGCTAGCAGGTGAGGTCCGCCGCTGTGGTAACCGTCTTGGCTGTGGTGGCCGCCTGTTCGGCGCCCGACACTTTCACGGTCGAAGGGATCGTCACCGCAGTCGATGGTGACCTGACCACCGTCAAATCCTTCGACGTACTCACCACCGAAGGGGAGACGATCCGCTTCGTGCCCGCCCCGTTCGGCGACTTCGACTTCCCCCTGCCTCACCTGTCAAGTCACATGCGGTCCCTCGATCCTGTGCGGGTCAGTTATAAGACCACCGACGACGGGATCAACCTGGCCGAGAAGATCAGCGACGCCCCCACCGGAGGATCACCTTGAAACCAATCACCATCATCCTTGCTCTGGCCGCTGTAGCGGTCACCGGATGTGGAACCGGAGACGACACGTCGGCAATCCCCGAAGAGGCGTTTCCCATCGTGGCCAACGCTGACCTCGCCGTCGGCTCCCAAAGACTGCTCGTCGGTCTGGTCACCCTAGACGCCACTTCCCACGCATCTCCTGACCTTCCCGTCGAGATCAGCCTCTACCCACCCGAGGCAGACGAACCATCTATCACCGTCCCCGGAGTCTTCATCTGGACGGCACCGGGTATTCGGGGTCTCTACCGGGCCCAGGTCGAGTTCGACCGTCCCGGTATTTGGGAAGTGGCGCTGCGAACCGACGACGGTTCCAGTACCACCGCCAGGATCCCGTTCAACGTCGCGGAGGACGGAGTAACCCCATCTGTCGGTGAGCCCGCACCGGCCGTAGCGACTCCGACCGGGGACGACGTGGCCGACCTTTCCGAGATCAGCACCGACCCCAACCCCGACCCCGCCTTCTACGCCCTGTCCCTTGAAGAGGCTCTGGGAAGCGGGAGACCGACTGTCGTGGTGTTCGCCACACCTGCCTTCTGTGAGTCGGCCACCTGTGGACCCATGCTCGACACCGTCAAACAGGTCAGCTCCGACTACCCGGCCATCAACTTCATCCACATCGAGGTCTACGAGAATCTCGACGCGACCCGACGCGAAGATCTCAAACTCGTCGAGGCCGTCATGGCATGGAACCTGCCGTCGGAGCCGTGGACGTTCATCGTCGACAGAGACGGGAACGTCGCAGCCCGGTTCGAAGGCGTCATCGACGCCGACGAGCTGGTAGATGCACTGGAGAGACTCCCATGAGTGCCCACGGAGCGACTTGGGCTCTTCTCACGGTCCTGTTGCTGTCGGCATGCTCCGCGAATACCGGCACTGTTCCTTACACCACCACAGGTCCCATCACCACAGCAAAGACCCCCGCCACCAGCGGATCCGAGACGACCACGAGCGCAGTCACGGCCACGTCGCCCCCGGACCAGCGGACCACCACAACCACTGGTGGGTCGACCAACACTGAACCCGAAGAGGATCCGACAGCCGAAATCACAGTCGAAGACGGCACCGTTGCCGGAGGTGGGCTGATCGAAGTCACCCTGGGGGAAGAGGTGCGGATCCTCGTCTTCTCTGACACAGTCGACATGGCACACCTCCACGGATACGACATCGCCGCCGACGTCGGGCCTGGCACGACAGGGGTCATCGAGTTTGTGGCGGACATCCCGGGCGTGTTTGAACTGGAACTAGAGGATTCCGGCGTTGAACTGGGCCGGGTCCAGGTCTCCCCGTGACCCGGTCAGGGCGCCTCATCGTGGTCTCGGCGGGGATGGTCATGGCTCTTGTGGTGCCGCAACGGGTGTTGGCTCATGGTCTTGGCGGCCGACAGGACCTCCCGGTGCCTTTGGAGTTCTTCATCGTTGGGGCGGCGATGGTGCTTGTGGTCTCCTTTGTTGCTCTCTCGGTGTTGTGGCCGCAGGCGCGTCTCCAAGACCCCCCGAAGGCGAAGACCGTCGCCACGGGTGGCTTGGTGACGGCTCTGTTCCGGGTCGGAGGTCTGCTGGGAGTGGTCTCCCTATTCTTGGTCCTCGTCGCGGGGGTAACGGGAGCTCCCAACCCGGTCCGGAATCCGGCACCGGTGATGGTCTTCGTGGTGTTCTGGCTGATCGTTCCCCTACTCTCTGCGATGATCGGCAACATCTATCCGGTGATCGACCCGTGGCGGCGTCTGGCGGCACCGTTGGACACCAGCCAGGAGGATGAGCATCGACGACGTGTCAGGGTCGGATATCTTCCGGCTGCGGCGGCTTTCGCCGGTTTCACCTGGCTCGAACTGGTCGCTCCTGATGCCGGCCCCCGGAATCTGTCGATAGCCGCTCGGGTGTACACGGTCTACCTGTTGGCGTCGGCCGCCTGGGTCGGAACGGAGCAGATGACGATGTCCTTTGATGGGTTCGCCGCTTACAACCGGTTGTTGGGGGCGATGGGCCCGCTCCGCTTCGACCGTGACTCTATCTCCTGGCGAGGGTGGCTGCGCGGTCTGGCGCACGTCGATGAGCGAAGAGGGCTAGTCCTGTTGGTGGTCCTCATGATCGGCACTGTCACCTACGACGGGATGTCCGGTGCCCTGTGGTGGGAAGAGACAGTCACCACCTGGTCACGGTCGAGCCTGTCCACATGGTTCGGTCTGTCGCGTACCGCCGCCGATGTGGTGACCGGTTCGGTGGCCATGTTCGGTGTGGTGGCGGTCATCGGCGGTGCCTACTGGCTTGCGTGCCGGGCCGCGGCCGGTATCGCAGGGCCGGGCCTGTCGGCAGGGTCGGTGGCGGTCAGGTTCGCCCACACTCTCGTTCCCATCGCCTTCGCCTACGCGTTCGCCCACTATTTCACCCTCGTCCTGTTCGAAGGCCAGCTCTTCTTGTCCACGATCAGCGACCCGCTCGGGCTGGGATGGGATCTGTTCGGGACGGCTGATCGAACGGTGAACTACACGCTGATAGATCCAACCACCACCTGGTATGTGCAGGTGGGCGTGATCGTCGCCGGACATGTCGGTGGAGTCGTACTCGCCCACGACCGGGCCCTCGCCGATTTCCCTCCCGATACCGCCGTCAGAAGCCAGTACGCCATGCTCGCGCTGATGGTCGTCCTCACCGGCCTCGGTCTGGCAGTTCTAGCCGCCGGATGAGGAAGCCACATCACGCGGATCGAAACATGACAACCACACAACAGATCATCGACGCAAAGGAAAGGACAACAAGATGAGCGGTGGCAGACGGCCAGAAAAGACCCGCGCGACCAACGACGGGACGTCGTGGTGGAAGAGGATCGCATGGGTGGCTGGGGTCGGCGTGATACTGGGAGGCGCGGTCTTCATAGCCGCCGATGTCACCGCGCCGGTCGCTCCTCCACCACCCGAACTGGAGGAAACTCAGGCCTTCGCCGAGATGAACCCAGTTCACCTCGCCCCAGGAGCTCCACTCCCCGAATACAACTCGAACCCGCCCACCAGCGGGCCACACGACCCACAACCGGCACCGTGCGGAATCTACCGTCAGCCGGTACCCGACCAGGCCTATCTGCACAGCCTGGAACACGGTGCAGTGGTCATCCAATACGACCCGTCGGTGCCCCAGGGCGTGGTGGAAGCACTCGAGGACGCGGT
Organism: Acidimicrobiia bacterium; assembly: GCA_046756405.1. GTDB lineage: Bacteria > Actinomycetota > Acidimicrobiia > Spongiisociales > ZC4RG35 > JBHHWH01. The sequence goes on along the minus strand of JBHHWH010000056.1, from coordinate 8,423 downwards.
ACGCGCCAACCGAGGAGAGATCCTTTTGGCTCCCCGTCCGGACAATCCCGCTCCCTTCACCCTGGCGGCGTGGACCAGGCTCCTTGTCGTTGATGAGATCGACGCCAACCTGGTCGACAGTTTCGAGCGGGAATTTGGCAACCGGTTCGCCCCCGAGCCGGGAGCTGTATGTCCCTTCCAAGTCGACCAGGGAACATGAACCAACCCCGTTTCGCCATCACCGTGAGCACCGGGCTGGACCTCTCATCGGGTCTCGCAGCTTGCGGAGCTGAGCCTGAGGTGGCACTGTCGCCAAAGGCGGCAGACGGGGCGTCGGTCGCTCGCCAGGCCGGATGCCTGGACTGTCACATCACCGACGGCAGCCGAGGCGCCGAGCCCGCATTCGCCGGCTTGATGCCAGCAGGTTCCCACCGTTGGAGTTCCACGCGGACCGCACCATGAGTGTTCTCGCCCACTTCGGCGGTATAGACGAAATCGGCTTGTTCCTGATTCCCGCCGTCATGGCCGTGTTCGCCCTGAGATGGGCCGAGAAGAGAGCCAAACACCGCTCCAGAGACTCCGAGAGAGAAACCAGCTTCGATGATGATGGCGACGATTGATCACTGTGGATCCATTCCGTAACACGAGAGACGGCGGCTTCAAGGCCACCGGAACCACAGCCGACCCAAGTCCACGCTCTCGGAAGTGCTGGAGCATGCCCAAGACAACGGCCGAGTAGAACTCGACGTCCACGCCCGGCTCGTCGGTCTCGCCTGTCTGATCATCACACCGACCCGCCACCACCTTGACATCGACGGCAAAAAGTGTTGGACCTGGTGCGCCTTCGACGCCCATCGGGATCCTCGGCTGGCAGGGCAAGCAGAATGCGCCACGAACCTTCGGATGACTAATACTCTGCATCGCTGTCGAGAGCTATCATCGGTCTCGACCGTTGAGTAGAAGGAGGCCAGTCGCTTTGGGCGTGACCACAAGAGCCGATGTGCAGTTGGCAGCGAAGCTGTTTCGGGGGTTTGGCGATCCAACACGGCTCGCGATTCTCGAGGAGTTGTCAGAGGCCGGGGAGCTGCGAGTCAAGGATCTTCTCGGTCGGCTGGGTGGCTCGCAGTCCAATATCTCGGGGCATGTGGCATGTCTGAAAGACTGTGGGCTGGTGACTGACCGTGTCGAGGGGCGCCAGATCTTCTATCGGATCTCGGGTCCTGAGGTTGTCATCGCGTTGCGATCGGCCGAGGAGTTGCTGGCCCAGGCGGGTCATCGGATCGAGTTGTGTCCCAACTACCGGCTCGAGGATGACTAGTAGCTGAGAAGGCAAGGCGTTCAGTCAGAGTCTCGGTTACGCACCGCCTCAAGATCCTTTGGATCGGCGTCGGGATCGTCGCGGTCGCTCTGCTGGCTGACGTGGGTGTGAAGACCGCAGGTCTGGCGGCGTTGGCGAAGGGTCCGGCTGCTGTCCCGGGTCCTCCATCAGGGGCCGGTGCAGGCCTCGCCATGGTGTGGTGGATAACACAACGTTTCCTCCCTCAGACGCTTCCCGAATTCGCTCTCCGACTCGGCACTCTGGCCGGGTCTTTGCGTTGACCATCGGCGCAGCGATGGCGCCACCCCAACATCGTCCGGCGAATGCGTGGCATGGACCTCGCCGGGACCCTGCGCGTCGTCGAATAACGGCCTCCCACTCACCGCACAGAGGGCCGATCCTCTTATGAGCGATCGGTGCGATACGATATCATCGGCAGAGCGCGATGTATTGTTCGAGATTGGCGATAGGGAAACAGGCATGACACGACTGGCCACGAACACTGTCCGCGCTGACACCGATGAGCACGAGGAACCCTATCGGGGTCCGTGGTGGCGTTTCCCGCCGCTGCGCAATGCGCTTATCTCCGGGCTAGTACTTGCCGCCACCTTTGTCTTGGAGCGCATCGGGGTCATCCCGGTGGGGGTTGCGATCGGCCTGTATGTGGTGGCCGCTTTGCTGGGGGCTTCGCATTGGGGTCGGGAGGCGTTGGAGACGATCGCCCGGCCCCGGGTAGACATCGACGTGTTGATGGGGGTGGCCACTGTTGGTTCTGCAGCGTTGGGCTTGTGGGAGGAGGCCGCCTTCCTGGCGTTCCTATATGGGGCGGCCGAAGGTCTGGAGGAGTTCACCTACGACCGTACGCGGGGGGCGATCCGCGCCCTGTTGGACCTCGCTCCCAAGGAGGCGACCGTGCTGAGGGACGGTCGGGAGACCGTCGTCGGAGCCGAGGAGCTTGTTTCCCGGGGACGTGATGCTGGTACGCCCCGGCGAGAGTCTCGTCACCGACGGCAAGATCCGGACGGGCGCAACCAGCCTCGACGAATCGGCGATCACCGGCGAATGCCGGTGGCGAAGAAGCGTGGCGATCAGGTTTTCGCCGGGACGGTGAACCTGACCGGGGCTGTCGAGGTCACCGTCAACCGCGCCTTCGCGGACAACACCCTGTCCCAGATCATCCACCTGGTCGAAGAGGCCCAGGAGGAGAAGACCAAGGCCCAGCAATTCATAGACCGCTTCGGCCGCTACTACAGCCCCGCCATCCTGGGGGCAGCTGCCCTACTCGCGGTGGTGCCCTCGCTGTTTGGGGGTGATCCGTTGGAATGGATACGGCGAGCCGTCACCCTGGCCGTGGCCGGTGCACCCTGTGCCTTGGTCATTTCCACACCGGTGGCGGTCGCAGCAGCAATCGGCTCTGCCGGCAAGCGGGGGGTGCTCATCAAGGGTGGTGTGCACTTGGAGAACCTGGGCCGGGTCCAGGTGCTCGCGCTGGACAAGACGGGCACCTTCACCCAGGGCGCCCCTCAGGTCACCGACGTGATTCCGCTCGGTGGCACCGACTCGGCGGAGGTGTTGCGGGTGGCAGCGGCGGTGGAAGCCTCCTCAGAGCATCCCCTTGCCCAGGCCATCATCCGGCGAGCACAGGAGGACAGCGTCGCTGTCCAGCGCGCCCACGGATTCGAGGCCCTCACCGGTGCCGGTGCTCGAGCCCGTTCTCAACGAAAAGGATGTCTACGTGGGCAGTGTCTCTCTGTTCGCAGACCTCGGAGTCGATCTCGGGGAGAACCAGGGTCTCGTCGAAGAGCTGAGAGAAGCGGAAAAGACCGTGATCCTGGTCGGAGACGTCGATCAGGTGATGGGCCTGATCGCCCTCCGGGACCAGTACCGTCCCGAAGCTCCCGGCGTCATCGGCGCCCTTCACGACAGCGGGATCCGTAACATCGTCATGCTCACCGGCGACAACCAGCCCACCGCAGCCGCCATCGCCCACCATCTAGGCATCGACGACGTACGTGCCGACCTGAAGCCGGCCGACAAGAGCTATGCCGTCGACAGACTCCAGAAGGCACTTGGCCCCGTTGCCATGGTGGGCGGCGGCATCAACGACGCTCCGGCCCTTGCCACCGCCACCGTCGGAATCGCCATGGGCACCGCCGGCACCGATGCCGCCATCGAAGCTGCCGACGTGGCTCTCATGGGCGACGACCTCCGCACCATCCCCTGCGCTATCTCCCTCGGCCAGAGGACCCGCCAGATCAGCCGACAGAACGTCGTCTTCTCCATCATCATCCTGGCAGTGCTGGTACCTGCCGCCGTCGTTGGTGCTCTCTCCATCGCCATGGCCGTCCTCGTCCATGAGGTCTCCGAGATCATCGCTGTCCTTAACGGACTCCGCGCCCGCCATCCGGCCCAGACCGCCCACCCCAGCACCGGCCACACCTCTCAGGCTGACATGTAGACCAGCAGCACCCTCCGGGCGGGTGAGCCGACGACACCGCCGGTCCAGCCATCCCCGCCAACGGGCGGCGCGTCGCTCACCCAGCAAGCAGAGAGCAACTCAGGTCCTCGCCATCGACCCACAGCCTCCACAGGTGGCCACAGCGGTCGAGGTCGGTCATAGCCGAGATGGTAAGGGCCGGGTGGTCGGCACCGGGTGGCCATCGGAGGCGCCTGCTCCCTGGAGGGTCTTCGTGCCGGAATATCGTGGTTTCAGGTCCCGGAGTCCTAGTACCGTCCTGGCTTCCATGCGCTGGTCGAAAGCCCACATACCCACTCTCCGTGACGCTCCCGCCGATGCCGAGGCGGTGAGCCACAAGCTGCTGGTGCGTGGCGGTTTCATCCGCCAGCTTGCCGCGGGCTCCTACACGATTCTTCCCCTGGGTCAGCGGGTGCGGCTGAAGATCATCGACATCATTCGTGAGGAGATCGACGCCATCGGCGGACAGGAGATGGTGCTCCCCACCCTGCATCCGGCCGAGATATGGAAGAAGTCCGACCGTTACGACCTGATGGGGGAGAACCTCTTCAGGCTCAAAGACAGAAAAGACGTCGACCTGGTGTTAGGCATGACCGAAGAGGAGATCTTCGCCATCCTGGCCACCGAGCTGTCGTCCTACCGGGACTTGCCCCAAATCTGGTATCAGATCCACACCAAGTTCCGTGACGAGCCCCGGCCTAAGTCGGGACTGCTGCGGGTGCGGGAGTTCACCATGAAAGACTCCTACACCCTCGATGTGGACCGTCCCGGCCTCGATCACGGCTTCGACCTCCACCATGCCGCCTACAAGAACATCTTCGCCCGCATGGGCATGGAAACCGTCGACGTCCAGGCCTCCTCGGGGGCGATGGGAGGCACCGAGTCGGTGGAGTTCATGGTCCGCAGCGACGCTGGGGAGGACTGGATCGTCACCTGCACCAGCTGTGACTACCGGGCCAACGTGGAGAAGGCCACCTCGGCGCTGGCGGAGATCGACGACGGCGAATCCGGCGAGCTGGAACGTATCCCCACCCCGGGGCTACGCACCATCGCCGCCCTGGCCGAAGCCCACCCCGACATCGCCTCCCCGGAACGCCAGATCAAATCCCTCGTCTACTTCGCCGACGGTGAGCCGCTGATCGTGCTGATGCGCGGAGATCACGAGCTTCAGGAGCAAAAGCTGCTGGACGTCACCGGCGCCGCCGAGGTGCGTCCCGCCCAGCCCGAAGAGATCCGTGAGCTGCTCGGTGCCGATCCGGGCAGTCTCGGCGCGGTGGGGGTCACCGATACCCCGATCATCGCCGACCTGGCCCTTCAGGGTCGGGTGAACATGACCACCGGAGCCAACGAAGACGACTGGCACTACAAGGGCGTCGACATATCCCGGGACATTCCCGTGGGCACCTGGGCCGACCTGCGGACTGTGACCAGCGGCGAACCCTGCGTCGAATGTGGCAGCCCTTTGGAGCTGTGGAAGGGGATCGAGGTGGGCCACATCTTCAAGCTGGGCACCAAGTTCTCCGAGGCCTTCGGCGCCTACGTCCAGGATGAGGCGGGGGAGAACCGTCCCATCATCATGGGCTCCTACGGCATCGGCGTGGAGAGGGCCATCGCCGCCATCGTGGAGACCCACCACGACGAACACGGGATCATCTGGCCGGTCTCCGTCGCCCCCTACGAGGTGGTGATCACCGTGGTCCGGGCCGACGACGAGACCACCCTGGCCGCGGCCACCGACCTGTACAACCAGCTCCAAGAAGCCGGGGTGGAGGTGCTCCTCGACGACCGCCAGGAGCGTCCCGGGGTCAAGTTCGCCGACTCCGAGCTGGTTGGTATCCCCTACCGGATCACCATCGGCCCCCGCGGAGTGGCCGAAGGCACCGTCGAACTCACCACTCGGGAGGGCCTGGTCAAAGAGGAACTGGCCCTCGACGCCGTCGCTGCCCAGGTGGCACGGCGGGTGGTCGAGAGCCGCTGACGCGATCAACAGCCGACAACTCGGGCAACTGTCGTCTGCCCTATAATCTCTCTGACAAAGGGACGCTTTTCGGTCAGGTGGGCGCCTTCGGCACCCACCTGGTTTCTTGTGGAGAAGTGGAGAAAGTGACGCAGGTAGAAGACATCTGGAAGGTGGTCGAGCCCTACCTCGCTGCGGAAAAACTCGAGCTGTACGACCTCGAGCTGACCGGGCGAGGCCGGGGGCGAACCCTGCGTATCACCGTCGACGGGGAGGACGTAAACATCGACCGTCTCGCTGACCTCTCCCGGGGCATCTCCCGCCTCCTCGACAACGAGACCGACCTCGATGGCCAGTACCAGCTCGAGGTCAGCTCACCCGGGCTGGAGCGCAAGCTGAAGCGGAAGCCCCATTTCGCCAAGGCCATCGGCCGCGAAGTGGTCGTCAAGCTGTCCCAGGGAGATTCGAAGACCACCCTCCGGGGGGTCCTTGCCGAAGCCGGCGAGGAGACCTTCAGTGTGGAGGGCGATCACGGGACCAGGGAGGTCGCCTACGCCGATGTGGTGACCGCCCGGACCGTGTTTCGGTGGGAGAAGGCCCCCAAGCCGGGGCACTGAAGGAGAAGCATGAAGCTGGACACAATGATGGAGGCCATAGAGGTCCTCGCGAGGGAACGAGGGATGTCGGTTGAGGAGATCCTCGACGCCTTCGCCAACGCCCTCGTAGCCGCCTACAAGCGCAGTCCCGGCGCCGCCGAGGAGGCCCGGGTGACCATCGACCCCGAGTCAGGCGAGGTGAAGGTCTACGCCCAGGAGCTGGACGAGGAGGGCAACGTGATCCGGGAGTGGGAGGACACTCCCGACGGGGAGGCCTTCGGCCGTATCGCCGCCCAGTCCTTCAAACAGGTCATGCAGTTCAAGCTGCGGGAGGCGAAACGGGAGAAGGTCTACGAGATATACGAAGGCCGGGAGGGCGACCTGGTCACCGGCATCGTCCAGCAGGTCGACTTCCGTTCCGTGATCCTCGACCTCGGCGACGCCGAGGCGATCCTGCCCGGCAGCGAACGGATCCCCTTCGAACGCCTGGAGCGGGGCAATCGGGTCAAGGCCCTCGTCATCGAGGTCCGCAACGAGCCCAAGGGCGCCCAGATCGTTGTCTCCCGGAGCCACCCCGACCTGGTACGCAGGCTTCTCGAACTGGAGGTGCCCGAGCTGGCCGACGGGACGGTGGAGATCGTCAACATCGCCCGCGAGCCCGGCCACCGGACCAAGATCGCCGTAATCTCCCACGACCCCAACGTCGACCCCAAGGGCGCCTGCGTGGGAGCCCGGGGCTCCCGGGTCCGTCAGGTGGTCAACGAGCTTCGGGGTGAAAAGGTGGACGTGGTGCAGTGGCGGGAGGAAACCGCCCAGTTCATCGCCGAGGCCCTAGGCCCGGCCAAGGTCAAGGAGGTCCGCCTCAACGAGGAGGAGCAGTTGGCCGAGGTCATCGTCTCCGAGCACCAGCTCTCCCTGGCCATCGGCAAGGAGGGCCAGAACGCCCGCCTCGCCGCCCGTCTCACCGGTTACAAGATCGACATCCGCTCCGACGCTCCGCCCCCCGAAGAGGGTGAAGAGGGCGAGGAAGCCGAGACGCCTGAGATCTCGGAAGAGGCTGTGGCCCTGGAGGCACCCGGCGAAGAGACAGTGGAGGCGCTTGCCGAGGTGGCAGAAGAAGCGGCCGGAGTGGCGGAAGAGCCGGCCGTTGACGAGGCCGAGGCTGTCGCCGACGATGAAGACGCGGTCACCGAGCCCGTCACCGACGAGAGCGAGTGAGCTGAATGAGAGTCCACGAACTTGCCAAGGAGCTGGGCGTCGCCTCCAAGGAGGTGCTGGCCCAGGCCCAGGAACTGGGCATCGAAGTCAAGACTGCCTCCTCCGGTCTCAGCGACGAGGCGGCCGAGCTGCTCCGTCTCGCCTTCGCCCCCGAGGAAGAGCCCAAACCTGAGGTAGAGGAGACCGAAGCGGTCGAAGCTGTCGAAGATGAGCCCGAGGCCGCCGCCGAGGTCAGCATCGCCACCCTGGCCGAAGGGGCCACGGTGGCCGAGTTCGCTGAAGCCGTCGGCCAGCCCGTGGGCGAGTTGGTGAAAGAACTCCTCGGCCGAGGTATACCCGCTGGAGCCAACCAGGCGATGCCGCCGGAGCTGATCGACGAGATCGCCGAGGGCTTCGGCTACATGATCGAGATCGAAGAGGCCGCACCTCCACCGGCCGTCGCCGACCAGCCCGAATTCGAAGACGACCCTGCCGACCTTAGGCCCCGTCCCCCGGTGGTGACGGTGATGGGCCACGTCGACCATGGAAAGACCACCCTCCTCGACCGTATCCGCCAAACCAGCGTCGCCGAAGGCGAGTCTGGGGGCATCACCCAGCACATCGGCGCCTACCAGGTGGAGGTAAACGGCCGGAAGATCACCTTCATCGACACCCCCGGCCACGAGGCGTTCACTTCTCTCCGGGCCCGGGGCGCCAACATCACCGATATCGTCGTGCTGGTGGTGGCCGCCGACGACGGAGTGATGCCCCAGACCATCGAGGCCATCTCCCACGCCAAGGCGGCAGGGGTGAAGATGATCGTGGCCATCAACAAGATCGACCTGCCCGGCGCCGACCCGCTCCGGGTCCGCACCGAACTCACCAACCACGGGGTGGTCA